>JAHEII010000148.1 GCA_024639485.1 Alphaproteobacteria bacterium
CGTTTAGCTCATGGACTTTAATGGCTGCTTCCTTAAAGCTGAAAAGCTTCCCAGCACTTGCTTTGCGTTCAGAAATGGGATCACCGCCAAGACGAGCAGATCTTCTATACTGTCTTGCCAAATCACGGGCTTCCTCAAGACTGACCAGATCAGCGCTACCCAACCCCATATCACGTCTTTTACCGCGAATAACAAGCCTGAGAAGCCAGTGCTTGGCACCAGATTCGGTAACAACGAGATAGAGGCAATTTCCATCGCCATATTTACCCGGCTTGGAAGCTCTTTTTACATCTAATGCTGAAAGCTTATGTGCTCGTCCAGAAGCCATGCTATATAAACCCCACAATTACCCCCACATTATAACCAAGACTGGGATGGATAGCAATGGACAGAACATCACTTTTATGCACAGATGATCCCATATTATCCCATAAAAACAAGGAAAAAATAGATCACAACAATTAAAAATAAGATTTAAAGGTAATGGAAAATGGCGGATGGGGTGGGATTCGAACCCACGATGGGCTCTCACCCATGCCGGTTTTCAAGACCGGTGCATTCAACCGCTCTGCCACCCATCCGTTGCTGGTGTAATAGCACCGGATGGCAAATAAATAAAGCCACAATTGCAAAGAAGTTAAGGATTATTTTATTTCCCTGTTTTTGGGCTCTTAAACGAATAAGTTATTTGTCAAAATGCTGATCCTGAGCGATAGTTAATCTTTCCTTCAGCTTTAGAATTTTCTCTCATGATAGAAGCATTAACCCTATCCGTTCCGTTTTTTGCCCTGATTTTTATGGGTATGGGAAGCCGGATGATTGGATTTTTTGATGATAGCGCGGCAAAAATTCTTTCCCGCTTTGCTTTTTTTATCGTCTTGCCAGCTTTCATGTTTATCAATGTCGCAAAAAGCGATGCCAGCGATATCCTGAATTGGGGTTTTGTCTGGCGGTATGAGCTTTCAACATTGATTATTTTTCTATCCAGTGCAGGGATAGGAGCTGTTCTTTTTCGACTAACAACCCGCGAAAGTGGGGTTTTTGGGCTGGCTTCTGCTTATCCGAATTACGGCTATATGGGTGTGCCACTGGCTATTATGGCCTTCGGGGCTGAGGCGGCCATCCCGATGGCTTTGATTCTCATGGCCGATACAATTGTTTTGCTGGCACTGGTCGCGGCGTTTGTCGCCCCACGGCAGGGAAATCCGGCTATGGTGATGTTGAATATCATTAAAACCATGATCAGTAATCCGTTGCTGATCTCGCTTGTATTCGGGGTTATTTTTGCCATGACTGGAATGCAATTGCCGGTCATGTTGGATAATCTCGTCAATATTATTGCTGGTGCGGCGGCACCGACCGCATTATTTGCGCTAGGGATGACGCTATACGGGCAACCTATCAAATCCGCTGTCGGGGAAATAAGCATGATCAGTCTTTGGCGGCTCATTATGCATCCGGTAATACTTATTGCTATATTTGCGCTGTTTCCGGGGGCAGATATGTTGTGGATAAATGTTGCTATTCTTAGCGCTAGTCTGCCGGTTGCCGCAAATGTTTACATGCTGGCGCAACATTATAATATTTATGTTGGCCGTGCCGCGACATCATGTTTGATCAGCACAATCATAGCTACTATAACTGTGCCACTATGTCTTTATCTGTTAATTGAAGCCAAGATGCTGTTTCTGACCTATTAAAGCCATTTATATTGTCATTTCTTCGTATTACAGATACAAAATATGGTATAGGATTATGATAATAACACGCCATAACAGGAGACTTTCGGTGCACCGGATCATATTGACACTTGTCTGTATTCTTTCTTTCTCAACGGCTTATGCTGATGCGGATTTTGATATGTGGCTTAATGATTTGCGAAAAGACGCAATAGCAGATGGTATTTCTAGCGAAACACTGGATGCGGCATTAACCGATGTAGCCTTGATCCCGCGTGTGATAGAACTTGATCGTAGCCAGCCTGAATTCACATTAACATTTGCACAATATCTGGAAAGAGTGGTTCCTGTATCGCGCCAGAAAAGAGCGCAGGCAAGACGGGAAGAACATCGTGCCATGCTTGATGAAATAGGTGCCAAATATGGCGTTCAGCCACGTTTTATTGTTGCGTTATGGGGCATTGAAACCGATTTTGGTCGCGTGCAGGGCGGTTTCAAGGTCATACCGGCGCTAGTGACACTGGCTTATGATGGCCGCCGGTCAAAGTTTTTCCGCAAAGAATTGATGGATGCACTGCACATTATAGAAGATGGCCATATTAGCGCTGCCAATATGAATGGAAGCTGGGCTGGTGCTATGGGGCAAAGCCAGTTTATGCCGTCTTCTTTTCGGCAATATGCGCAAGATTATAACAATGATGGCAAAAAAGATATTTGGGATACACAATCCGATGTTTTTGCTTCAGCCGCCAATTATCTATCTAGTGTAGGCTGGCGTAGTGATATGACATGGGGGCGTTTGGTGTCATTGCCGTCTGATGGTATTGCCAGCCCATCCAAAGCCATGGCATTGCATGATAATAAAACCAAAAAATTGCTACCCGAATGGTCAAAGTTAGGCATTAAAAGCGCGGATGGTTCGGCGCTGCCAACCCGTCCATTAAAAGCGCGTCTGGTTATGCCGGATGGTGCTGATGGGCCCGCTTATCTGGTTTATGCTAATTATGAAGCCATTCTACGCTGGAACCGGTCTAATTATTTTGCCATTGCCGTTGGGACTCTGGCTGATAGTATGCGTTAGGGGCTATGATGCGCTTTTTTCATTATTTTACGATTATTTTATTTGCATTGGGTATGACCGGCTGTACCAATATCGAATTAGCGGCTACTGCCATAAAAAAAATGAATAAGGCTAATGATGGAACAACCGCTAGTCAGCAAGCTCCGGCGCCCCATTATAAAATTGGTAATCCTTATGAAATATTTGGGGTCTGGTATTATCCTGAACGTGATCTGAATTATGATCAGACTGGAATTGCATCATGGTATGGGCCGGCAGATGCAGGCAAGCCAACCGCAAATGGTGAGATTTTTGATCCGGAGCTTATATCAGCCGCACATAAAACCCTGCCACTGCCATCGGTGGTGCGGATTACCAATCTTGAAAATGGTCGTTCAATCGCGGTTCGGGTCAATGATCGGGGCCCGTTTGTGGCTGGGCGCATTATTGATTTATCCGAAGAAGGCGCAAGGGTGCTGGGATTTCGGGATAATGGCGTTGCCAGAGTCAGAGTGCAAATACTAGTCGAAGAAAGCTTGCGTATGGAACGTGAGGCAAAGAACGGTAATTTCCCCATGTTGAGTGACTTGGAGAAACCGGAAATGCCATCAACTGAACCTGCTATTATTCCGGTTAGTGTGTTGACGCTTGAAAATGGTCAGACTATTGGCGGTGGGGATAATAATCAGTCTGCTATTGATATCATTAATAATTCACGTTCAGCCAATCTGCTTGAAAATCAGGCGTTATCAACAGAGATATGGATACAGATCGGTGCCTTTCAAAACAAAACAAACGCAGAAACAGTGCTTAGCCGTGTGGCTGATATTACAAGTGGCAAAATATCAATCCTTGATGATGGTGTAGAAACCTTACACAGAGTACGTTTAGGCCCATTATCCTCGGTTGAAGAAGCTGATATGATCTTGCTATCTGTTATTGATAGAGGCTATCAAGGCTCAAAGATCATCCTCGAATAACCATATTGTCACCATAACCGCGCCGTATACCGTTATTATGTTTTGAATACAGATTGAATATGTAAAGGGTAGTCATGTCGAAACTTGCTAGATTATTTACTGCATTAGCGATGTCTTTCGCTATCATGCTTCCATCCATTTTTGCACGCGCTGACATTATGACGTCATCAGAATATGTCATGATCATGGATTATGATACCGGCGATGTTTTATACGAAAAGAATGCTGATCAGCCGATGAAACCGGCATCCATGGCTAAGATTATGACGGTCTATATTCTGATGGAACATCTGAAACGCAATGATCTTACTATGAGTGATGCTTTCATTGTTTCAGAAAAGGCATGGAAAAAGGGCGGCTCCAGAACCTTTCTTGAACCGGGTAGCAAAGTTGAAATTGCTGATTTGTTGCGCGGGATTATTGTACAAAGCGGCAATGACGCGGCGATTGTCGTCGCAGAAGGTCTGGCCGGAACCGAAGACGCTTTTGCACAGATTATGACCCAAAAAGCGGCTGAGTTAGGCATGACAAATACGGTTTTTGGTAACTCTACCGGCTGGCCGGATGATGTGACAACAACTACAGCTCGTGATCTGGCTATTCTGGGGCGTTCCATTATTTCTGAGTTTCCGGAATATTATCCGATGTTCGCGGAAAGCAGTTTTACCTATAACAAAATCACCCAACCAAATCGCAATCCGTTAATTTATGGCGTGACTGGTGCCGATGGTTTGAAAACAGGCCATACCGAAGCATCCGGATACGGGTTGGTTGGATCAGCACAGCGTGGTGATCAGCGTGTGGTGATGGTACTAAATGGCATGTCGTCTATTAAAGAACGCAAAAACGAAGGCATCCGGCTGATGGATTTGACGTTCCGTACATTCAAAAAGCAAACCTTGATCAATGCTGGTGATATTCTGGGGTATTCATCGGTCTGGATGGGACAGCGCGGTGTTGTTCCATTAACCGTAG
>JAHEII010000162.1 GCA_024639485.1 Alphaproteobacteria bacterium
TGAAATTATCGGTATTTAGCACCCCATGCACAAATCCGGCGGCCATCCATGTGGACACCAGATGGGCAAACCGTTCAGCAACTAGCGAAAGCAGGCTTTCTGCGGCTTCTGCTATTGGCATCTGTTCGGCATGATCTATCGCGTAATAATTGGCAAGAACATATCTGATCAACGATTCCAGGCTGTTCTGATCGTCCATATATATTAAACGCTGGAAGCTACCAATGCGGATATGACCATGGGAAAGCCGCGTTAAAACCGCTGCCCGTGTTGGCGACGGTTCATCATGACGCTCTAATGACTCACCGCTTTCAACAATTGCAAACGTTTTGGAGGTATTCACCCCAAGCGCGTCAAGCATTTCTGTTGCCAATAGCTCACGCATAGCACCTTTCAGCGTTAATCTGCCATCTGCACCTCTGGAAAATGGCGTCTGGCCAGACCCTTTAGTGCCAAAATCAAGCAGATGACCGTTATCCGGATCAATAATCTGCGCATATAAAAACCCTCTGCCATCCCCCAGATCAGGGTTATAAGTGCCAAACTGATGCCCGTGGTAACAAAGCGCTAATGGTTCCGCAAAACTGTTATCAAATGCCTCAAACCGGCCAAAGCGTCTGATCCAGTCGTCCGCATTTTTCAGATCATCCTGCATCTGCAACCGCGTTGCCCATGCCGTATTCTGATAAATTAAGCGCGTTTCTGGAAAACTAGCTGGTTTAACCACACCATAAAGTGATGGTGGTAGAGTGTTGTGTTGTGATGACATTTTCATTGCGCATCCTGACCATATTTTTGATAATATGACAACCACACATAACGATAATGTTCCGTTTACATGATGGAGAATACATATATGCAAGCACATGATATCAACGCGGTTTTGTCACCAATTGCAACAGCTCGTGGCCTGCCTAACGCTATGTATATTGATGAAACAATGGCTGACGCTGAACGCCAGCATGTCTTTTATAAAAACTGGACAGCTTTGACGACTGGCAAAAACATTCCACACGCCGGATGCGTTATGCCTGTGAACATGCTTGGAATTCCCATGCTGGTAACGCGGAATAAAGACGGTGAGATCAAGGTATTTGAAAATGTATGCCGCCATCGCGGTATGATTCTGGTTGATGAACCCAAACGGTTAAATGGCCCGATTACATGCCCATATCATGCATGGGCATATGACATGGACGGGCATTTACGGGCAACGCCACATGTTGGCGGTGCTGACATCCACGAACATGAAGCGATAGATAAAGAATGTCTGTCGCTAAACCAGATCAGAAGCCATGTCTGGATGGATGTTATTTTTGTCAATATTGATGGCAAAGCCCCTGCTTTTGAAGACATGCATAGCGATATTATCACCCGCTGGGCTGAATTTGATAAACCCATTTATCATTCCGGTGCAGATTCCAGTTTTAGTTTGACGCTGAATAGCAACTGGAAACTGGCGATTGAAAATTATTGCGAATCCTATCACCTGCCTTTTGTTCATCCGGGGCTTAATTCTTATTCGCGTCTTGAAGATCATTATCATATCGAAGGCCCCGGTCATTATTCTGGTCAGGGCAGTTATGTCTATAATCCATCACTTGATGAAACAGGACGCACCTTTCCCAATTTTGCCGGCATCAGCAATAAATGGGATCAGGCGGCAGAATATCTTGCGCTATACCCGAATGTGCTGCTTGGCGTTCACAGAGATCATGTTTACAACATCATTATCACCCCTGATGCGGTGAATAAAACAACAGAACAGATTGAAATTTATTATGCTGACCCGTCAGCCCTCGATGATAGCTATGCCGACATGCGTCAGAAAAATAGCACCATGTGGAAAGATATATTTATCGAAGATATCGGCGTGGTTCAGGGGATGTTTAATGGCCGGTCAGCACCACAATATGATGGTGGGCAATTTTCTCCGGTTATGGATGGCCCGACACATTATTTCCATCAATGGGTAGCTAGGCAGATGGCCGCTTAAGTACCGTAAATACGATCAAGCTCACCGCTGATAGCATGGCTGATCAGGAAACTGGCAAGCCGGTCTAATTCGGCGTGGAACTTACTTCCTTTAATGTCACTGATGCCTTTATATCCATGTGATTTATTCCGCACAATCGCATAATCGGAAATAGGTGGCGCAATGATCACATTGATATCTTTGACAAAATCATTAAGAATACTGTAATCACGCTGATTGGGTGAAATGCGGTTTGGCACCATAACAATATGCGGATTAGTGATACCATAATCCTGTTTATGTTCATCAATATTATGAATAAATTCTAGGGTCGGCCGTAAATCCGTCCAGGATAGCGAGGTCGGAACGATAATGACATCGGTTAACCGGACAACCTGCATCATGCTACCTAATCGACCGGCACCGCTATCTATGAAAATAATATTATTTTCGTCAATTAACGTATTTTTTATCAATCCATCTAGCGAGGATATGCCCACCCCGTCAAAATGATCGCCGGTTGGCAATTGCCTGATTTCTTCCGCTGGCATCATACCACGCAAAACCGTAGATGCTGTCATCTGGGGGTCTGTATCAATCAAATGGGTTTTATAATGCGATAGCTTTTCGCGTAAAATCTCATATAGAAACATGCAAAGCGTGCTTTTTCCAACACCACCCTTTATGTTCCCAAAAAATATTGATTTTCCTGGTAAGGATAAAGTCATAAAACACCAAACAAGTTAACTTATTAAGAAATTAAACTTTATGTTATTATAATATTACATGCAATATAATTACCTATTTGTATATAAGGAAATACTTATTGTCTGTCTTTAGGTATGGTTGTGATGGCTTATTTTTGCTTGATATCAAAGCTCAGATAAACCTGATTACCATGATCATGCTTGGCCTAATCGCTGATCAATTTGCTTTATTTATCGCGTTTTTCGGCATGATTGTTCCAACTGGCTGTATATATGGGTTAAACCTCAGCTATATTATAATACTCGGAAAACATGGATTAGATAGCGCCCATCCATGGCTATTGGCGGCTATCAGCATCCGGAGAGGTGCTATTGGCTATATCATGGTATTTATTTTTGCCGCATGGATTGGAGTAATTTACGGGTTTCTGATGCGCTTTTTTTACCCGGAGAACAATAATCATTCTTCCCTATTGAGTTTTGCTTGGAATTAGTTTCATAACCTATATAATTGCAATTGCTCTGGATGCTTATGAGCCATTCTGCATATTAAAATAGTCAATATAATGAAATGATAACAAGTTGATATTGACAGGAGAATTACCATTGCAACAGACTGAAGCACATATCATGTCTTCTATTGAGGTTTTGTGGAATGAAGCCAATGCAATAGAACCGTTAAAGAATGATTCTCCTGTTGAAACATCGGATAGCTCAGCCGAAGATCATTATCTGCATTCTTTTAATTACGATTTGGGGGAATTGCGGCAACGTGTTGAAAAAGCCAGTATGGAAACACCACCCGGTAACCGGCCAGCTGATTTTTCTGATATACCAGAGGATGCACCCAAAGATGCTATAAACCGCATCAAAAGCACATCTACTCTTGGCCAGCAATCCCCAAAACAATTACCACATGAGATAAATGAGCAATCACCAGAATATATATTTGGTGAAGCATTTACCAATCTGGTACGGCATATTGTTATTGATTATCTAGACAAATCTGTAGAACCGATTATCAGAGAAGCGATTACAAGCGAAATCAAACAGATTTCTAAAAACAACTCATCTAAAAAGAATTAACATACCACTATTAACACGAATATTAATAATGCATCATGCGATTATCGGCTGTGTTCTGGCAGGATTTGTTCTGTTAATCGGGTGCAATTTGCCCAACAGGGTAAAGCAGGATAACAGCATTGAAACCATAAAACATCTCGTTGAGGAACGTCTGATTGCCCCATTAATGCGTGCGTCATGCAATTAATTTTCCTTGCCAGAAAAACAGCCACGCCGCCAGTTATTGCAAGTCCACTATCATGAAAAAAGTCTTTATCAGGATGGTGTTCTCAAGTTTCTGAACCGTTTGGCAGAACAGGAAACCATCCCACAAGCGATCTCAACCGCACCGTCCGCATCCATAGATCCCTATTTGCCGTTAGCAGATGATCTGTCCGGCAAACATAAGGCAAAGCATATAATTTCACTTTGTAATTTGCCCTCAAAGATCAGTCTTTTGAAACCAGTCTGGCTAATGTGGATGCAACAACGGGTAAAACCGAAGACGCGATTAATACCAGCTTTGTTGCCGCCCCCGGGGAAGTGATTATTCTGGCCGGTTTATTTAAACAGATTGATACCACTGCAGCGACTGGATTGCCCGGAACAACACGCAATCCTCTGCCTACGGCCTTTTTAATTGGCGGCGAAGATCAGATCACAAATAAAACAGAAGAAATGATTATCCTAATAGCAACAACTGTGATTGAACCGGACACAGGCAACAAATCACCACATTCTGCGCTGGATAAGAATGATGTGGTTAAACAGAATAAATGGCTTTGGCAGCATCATAAAGCGAACGGCTTTCGCTA
>JAHEII010000036.1 GCA_024639485.1 Alphaproteobacteria bacterium
CCCATAACATTGCATATACCTACAATCATAGCGTTGGTATTGGCAAGTTATTTTTTACTTTTCTTCGTCTTCTTCGGGATCGAGGAAATCTTCGCCAATCGCAGGATCACCGTCAAGATTCTCATCTTCATCATCCGGTTTGACAATATTGATCAAATCACCATCGTTATCATCCACAACATCGTCATCATCAGTGAGGGTGTCATCGATAGTGTCATCATTTTCAATAACGACCGTGGCTGATTGCGGTTCGGGCTTGGCGGTTAGAGCCGGTTTAATACGCCGACTTTTTAGCGACACTTCGGGGTCAAACGCTTCCCCGCAAGACGGGCATATAATTTTATCCTTGTTAAAATCATAATATTTGCTGCTACAAGACTGACAGGTTCTTTTGGTACCAAGCGACGTCATCATACTTCCTCAATAATGTTCATAGCCGTGAAAGGCATTTCGCTTAAAAATGACGATAGGTCAATAAAAAAACTGACCTTGCCGTGGATTTTCGCTATATCCATGCATTATGCAAGTGTAAATCATGCTAAAAAGTATAAAATGCACCCGCAAGCAAAAAAATAATAAAAATCCGAAAATAGAGGAAACGGTCATTCATGACGCAACTAACAGCCAAAGCATCGGCATCTCTTGATGGCACAATTATCTGCCCCGGCGATAAATCCGTATCGCATCGGTCACTGATTTTTGGTGCGCTTGCCAAAGGCAAAACCACCATTACCGGATTGCTGACAGGTGATGATGTGCTTTCCACGGCTTCTGCCTTGCGGCAATTGGGGGTTACAATCTCCACACCAGAAACAAATGCCGATGGTCAATATGTGGCTCAACAAGTGGTCACGGTCACCGGTGTTGGGCTTGGCGCATTCGCAGAACCCGGTTTGCCGCTTGATCTGGGTAATTCGGGAACAGGCGCAAGGCTATTGATGGGCGTTGTTGCCGGTGCCGGAATATCCGCTGTTTTTACCGGTGATGCTTCCCTTTCCGGCCGCCCCATGCAACGGATCATGACCCCGCTAAGTCAAATGGGGGCAACATTCACAGCGCGGGATGGTGATAAATTGCCGCTAACAGTAAAAGGCGTTCGCCAGCCACAAAGCCTTGACTGGCAAAGCACCATGGCATCCGCTCAAGTAAAATCGGCTATTCTGCTGGCCGGATTAACCGCGCGCGGCCAGACCAGTGTGACAGAACCCGTGGCATCACGCGATCATACCGAACGCATGTTGCGCCATTTCGGGGTTGATGTGGCCACAACCACCCATAGCGATAACAGCTATACGGCCAGTATCACGGGTGAAGCCAGTCTTACTGCGGCTGATATTATTGTGCCGTCTGATCCATCATCTGCGGCGTTTCCTGTTGTTGCTGCTTTAATCACCAGAAACAGCACGGTTACTGTCACCGGCGTCAGCATCAACCCATACCGGTTTGGACTTTACCAGACATTGATAGATATGGGCGGCGATATCACCATCAGCAATGAACGGGTAGAAGGCGGTGAACCGGTGGCTGATCTGATTTGCCGATCATCACAACTGAAAGCTATCACCGTGCCAGCTAGCCGTGCCGCATCCATGATTGATGAATATCCGGTGCTAGCGGTGGCCGCCGCCTTTGCCGAAGGTGTCACGCACATGCCCGGCATAGAAGAATTAAGAGTTAAAGAAACCGACCGCATCGCATTAATGGAAGACAGCTTGCAACGCGGCGGTGTTGATATTACCAGCACCCATGACAGCATGACCGTTACCGGTGCACCCGAACAGCAAGGCGGCATGACCATTGATGCCCAGCATGATCACCGCATTGCCATGTCATGCCTCGTGTTTGGTCTGGCTAGCCGTGAGCCGGTTACGGTAACCGGATGTGAAACAATCAATACCAGCTTCCCCGGCTTTGATCATCTGATGCAATCACTTGGTGCCGATATCCGGGCAGACCAAATTGATGCTGATAAAAAAAACCATAAGGGTAACACATGATTATTGCGGTTGATGGTACCGCCGCATCAGGCAAAGGCACGTTAGCGAAACGGCTGGCTGATCATTTCCATCTGGCGCATCTGGATACCGGTGGATTATATCGGGCAGTGGCGTTACGGGTTTTGCGCTTGCCATTTCCGGCGGATGACGCGCTTGCCCATGCCGCCAGCGAAGCAGCAAAGCTGACCACAGATGATTTGAACCATGCTGATTTGCGACTGGAAGCAACATCCGCCATGGCATCTCGTGTGGCCAGTATTCCGGCAGTCAGACAGGCATTGCTTGCCTATCAGCGGGATTTTGCCGCGAATCCACCAAATCAAGCATCTGGCGCGGTTCTGGATGGCCGTGATATTGGTACAATTATTCTCCCAAATGCCGATATAAAGTTCTATTGTGACGCTGAGATTGAGATTCGTGCCCAAAGACGTCATAAAGAGTTGATTTCCCGTTGGGAAACCGCTACATATGCCGATATTCTTGCTGGTATTGCGGATAGAGACAAGCGGGACATGAATCGTCCGGTTGCTCCACTCAAACCAGCAGAAGACGCGATCCGTATCAATACAGGCAAATATGCCATTGATCAGATGGTGGAACAGGCGATGACATATATTGTTTCGCCAGAATCAGAGCCGCCAGCATAATTAAGGCTATGCAGGCATATGTAACTTAACCAAGTGGCTGGAAACCATCTTGTGACATGTGACGATTGAATGCCTTAACCGTCGCAGTAATCCCATCCAGCCGGGATCTGGTATAACCAGTTGTCATCAGATTTAACGGAGATCACATTTGTCAACACCTAACACAGGTCTGGAACAGGCCATGAGCGAAAACTTTGCCGATCTTCTGGCAGAGAGCTTTAACGAAGACATGAATATCGAAGGCAGTGTTGTTTTAGGAACTGTCATTTCAGTCGAAAAAGAAGCCGTCATTGTTGATGTCGGCTTGAAATCCGAAGGTCGGGTTTCGATTAAAGAATTTATGGCACCGGGACAGGATGCCAGCGTAAATATCGGCGATCAGGTTGAAGTTTATGTTGAGCGTCTGGAAGACCGTAATGGTCAGGCTCTGTTAAGCCGTGATAAAGCGCGCCGTGAAGAAGCATGGGCCGCGCTTGAAACAGCTCATGACGATCAACAAAGAGTCACCGGCGTTATCTTTGGTAAGGTTAAAGGCGGCTTTACGGTTGATCTGGATGGCGCTACTGCCTTCCTGCCCGGCAGTCAGGTTGATATCCGGCCTGTTCGTGATCTGGGGCCGCTTATGGGTACGCCACAACCATTTCAGATTCTTAAAATTGACCGCAAGCGTGGCAACATTGTTGTCTCACGCCGTGCTGTTCTGGAAGAATCCCGCGCAGAAGCCAGATCAGAGCTGGTATCCAACCTGTCCGAAGGTCAGGTGCTTTCAGGTATCGTCAAGAACCTGACAGAATATGGCGCGTTTGTTGATCTGGGCGGCGTTGACGGTCTGTTGCATGTCACCGATATTGCATGGCGCCGGATTAATCACCCATCAGAAGTGCTTTCTGTTGGGGAAAGCGTAGAAGTCAAGGTGATCCGTTTCAATACTGAAACACAACGTATCTCACTTGGTATGAAACAGCTTCAGGAAGACCCGTGGGAAGCCGCGAAAGCCAATTTCACTATCAGTTCCATTGTCAAAGGCCGTGTCACCAATATCACTGACTACGGTGCATTCATTGAACTGGCAGACGGTGTTGAGGGGCTAGTCCACGTTTCAGAAATGAGCTGGACAAAGAAAAACGTCCATCCGGGCAAGATTGTTTCATCCAGTCAAGAAGTTGATGTCATGGTTCTTGATATCGATATGGAAAAGCGCCGGATTTCACTTGGTATCAAGCAATGTATTTCTAATCCCTGGGAAAACTTTGCCACTACGGTTAAGGCTGGTGATGAAATCGAAGGCGAGATTCGCAACATTACCGAATTCGGCCTGTTTGTCGGTCTGAATGATGATATTGACGGTCTTGTTCACCTCACCGATATCTCATGGGATGTGCAAGGTGACGAAGCTATCCAGTCCTACAAAAAGGGCGATAGCGTCAAAGCCAAGGTGCTGGAAGTCGACGTTAACAAAGAACGCGTATCACTGGGCATCAAGCAACTGACCGAAGATACCGTTGGCGAAACGCTATCCAATATCAAGAAAGGCGATATTGTCACCTGTACAATTACTAAAGTTGTTGATGGTGGACTGGAAGTCAGCGTTAGCGAAAACGTCACCGGCTTTATCCGTCGCAGTGATCTGTCACGTGATCGGGATGAACAGCGTCCAGAACGCTTTGCCGTTGATGAGAAAGTCGACGCACAAGTCACCATGGTCGATGGTAAGGCACGCAAATTGTCACTATCTATCAAGGCACGCGAAATGACCGAAGAAAAGAAAGCCATGGCTGATTACGGATCATCTGATTCCGGTGCTAGCCTTGGTGATATTCTAGGCGCGGCGCTGGCCAAGCGGAACACATCCGCTACTGATGGTGATGATAGCTAGACCGTCTAACCAGACACGCTAGACCATATTCAAAGTGACCCCTTATGTTTTGAGGGGTCACTTTTTTATATCCGGAAACGCTGACAATTATCAGAACAACGGATTGAAAGCGTTGACAAATTTATAAAGCATCTGCATAGTTAAAAGCCTATGAGGTGGACATGACTAAATCTGAACTGATTTTACGTTTGGCTGAACTTAATCCCAATCTTTATCATCGGGATATCGAACGTATTGTGAATTGTTTTTTTGATACTATTACCGATGCTCTAGCAGAAGGTAAACGGGTTGAGCTTCGCGGCTTTGGCGCATTTTCAGTACGTCATCGCGATGCTCGTCAGGGGCGCAATCCCCGCACCGGCGAATCCGTTGACGTTAACGAAAAGAAAGTCCCGTTTTTCAAAATGGGCAAATCCATGCTGGAACGTCTCAATCAGTCATAAGCCACACATTCATTGACACCCTGTTGAAGCAGGCAATGACAGAGTAATAATATGCATGTCCTGAAAACAATTTTGGGCTGGCTTCTGGGCTTGGTGCTTCTTGCACTGGTCACCAATATTTCTATTTCCAATAATCATGATACCGCTATCTATCTGTGGCCGTATGCGCAACTGGCCATGGTGCCGTTATGGATGATTGTTCTGGGATCATTTTCGGTTGGGTTAATTATTGGCGGGTTGATACTGTGGCCAAAGCTGTTCATGAGCCGGTTACGAATCCATCAGGGGAATCGCCGCATTCAACGGCTGGAATCTGATCTGGCTGATATGTCCGATCATTTTGATGAGGACAGGATGACCAGTAATCAGACATCGCTAATCACCATGAAAGATAAAACCGATGATTGATTGCAAGATTTGCGGTCTGGCAAATCTGTCTGATCTGGAACAGGCCGATGCCGCCGGTGCCCGATGGGGCGGATTTGTTTTCTACCCGAAATCCCCACGTCATATCACGCTTTCCGATGCCGCAGATATCGCCGCCACCGCCGATCAGCGCGGACTTAAGATCACACGTGTGGCGCTAGTGGTAAATGCTGATGACACTGCACTGGACGGGATTGTTACCGCTTTAAATCCGGGGATGATCCAGTGTCATGGGAATGAAAGCCCTGACCGTATTTCTGCCATTAAATCACGCTATCAACGCCCTGTGATGAAAGCATGCCGGATTGCTAATCTATTGGATATTCAGGATGCCCTGCGCTATGATAATGTGGCGGACTGGATGTTATTTGATTCAGCGCCAGTGGATGCTGTTTTGCCCGGTGGAACCGGCCATAGCTTTGACTGGACGTTGATGCAATCCTATAAAGGCAAGACACCGTGGTTGCTTGCTGGCGGATTGAAAGCAGATACTATCCGTGACGCGGTGGCGGCAAGTGGCGCCAGATATCTTGATGTTTCATCAGGGGTTGAATATTCTCGTGGCGTCAAAGATCATGATGCCATAAAGACATTTATTGAAACAGCTCAACAGGCTGGCTAATAAGCTGACTAACCGGCTGGCCAACATGCTGATATAGAAGGATAGCAGAGTATTATGAATGAACAGTTAGCAAATTCGCTCCGTAATCAACCTGATGAACATGGCAAGTTTGGCATCCATGGCGGTCGCTTTGTTGCCGAAACGCTCATGCCATTAATTCTGCAAGTGGAAGCCGCGTGGAAAGAATCCAAAACTGATCCCGAATTTGCAGCTGAAATGGAATATTACCGTAAGCATTATATTGGCCGGCCATCGCCATTGTTTTTTGCCAAGCGGTTAACCGAATATTTTGGCGGCGCCAAGCTGTATATGAAACGCGATGAGCTAAACCATACTGGCGCCCACAAAATTAACAATGTGCTAGGGCAGGCTTTACTAGCAAAACGCATGGGCAAAACCAAAATCATTGCCGAAACCGGCGCTGGTCAACATGGCGTGGCATCAGCAACCGCATGTGCACTGTTCGGAATGGAATGCGAAGTGTTCATGGGCGCAGAAGACGTGGAACGCCAGAAACCTAATGTTGACCGCATGCGGCTATTGGGGGCTAAAGTGCATCCGGTCACGTCCGGAACCGGCACATTAAAAGACGCAATGAACGAAGCTTTGCGCTATTGGGTGACAAACGCAGAAACCCATTTCTACATTATTGGTACCGCCGCCGGCCCCCATCCCTATCCGGCTATGGTGCGTGATTTTCAATCTGTTATCGGCATTGAAGCCAAAGCCCAACTGCATGAAGCCGAAGGCAGGCTACCTGATGCGATTGTGGCATGTATCGGTGGCGGTTCAAACGCGCTGGGGCTGTTCCATCCTTTCCTTGATGATAAGGATGTTGCGATTTACGGGGTTGAGGCGGCTGGTCACGGGATTGAAACCGGTGAGCATGCAGCATCTTTAAATGGTGGCAGACCCGGTATTCTGCACGGCAACCGTACCTATCTGTTGCAAGATGACGAAGGCCAGATCAAAGATGCCTATTCTATTTCGGCAGGGCTGGATTATCCGGGCATTGGCCCCGAACATTCATGGCTTCATGAAATTGGCCGGGTAAATTATGTCAGCGCCATGGATCAGGAAGCGCTAGAATATTTTGCGCTCTGCTCACGACTGGAAGGCATTATCCCTGCGCTTGAACCAGCGCATGCGATTGCGTTTATCGCAACAATGATTGGCGATATGGATAAAGACCAGATTGTTGTCATGAATATGTGCGGCAGAGGTGATAAAGACCTTGGCGCGGTTCTTCCTATTCTTGAAAAGCAGGGGAAACTTTAATGGCTCTTGACCGAATAGAAACCTGTTTTGCCACCTGTAAAGCGGAACAACGTGCCGCGTTAGGTATTTTTATATCTGCTGGTGATCCTGATCAGGCCACATCAACCGAGCTTTTGCTTGGCCTGCCCGAAGCAGGCGCGGATTTTGTTGAACTTGGGATGCCATTTTCTGATCCGATGGCTGATGGCCCTGTGATACAAGCGGCATCATTGCGTGCAATCAAGGCC
The DNA here is from genome assembly GCA_024639485.1 of Alphaproteobacteria bacterium. GTDB lineage: Bacteria > Pseudomonadota > Alphaproteobacteria > Puniceispirillales > UBA1172 > UBA12202. The sequence goes on from JAHEII010000036.1 coordinate 7,517, forward strand.
GGTATCACGCTGGATAAAGTGCTGGATATGGCTAGCCAGTTTCGCGCCAAGCACCCGCATGTTCCATTAATTCTGATGGGATATTTTAACCCGATCTATATATATGGCGTTGACCGGTTTCTGGATGCTGCCACCGATGCTGGCGTGGATGGGTTGATCATGGTTGATCTGCCGCCCGAAGAAGACACGGAGCTTTGTGTTAGCGCAACAAATAAAGGCATGGCATTTATCCGGCTAATCACTCCGACCACCGATGATAAACGCATGCCTGTTGTGGTGAAAAACGCTAGCGGCTTTGTTTATTATGTATCCATCACCGGCATCACCGGTTCCGGCCGCGCATCTGCCGACAGCATAGCAAATGCCATGACACATATTCGTGGATTTACTGGCCTGCCGGCCGTGGTCGGGTTTGGCATCAAACATCCTGATCATGTTCGGGAAGCCGGACAACACGCTGATGGCGTGGTGGTCGGGTCTGCGGTGGTATCCATTATCGCTGATAATCTGGGCGACGATGGGATAGCTGCACCAGATACTGCCGAAAAAGCATTCGCATTAGTCCGTGATCTCAGAACCGGAACATCCCGATTATAGGATCATAACAACATAGGAGCAACGCCATGAACTGGTTATCTCGCACCGTATTGCCAAAAATCAAAGCGCTGGTTTCACCTGAACCAGCAAAAGAAAACCTGTGGATTAAATGCGGTGCCTGCTCTCAGATGATCTTTCATCGGGAATTCGAAGAAAACTGGAACACTTGCAACGCTTGCGGTTATCACATGCCATTAGCACCGGCATCCCGTGCCTTGTTGCTTTGCGATGCGGACAGTATTGAAACCATAGCTGTTGCTACGGCGGAAAAAGACCCGTTAGGTTTTCGTGACCGCAAAAAATATGCCGACCGTCTAAAAGAAGCCAGAACAAAAACCGGTGATGATGATGCTATTCTGGTTTCTGCTGGCAAGATAAATGGCCGCTCTGTTGTTATTGCAACCTTCAATTTTGCCTTTATGGGCGGGTCAATGGGGCAAACCGTCGGCAATGGTATTGTCAAAGCCGCGCGTGAGGCAATCCGCCGAAACGCCGCGCTGATTATTGTTCCATCATCTGGTGGTGCCCGCATGCAGGAAGGTATCCTGTCATTGATGCAATTGCCGCGCACCATCGTTGCTATTGAGGAAATTCGCGAAGCAAATCTGCCTTATATTGTTCTGCTGGCACATCCAACCACTGGTGGGGTTACCGCATCATTTGCCATGCTTGGTGATATACAAATTGCTGAGCCGGGGGCTATTATTGGATTTGCCGGTCGCCGCGTGATCGAAGAAACTGTCCGCGAAAAACTGCCTGATGATTTCCAGTCTGCCGAATACCTGCAGGAACATGGCATGGTTGATATGGTATTGCCACGCCGTGATCAGAAACGGGTAATCGGATCATTGCTGGATATGCTCATGACACAACAAACCGCGACAGCCGCCGAATAATCCATGTCGCCGATTAAACAGAACCCACGCGCAGAAATCGCGCTGACGCGATTAGGACAGCTTCACCCGAAATTGATTGATCTGGGGCTGGATAGAACCCATGCCTTGCTAGAAAAATGTGGCCAGCCACATCTGAACATACCACCGGTGATACATATCGCTGGCACAAATGGCAAAGGCTCAACGCTGGCGTTTATCCGCGCCATGCTTGAACAGCATGGGAAATCCGTACATGTCTATTCGTCACCGCATCTAGTGCGGTTTAATGAACGCATCCGGCTGGCCGGGACATTGATTGATGATGATGCGCTAGCTGATCTGCTTGAAGAGGTTGAAGCCAGAAATAATGGTGCTGAAGTGACGTTTTTTGAGGTAACAACCGCCGCCGCCATGCTGGCTTTTAGCCGGATATATGCGGATTTTACCTTGCTGGAAACCGGATTAGGCGGGCGCATGGATTCAACTAACATCATTGATCACCCCAAAGTGACGATTATCTCGCCCATCGCCCGTGATCATGAACATTTTCTGGGCAATACCATTTCTGCTATCGCCCGCGAAAAGGCTGGCATCATGAAATCAGGCGTTCCAGTTATATCTGCGTCCCAGCATCCTGAGGCTGAGGCGGTATTACGCGACCATGCCAGAACATTACAATGTCCGTTCATTCACATAGGAACGGACATCCGGATAACCCATCACAAAGATAACGGCTTTACGCTGACATGGGGTGATCATGTTATCACCTGCCCTGCTCCGCAATTACAAGGCGACCATCAAATTGACAACGCCGTGCTTGCCGCCGCCGCTGTCATGCTGGCCGAACCGGATATCACGTCTGCCGCTATCCGTAGCGGTGTAGCCAGCGCAAATTGGCCAGCCCGCATTCAGCCATTAACATCCGGCCAGCTGGTTGACCGTTGTCCGGCAAGCCAGAATATATGGCTGGATGGCGCACATAACCGGCATGGTGCAGAAGCATTGGCAAAGTCGTTAAAACGCATACATTCTGGCAAATGGGTGATGATTGCAGGGGCATTAAATACCCGTCCAGCGGCGGATTTTCTGGATGCTTTAAAGCCGCTTTTGCATCATCTGATTGCTATCACTATTCCGGATCAGGATGCTAGCCTGACCGCAGATGCACTGAGCCATACAGCAACAGAGCTAGGCATAGGATCAACGCCAGCCCCTGATCTGAACTCAGCCATAGATATAGCGATGGAATTGACCAATGGTGATATGCCATTGATCATTGGTGGGTCGTTGTATTTATCCGGCCATGTCCTTACAGAAAACGGAACCTTGCCAGACTAACGCCATCAGACTTTACAGATCAGGTGTTTTCTTCTATCCACTCAGCCAGTTTGGCTTTAGGTGCCGCACCAATTTTTTCAGCTTTTATCTGACCAGCTTCGAATATCAGCAAAGTCGGAATACCGCGCACCCCATATTGCTGTGGTGTTTGTGGATTTTCATCAATGTTAACCTTAACAATCTTGATCTGATCGCCCAGTTCTTCTGACATTTCTTCAAGTGCCGGGCCAATCGCTTTACACGGGCCGCACCATTCTGCCCAGAAATCAACCAGTACAGGGACATCTGATTCGAGTACGTCTTTGGCAAAATCACTGTCTGTTGTTTTAATAGTAGCCATAATAACATCCTAACAAGATCGTTGTTACTTGAATGTAATTACCGTTAGCTATCACGTCAAGAAGTCGTCTGTGGATTGTGAAAAAATGTTCTAACAGCATCAGCCAGCATATCATCGGTTAGCCAGAATAACCGGGGGGCTTCGGTATAAATCAGACCGGCATTAATCCGCTTATCCGGAAAAATTTCCCCAAGAAGCCGTGCATATAGCCCCATCTGGGTCACATAGGACGGCGCTATATCGCACAAATCATCAGGGCTATGGCCTGTTTTGAAATCAACAAAAATCACGGTATCATCGGTTTCTACCAGACGATCTATCACGCCACTGACCGCATAATGACCGACCAGACCACTAACCGGTATTTCTGCATAAGCCTGATTTGTGAACAACGCGGCCAGTTCTGGCATATCCATAATCGCTTGTGCTTCCTGCACCCATTCTGTTTTTGTGGCATCACTATCACCAGCTTTGGCATGGGCGTTAATAATACGGTTGGCGGCGGCAACACGCAGATCAGGCATCAGTTTTGGCAATGTTTCCAGCAAACGGTGAATAATCTGGCCACGGCGGATAGCGTCTTTCCTTACTGTTCCGGTAATTGATCCCATAGTTGGCGGCACAGACAGTCGTGATGGCGCCACCGGCCGTGGCGGTTTCGGTTCAGCCTTTGGGGCATGGTTTACCCAATCTGGAATATCCGGCTTATGTTCCGGCATATGATCAGATGTCTGTTCGGGCTTCTGTTCGGGGGCATCTGGATAAGCGCCATAAAACCAGCCATGATCATTCTGCTCAGCGCCCAGATCATCCATGGCGGCGGCAATGCGCAGATACCAGCTGTTTTTTTCAAACCGGCTTTGTGGTTTATCAAAAGCGCTAATATAAAGCCCATCCATAGCCCGTGTCATGGCCACATAAAGCAACCGGTGGCTTTCTTCGTCTTCGGCTTGCTTAACGGCATCTGCCGCCTGAATAACAGCATCTGCTTTAGTGTCAACATAGCGGCTAGCTGCCGGAAATAGTGGTAAATGATCATCCAGTCCCGGCACCGCAATAGGCCGTAATGTGCTGTTATTCTGCTTCATCTGATAGGCATCGGGGATCATGACAATCGGTGCTTCCAGCCCCTTAGCTCCGTGAACTGTCATAATTCTAACCGCCTTGATATCACCGTCATCATCGCGCTTGATATCCGTATTATCGGTTTTCATAGCCTGCAGAAAACCCAGCAAAGATGCCGTATATTCATTTTCATAGCGGCGGGCATGTTCCAGAAACTCACCCAGAATATCCAGCACCGGCATGCCTTGCCGTTGAATAAAGGCGGCACGGGCAGGCATATCCAGCACCTGATTATAAAATTCGTGCACGCCAAATTTTTCAGCCAGCCCCATATATTCCAGCAACCGGTCATAAGCCTGTGCAACCGCATCATCATTTGCCGGATTCAGATAAAGCCGTGCAAAAAGGCTCTCATTTTTTTTGCGATCACGCGCCAGATAATACAGCTGATCTTCGGTCAATCCGAAAAGCGGTGATTTCAATACCGCCGCCAGCGTCAGATCATCTTCGGGCAATACCATCACCGCACCTAACGCGACCAGATCAAGGCTGGCGATATCATCCATCAGCTTAATTCTGTCCGCACCGGTTAGCGGTATGCCCTCAGCTTGCAATTCTCTGTGGAGGGCATCATAAAATCCATCCCGTTTCCGTAGCAGGATTAGAATATCACCGGCTGTTGCCATGCGTTTAACCGATGGCAGATATATCTGGCCAATCATGGATGTAATCGCGGTTGCCACTTGTCTGGCATGGGCAATAACTACATCCGGGGCATGATGTGTATCGTCACTGGCCGCTATGGTCGGTTTATGCAGATGTACCCAACCAGCTACCCCTTGACGGTGGCATTGATGCGGCAATGGGCTGCCTATGCCAGCAAGCGGTGCAAGCTCGCCTTTGGCGCCAGTCACATGATCAACCAGATCAAGAATAGCCGCTGTGGTACGGAATGACGTATCCAGATAAACCTGTTCAAACATCCGGTCATATTCCGCGCTTGCCGATGCAACTTTATCTCCTTGATCAACAAATTGCGCGGGCTTTGCGCCCTGAAAACTGTAAATAGACTGCTTATAATCGCCAACAGAAAATACCGTGCGTGGCGGCTTTTTATTATTTGTTCTATCGGTTTGATCATTCAGCTGATCATCAAATAGCTGATCAAATATTTCCCATTGTTCGGGGCTGGTATCCTGTGCTTCATCAATCATCAGATAGCGGATACCCTGATCCAGTTTAAACCGTACCCATGCCACGCCAGTATCATTCAGCAAACGGCTGGTAATCCGGATCAGATCATCATAATCCATCATACCGCGATGCCATTTAATTGATTGATAATGATCATATTCCATCCGCGCCAGTTGCAACAGATCAAAACTATTCTGTGCGGTATCGATAGCATGGATCATTTTCAGCTTATCAATCAGCATAGCGGCATGGGTTTCCATCACCGGTTTTAATTCCGGATCATTCTGCTCAACATCCTTATTCACCAGCTTTGATAGCATCTCACCCTTACCTGTCAGAAATATGCTGATATAGTCCAGCATATGATCCTGCCGATATTGACTATCGCGTTCTAGCCATATGGCTAGCTCTTGCGCTTTAGTCTTTTCGCTGGTCGTGCCGTGTTCGGATTTGGAACGGACAATGCGCTGTAACAATATGGCCGTTGAAGCATCCGGATTAGCCATGTCATAGATCAATTGATGAACACGGCTTGCATCATCCATACTATCCGCGCAGCCCAGATGGGCATATATTTGCCGTTTGACCATTTGCGGATGATGGCGGGTCTGTTCAAGCAATCGCGGATACCGGCTCATCTCACGCATTAATGTCATGATATCATTGACATCCCGCACCAATGCCAACCGTTCCAGCGCATCACCAATAATATGCACAGACTGGCTTAATGTTCGCGCTAGTGCTGTTTCTTTCATCTGTTTTGCCTGATTGTCTTCCATGACGCGGAAATACGGATTAATTCCGGCTTCGCGCGGGAAACGCCGCAATACCGACTGACAAAACGCATGGATGGTTTCTATCCGCAAAAATGCGGTAGCGTCCAGCAACCGGACAAACAGATTACGCGCGCGTTCCAGCTGTTCTTCGGTTGGGTTTTCGATACCAATCGCTTTACATTCAGCAATCAGTTTTATTTTTTCCAGATACGGCCATGCCATAATGCTTTCATAAATCCGGTTCCGCATTTCGGTAGCGGCATTTCTGGTATAGGTAAGCGCCAGTATCTCAGACGGTTCTGCCCCATCAATCAGAAGCCGAAGCACCCGATAGGTCAACACGCGGGTTTTTCCTGTACCAGCATGTGCCGACACCCAGACAGATTGCTGTGGTGATGCGGCACGAAACTGCGCTCTTGTTGCTTGATCTATGGTTGCTTGATCTGTATTAGCCTTATCATCGGTAGGGAAATTACTCATCTCTATCCTCCATATCCACGCTGGATATTGACCATTCCCTGACACGCGCCAGATGGCGGTAATCGCTATATTTGAGCGTTGGATGGGCAATTACCTCAGACGCAAATCCCCAATCCGGTTGCATGACATTGATCAGCTGTTGTTCAATATGCGGGATCACATCAGCGATAGATTTTTTCTTGCCCGGCCGGTGATGAATCTCAACTGGCTTGCTGGCAGTTCCCGATAGCTTCCAGTATGCTAGCGTTATCATATCCATATTCATTTGGAGATCGGTATTCATTTCGGCAAAACCCTGCCGCTGGGCAATCATGGCTTCGATAATCAGCTGGCCATTAATACCGCTTTCCACCTGTCCGATATTCGGAATAACACCTGTTTTATAATCGACAATCTGCACCCTGCCATCAACCATCAGATCAATCCGGTCGGCCTCAGCGGTGAGCGTGAAGGGATAACCGCCAATATCAAATCTGGCCGCGCCTTTTGTTTCGGAATATGTTTTCAGCATATCGTTGCGGTGCTGGTTTTCATGGTCAATAAACCATTCCGCAATACGATTAAACCGTAACTGCCAGAACATTTTTATCCATGGCGCACGATCCAGAACCGATAGCTGTTCGTCACCTCTTGCTTTCAATTGGGCTAACGCGTCTTCGGGTAACGCGCCATCAGAATATTGCCGCATGAACTGATCAATGGCGCGGTGAAATAATGTTCCTTTCATCGCCGGATCAGGCGTATCCATAATCGGATAAAGCGATTTTAATCCCAATATCCGCCGCGCATAAATGGCATATGGATCACGCATCAAGGTTTCTACCTGTGTCGCGGAAAATTGTGACATATGTTGCTGGCGTTCCGCCATGGTAATGATTGGCGCTGGCCGTGGGCGCGGTTTTATCATTGCCGGTGCGTGCTGTTCATGCCGCGCTTTGTCCAGCATGGGATAGGTAAGATGTTCGGGAAAGCTGATCTCGCTTGCCTTCAGAACAGTTTGCAATCGCCGCCACCAGCGTGACGGTTCGGTCGGAGAACCGGCATCCAGCATCGAGCGCGTCATCAGAATACGCGGCGCCGCCATGGTCATCATCACATCATGGGCGGCCATACCCGTTCGCCAGAACATTGTTGGCAGGCCGATCAGCGCCCGCATATTCTGGCTCATCCATGGGTCAGCTTGAGGTTGTGGCGGGGTTGCGCCTTCATTCATACCGCCCAGAATCATCAGATCACTGGCCTGCATTCTTGCTTCAACTAGCCCCATAATGGCTAGGCGTGGATGCAAATCTTCTTCCGGGTAAATTGTCTGGCTAATCATCAGCTCATGTAGCAGAACCGCATAATCAGCTATATCCAGAAGCATATTATCAGCATAATCACTAATACCGTGAAACAGATTGGCCAGCCTGTGTCCGGCTCTGCCCTGCCAGACTTGATACGGGGTAACGCTGTCATGAGATAACAATTCAGCGGCTTGTGCATGGGCATCTGCAATATCAGAAAGCCGGGCTTTGCCCGTGCTAATGCCCATACCCGTATCATTGCTGATATCTAATAAGGCACGGCACGGCGTGATCAGATAGTCAGCAACAAACTGCCCCAGACTGGCATCAATCTGTTCAGCGCGTTTTTGCAATTGATAAAGCCCGCCACCCTGATATCCATCTTCGCGGCGGCGGATAACTTTACATTCGATTTTCCGCATCATGTCACGGAATTGCGATTTTTCCATACCGCCACAACATAGCGGATGCTGTGCCAAAGCAAGCAAGCTAACCGGCGCAAACTGATCTGCCCATGCCTCAGCCAGAAGCCGTAAAAATCCGGCAGCGCGAGTATCAGAAAGCCGCGTTCCCGCGCTTGATGGAACATGAACATCCCAGCGCGATAATTCCGCTGAAACCAGTTCGCCCAATTCCTGATCAGCGGTGATTAATGTTGCTGTCTTTGCCGGAACTTCCAGCGCCTCACGCATGGCTAGCGCAATGGCTCTGGCCTCAACTCGCCGGTCACGGCAAACCATCATCTGCATACCATCCACGGCCGATGCAGGCACCGGATTGGCGCGCAAATCATACCAGCGATGGGTTTGATTGCTCAACCGCATGACTTCGCGCAATAACCTGATCCGGCCTTTGCTGTCAGCGGCATTGAGATCAGGTGCTTGCGGCCACGGCAGAACCGCGCCACGCTCAACCGCTAATAGTTTTAGCAATCTGGCCATCTGAAACTGCGGATGGGCAGAAACCGTCTGATCCGGCCGGCTGGTCAGATCATCCCATTCATCGGCATCCATCACCGGATCAAATCCGGGCAAAACAATATACCCGTTGGGCAATCCAGTAACCGCTTTCATTAATTCCTGCGTGGCCGGAACTGACCCCGTGGAACCGGCCACAATGATCAGCTCATCCGGTGCCTGTTCTGTCCATGCCTTTGCTCTGGCACGGATAGCCGCATCGCGCCAGACCGCCGCATCGGATTTCTGTTTTTCAACCAGAATATCCGGCCATTTTTCGGTCAGTATAGTCAGAAAGCTAACGATATTTTGCCAATGATGCGCCAGTTCATCAGGAACCAGATCAGCTAAAGCATCAAAGGATAATCCATTTGTCTGCATCTGATCCAGAAAATCGCCTAACGCGCGTGCCAGCCCGAACGCTTCGGCTTGGGTGATATGATCACCGCCAGCATTCTGATGAAACAGATGCACCAGATGCGCTAGCTGAAAATGCCGGTCTATCGGATCAATCACTGGTGGCAGATGGCCACTATCCCAACCAGCCAGCACCAGGTCGCTAGCGTCTTCTTCGATATCACCGATTGGTACTAACCGTGGCAATAGCTGTGGCCGGCCTTTTGCATGGCGTAGAAAAGCAAGCCGTACCGCTTGCGTCAGTCGGCGGTTAGGCAACAGAATAGTAGCTGAGGCCATCATCGCCGGATCATCAACCAGCGTCATGAAACCGGCTACCAGATCATCAGCAAATCGCGCACCAGCAGGGATGTAGCATAGTCTTGAATGTATCCGCTCGGCCATACCAGAATAATAGACCATACCTATCCGAAAGCCTAGTTATACTTACTGGCTATCTGATTGTTTTTTTTCGTGAATATGCGAATAATGTAATATATTGGCTGGATATATTAAGCAATCAACCCAGCCGCAGAAAGCAACGTATTCCAACGCGCCGCGTAGCTGGATGTAGCCATAAACCGCGCTGTTCTGATACGGCTTTGCTGGCTTTTTTCGCTTTGTATCAGGGAAATAATCAACCCATGCGGCGGCAAATACACGCCTAGTTTGCTGATCCATTCAATGATGCAGATATCTTGCCCCATTGCTTCGTCAAGCCCAAATGCCAGCACATCTTCGGGATCATCTATCCGCCATAAATCAACATGCCAGATCATATCCGCATGTTGTTTATCAGCATCGTTTGCAGGCCGGATGCGTGAATAATGTTGAACCAGCGTATAGGTCGGGCTTGGGATGTCGGCATCGGGTTGGCCATCCCTTGCCAGCGCATGTTGTATCATTCCGCGTGCCAGAACCGATTTTCCAGCACCCATTTCGCCTTCTAGTCCGATCAGATCACCAGCACGAAGCCACGGCTCTAGCCGCTGGCCTAATGCTATTGTTGCCAGCTCACCATCCAGAACACATTCAGCCAGACAGCAATCATAAAACCGGCTATTGGTCATCAGTTAGTAGCGGTATTGATCAGATTTAAATGGCCCTGCTTGCTGAACGCCAATATAGCTAGCCTGATTTTCATTCAGTTTGGTCAGTGATGCGCCTACTTTTTCCAGATGCAACATGGCAACTTTTTCATCCAGATGACGCGGCAGAGTATAAACCTTGTTATCGTAAGCGGCGGCGTTATTCCATAATTCAATCTGTGCCAGCACCTGATTGGTAAACGATGCAGACATGACAAATGATGGATGCCCTGTTGCACAGCCCAGATTGACCAAACGACCCTTAGCCAGCAGGATCATTTTTTTGCCATCAGGGAACGTGATCTCATCTACTTGTGGTTTGACTTCATCCCACTGCATATTACTGAGCGCATCGACCTGAATCTCATTATCAAAATGTCCAATATTACAGACAATGGCGCGGTCTTTCATATCACGCATATGATCAACCGTGATTACGTCACGATTTCCGGTTGCGGTAACAAAGATATCTGCCTTGCTTGCGGCTTCTTCCATGGTAACCACTTCATAGCCTTCCATAGCCGCCTGAAGCGCGCAAATCGGATCAATTTCTGTCACCATAACCCGTGCCCCACCTTGACGTAAGGACGCGGCTGACCCTTTGCCAACATCACCATACCCGCAAATCACAGCCACTTTTCCGGCCAGCATGACATCAGTTGCCCGGCGGATACCATCAACTAGGGATTCCCGACAGCCATACAGATTATCAAATTTTGATTTTGTGACGCTATCATTAACATTGATTGCCGGAAACGGCATCTGTCCGGCTTCGGCCATTTGATAAAGCCGCAACACACCGGTTGTTGTTTCTTCGGATACGCCCTTAATTGCATCGCGTTGCCGGGTGAACCAGCCAGGGCTAGCCGCCAGTCTTTTCAGAACTTGCGCTTTCAGGAATTCTTCTTCTTCGGTGGCTGGATGCGGTAAAATGTTTTCACCGGCTTCTGCTCTGGCACCTAGCAGAATATAAAGCGTGGCATCACCACCATCATCAAGGATCATATTGGCAACATCACTATCGCCGCCCTTCCATTGAAAAATCTCATCAACGAACGTCCAGTAATCTTCGAGTGTTTCGCCTTTGAATGCAAAGACGGGAATGCCACTTTCGGCGATGGCGGCGGCGGCCTGATCCTGAGTGGAATAGATGTTACAGGACGACCAGCGGATATCCGCGCCCAATTCAGCCAGTGTTTCAATCAACACGGCGGTTTGAATGGTCATATGCAGACAGCCAGCAACACGAGCGCCTTTCAGTGGTTTTTGCTTACCAAACTCATCGCGTAATGCCATTAAACCGGGCATTTCTGTCTGGGCGATTTCAATTTCTTTGCGTCCCCAGCCAGCTAGTGAAATATCGGCAATATGATAATCTTGTGTCATCTGTTCATCCTTTTCTAAACCAAACTTTTCATAACAAAACCTGCCTCAAATTGCAACCTGAAGCCAGATATCTGTTATGTGACATATAGCTCAAGCCAGTAATTGCAGATGCTTTAATCGGGCATCATAATCGTGGCTGTTTAAATAGGCGGCGATGTATTCAGCCGCATAAACGGATCGGTGGCGACCACCAGTACAACCAAATCCAATGGTAAATTGTGGCCGGCCAGCCTGTTGATATAGGGGTAACATCATATCCAGCTGGGCTTTCAGCTGATTCATGAAACGATCAAATGCCGGGTCTTTACTAATATAATCCTGCACCGCCTGATCACGTCCGGTCTGATCAGCCAACCCACCAATCCAGTGCGGGTTACTCAAAAACCGCATATCAAAGATCATGTCTGCATCACTTGGTGCGCCGTGACGGTATGAAAAGCTCTGAACAACAATAGGCATGGGTTCAGCGGCATTACTACCGATACCATGCAAAAGCTGGCGGCGTAATTGCTGGGGCGAAACGCCAGTTGTATCAATCATCAGGTCTGCAATTTCAGCAATATTGGTCATGCGGTCGCTATCTTTATCAATGGCCAGATTCATATCAATTTCGCCATTAACACGCATCAGCGGATGCCGCCGCCGTGTCACATTAAACCGCCGAACCAGCTCACTCTTTGATGTTGTCAGAAAGATCAGCATAATATTCTGATCCAGCCGCTTTCGGATATCCGTTATCAGCCCCAGAAAGCCATCTGTGGTAAATCCGGATGTCCGCGCATCAATAGAAACAACCAATTGCCGTTTATTTGCTTCTATCTCGCGGGAAATCAGCTGATCAAACAAATATAGCGGCAGATTATCCACCGCCGTATATCCGGCATCTTCAAGAAAATGCAATGCTGTAGAAATGCCTGATCCGGCCAGCCCACAAACAACAACCAGCGGCTTAATCCGGGCTTGCCGCCCGATATCATTATCACGGGGTTCTGATGAAATCATATATTCTCACAATAGTGATGCGTTGTTTCAGACCTTACAACTATGACACAAAAGTATCATTATCACTACTTGAAAGCGGTAATGTTAAACGCATACCAGCCCCTGTGATGGCGCCCTTATCGTCTTTGACATTGAAAGCGTCTATTGATCCGCCATGTGCCTCGGCGATCTTCAGCGATATGGATAATCCAAGCCCGGAATGCTGGCCAAAGCCTTCGTTGCTAGGGCGTTCCGAATAAAAGCGATCAAAAATAGCATTGAGTTTATTTTCCGGTATCCCCGGCCCCTGATCCGTCACGCTGACAACCGCCATGCCTTTCATTGTGGTCACGGTAAACTGAATACAGCTATCTGGCGGGCTAAAGCTGGCGGCATTTGTTAACAGATTATCCAGTATCTGAACAATGCGATCTACCGCTATGCGGACAGGCACCGGATGATCTGCGCTGACCACCTGCAGATTTAGATGCTCAAGTGCTAATTGCCGCGATTGCGCAAATCCCGCAACCATATCGTTCAGATTTAGCGTTTCATATTCGGCCTCGGTCATATCATGGTCAATCCGACTAGCCGCCGATATATCCGTAATCAGCCGATCCAGTCTGATCACATCAGCATGAATGACTTCCAGAAGCCGTTTTTGCTGATCCGGGTCTTTTAGTCTTTCCATGGTTTCAACCGCACTTTTCAGTGATGTCAGCGGGTTTTTAATCTCATGCGCCACATCAGCGGCAAATCCGGCGGTAGCAACCGCGCGTTCCTGCAATTCTTTGGTCATTAATGTTATGTCGCGCGCCAGCTCACCAATTTCATCACTACGGTTAGTCAGTCGCGGCAGATCAATTTGTTTTGTGTTAGATACCCGCACCTGATCAGCGGCTTTAGCTAACTGGCTAATCGGTCGGGTAATAGATCGCGACAGATAATAGGCAATCAGGATAGTGGCAAAAAGCACCCCGATAGATATTTGGAAAAACGAATATTGTACTGCGGCTACATCTTTTTCTATCTGATCACCAGATGCCGTGATTAATAACGCGCCACGAACCACGCGCAAATTACGGATAGGCACAGCAATGCCCAGCACCACCTGACCGGCTCTATCTCTGGCGATAAATGGCATGCCCTCACCAGCTAGTGCTTGCGACACCCCGGGGTAGTCGGCGGCCTGATCTGACTGGATTTCTCTGATTAGTGGATAATCCTGCTTACTGGACATCAGCGTTGATAGCGTGTTGACCCAATCCCGCACCCATTGCATCACCCGATAGCTGGAGCCTTTATTCTGTGATATTTCCAGCGTTGTTGTAATTGTGCTTTGCGGGGCGGCAAGCCCTATCGCGCTGACACTATCAAGGATCAAACTTCCATCTGGCTGGAACACTCTGATACGGGCATCGGGAATACTGGCAATCAGCTGGGCAACCTGTTGCATGGTATCTTGTGATAATTCCCGCTTAGCCAGTTGTGAGTATCCGGCATCAGTCAACCCAATAGTCTGCGCCAGCGTCTCCCCTTGTCTTTCCAGTGCCATCAGTTCCGCGTTAAAAACCGTTTCCCTATACTGATCAACATAAAATAACCCAAGCAGGAACGCACCCACTGGAAATATAGCCACCGCAATAATGCGGAAGCCCAGTGATAATCGCAAAAAATGGGGGCGGTCTTTATTGCTCAAGATATTTATAGCCTACACCGTAAAGCGTTTCGATATGGTCAAATTGATTATCAACTTCCCGAAACTTGCGGCGCAGGCGTTTGATATGGCTATCAATCGTCCGGTCGTCCAGATAGACATCTTCGCCATAAGCCGCATCCAGCAACTGGTCTCTATTCTTGACGATACCGGGGCGCCGCACCAGCGCAGACAGGATCAGAAACTCGGTAACGGTCAACTTGACTTCTTTTTCTTTCCACTTGCAGGAATGGCGGTCAGGATCAAGCACCATATCACCAAGAACAATCATCTGATCACCGGTTGAGCTAGTAGACTGATCCGCTCGTCGCAAAATAGCCCGGACTCTTTCAAGCAATAACCGCTGTGAAAACGGCTTTGTGATATAGTCATCCGCGCCCATGCGAAGCCCTAACGCTTCATCCAGTTCATCATCCTTACTGGTTAGAAAGATTACCGGCAAATTGCTGGTGGTGCGAATATTCTGCAATAATTCCATGCCATCCATACGCGGCATTTTTATATCCAGAATGGCCAGATCAGGCGGGCGGCGTTTTAATCCGGCCAGCCCCTGTTCGCCATCGGCATAGGTATCCACCTCATAGCCTTCGGATTCCAGCAATAAAGATACGGATGTTATGATATTCTGATCATCATCGACCAGTGCAATTTTAGAACCCATGGCATCTGCCCTCCTTGACACGCAACATAGTTTAAACCACTTCAAGGTTGGATGCTATCCCCTTGGCTAGGGCGTCAGTTTGGCCACAACATGGCGAAAACATGCCCATGCCATAATACCACTAATAAGGAAAACCAATGCAGGATATATCAGAAACAGACATGATCAATCGCGCCAGACAGCTATTAAACCGGCTGGGCAAAGCAACATTATCAACAATTGACCGCCATTCCGGATATCCTTACGGAAGCCTTGTTCTGATGGCCAGATGCGCAGATGATATGCCGTTATTGCTGTTATCTGATCTGGCTGATCACACACAGAATATACTGGCAGACTCGCGTGTTTCCCTAACGCTGGATGGCACCGGCAGTCCTGAGACTGGCCATAAGGCTATGACAGGCGAACGGTTGACGATTATGGGTAAGATCGAAAAAATGGATAAGGACAAGATGATCAGCGCCTTTATTTCGACTCATCCTGAGGCAGAATTATATGCCGGATTTACCGATTTCAATTGCTATCGGGTTATCCCCGAACGGTATCATCTGATCGCAGGATTTGGCCGAATCATGTGGCTGGATGCTGATAGAGTTATGGCTGCTGAGGCTAAACCGGATCATGCCGGGGCATGATAAAAGCGGATCATGCGTTAATGCACCTCATCCCATGATAACCCTGATGATGCCTCAACCACCAGAGGAACAGATATGTTAACTGTTGGCTCGGCTGCTTTTTCCATTACGCCGGTGATCAGCGCCTTCACATCATCAGCTACTTCAGACGGGCATTCAAAAATCAGCTCGTCATGAACCTGTAAAAGCATTCTGGCCGGCAGACCGGCTGCCGAAATAGC
>JAHEII010000163.1 GCA_024639485.1 Alphaproteobacteria bacterium
GTCGGGCTAGGAATTCTGCCCGGATATGGCGGGTCTGGCCGAGCCTATCGCCGTGTTGGGCTGGAACACGCGCTGGCGTTGATGCTGACAGGTAAAAGCGTCAATGCCGATAAAGCATTAGCAATAGGTTTGATTGATGAACTGGTCGCCAGCGAAAGCGATTTGCGTGGCGCGGCTAAATCATGGCTGGACGCCCAGAATGGCATTAAGCCAGTGCGTGATATGATACCACCACCAGCGGAACCAGATGCTATTTTTAAAGCGGCCAGTGATGCCTATTTGTCACGCGCCCGACCAGATCATACGCCAGCACCATTTGCGATTATGGACCATATCAGAGATCACATGACAGACCCCCAAGCTATGTCCGATGCTGAGTTGACTATTTTTCCGGTGCTGATGACTAGCCCTGCGTCTAAAGGCTTGCGGCGGTTATTCGACTATCAGGACAAGGTACGCAAATCTGGCCGTGGTGATAGCGGGATCAAGCATGTGCATGTGATTGGTGGCGGTGTGATGGGTGGCGATATTGCCGCTTATACCGCGATGATGGGATTTCAGGTCACGTTAAGTGATCAGAATGCAGATGCGATCAATGCCGCTATTGACCGTGCCAGAGTGTTATATGAACGCCGGCTCAAAACCGAAGATAAAATTGCTGATGCGCTATCGCGGCTAACCGCTGATCCGGCTGGTGATGGTATGGCCACGGCTGATCTGATTATTGAGGCGGTGGCCGAACGTGTGGACGTAAAACAAGCAGTGTTCCGGGATATGGAACAGAAAGCCAAGCCGGATGCTATTCTGGCCACAAATACTTCTTCTATTCCGCTGGCATCTATTGCTGAGGTATTGGAACATCCTGAACAGTTGGTAGGAATACATTTTTTCAACCCTATGCCAGTCTTGCCGCTTGTTGAAATTATCTGGGCGGATACGACAGCGGATGCAGTAACGACACGCGCCATGCAGTTTGCTGGCCAATTGAAAAAAATGCCTATCCGTTGTAAATCAGCACCCGGTTTTCTGGTTAATCGGGCGCTTCTGCCATATATCTATGGCGGCATAGCCAAGATGCTGGCCGGAACAGATGCTGACCGCATTGACGAAGCAATGGTGGATTACGGCATGCCGATGGGGCCAATTGAGCTGGCTGATCAGATCGGGCTGGATGTCACCCATGATGCCGGTGTGCCGCTGGGCATTGCTGATGACGTGGCGGCCGCGTTGCAGGAACATATCGGCAAGGGTAATCTGGGGCGTAAATCTGGACGTGGTTTTTATGAATGGGATGGCAAAAAAGCTATCCGGCCACGCGCTGCGTATCCGGCTAGCGAAGCCACCGCGCTAGCCGTGGAATTATTGCAACCGATGATCAGCGAATGCCAGTCTGCGGTCGATCAAGGCGTTGTTGAAAATGCCGCTATGGCAGATGCAGGCATGATTTTTGGAACAGGCTTCCCCGGTTTCCGAGGTGGGCCATTATTTTGGGCAAGTCAGCAGAATTAGGATAAGTATATGTACCATGCACCACTGAAAGATATGCGCTTTGTTTTTCGCCATTTGATTGACCGGTCGACCTTGGCCAGCACATATGATCATGATGCGTGGGGTGATGATCTGTCAGATGCTATTTTTGACGAAGCCGCTAAATTTGCATCAGACATTATTGCGCCGACTAATGCTGGCGGCGATAAAGGATCCGTCCGGTCTGAGGATGGGACGGTGATCACGCCAGCCGGATTCAAAGATGCTTACGCCGCCATGGGCGCGGCCGGCTGGACGGCAATGGATGCCAGCGAAGAACATGGCGGACAGGCGATGCCGATGGCGGTTTCGGCCATTGTTAATGAGATGTGGCAATCGGCCAATATGTCATTTGCGCTTTGCCATTTGCTGACCCAGGGTCAGATTTATGCACTGGAAAAATACGCATCTGCTGAACATAAAGCGCAATATATCCAGCCAATGGTCGAAGGTCGGTGGACAGGCACCATGAATCTGACCGAACCGCAAGCCGGAACAGATTTGGCGGCAATCCGCAGTATGGCCATTCCTGATGGTGATCATTACCGGATCAGCGGCCAGAAGATTTATATCACTTATGGTGAACATGATATGGCGGAAAATATCGTGCATCTGGTGCTGGCACGAACACCTGACGCGCCCGAAGGCCATAAGGGTATTTCGGTTTTTCTGGTACCAAAATATTTGATTAATCCGGATGGAAGCCTTGGTGAGCGCAATGATGTAACATGTGTTTCCATTGAAAAGAAACTGGGCATTAAAGGCTCACCAACCGCGGTTCTGCAATATGGTGATAATGGCGGTGCTGTCGGATATCTGGTGGGGGAATTACATAAAGGGCTTGAGATCATGTTTGCCATGATGAATCACGCCCGTTTCATGGTTGGATTGCAGGGACTGGCTATTAGTGAACGTGCCTATCAGCAAGCCCTTTCCTATGCCATGGACAGAAAACAGGGAACACCACTAGACGGCAAAAATGGTGATGCCATTATCGGGCATCCTGATGTGTTGCGGCTAATGGCCAGCATGCGTGCGGATATTATGGCAATGCGTGGTTTGCTTGGCATTGGGGCAGCGGCGATGGATATGGCCACTCATAACCCGGAAAAAAATCATCAGGATCGGCTAGGGCTTCTGGTTCCGATTATTAAAGGCTGGCTGACCGAATTATCGCTTGAAATCACCTCACAGGCTATTCAGGTGCATGGCGGCATGGGCTTTATCGAAGAAACGGGCGCGGCGCAACATTATCGGGATGCGCGGATACTTCCTATTTATGAAGGAACAACCGCTATTCAGGCTAATGATCTGGTGTTCCGCAAAACCTTGCGGGATGGTGGGGCATCTATCACCGCGTTGCTGGATGATATTGACGCTGATATGGATGCGCTCATTGCCGAAAACATGGAACAGATATTGCCAATGGCTAGCCGTGTTCGTACATCCACCGCATGCGCGCGTGACGCGATCAGTCATTTGCTGGCATCGGCAAATACTCCGCGCAAAGCGGCGGCAAGCGGACATCATTTTATCATGATGATGGGCATGCTGACCGGCGGTTGGCAAATGGTACGCGGGGCGGCGATGGCAATTAAACAGAGCAAAGAACAGGGGGCCGATATCGATTTTCTGACAACCCGCTGGACACTTGCCGATGTGTTTGTCACTCAGCGTATGCCGCAAGCCGATGCCTTGGCCGAAACCATTATGACAGGTGATGAAGCCGTGCTAACGGTCGCCGCTGAACTATTAGCGGCTGAAGCATAAGTGATAGTATTGATCCGTATCTGACATGACGGCCGCACCTATAAATAATGGTCTTGCTCTGATGATCATGGCGTTGTCCATGTTCTTGCTTAGCGTTGGTGACATTATTGTGCGCTATATTGGGGCATCTGTTCCGGCAGGCCAGCTGATTGCTGTTCGCGGCATTATTCTGATTGTGATTTTATTGCTGATGATGCGGGTGATGCGTGACCCCCTCCGGCTTAGCCATATTACTAATCGCTGGGCATTGATCAGAGGTATAGCGGAAACTGTTTCCACCTATTGCTTTTTTATCAGTATTCAGTTGATCCCGATTGCCACATCAACAACGATTGTATTCATATTTCCGGTCTTGTTAACCTTGATATCCATCCCGTTATTCGGGGAAAAAGTTGGCCGTTTCCGGTTTGGTGCGGTGGCTGCTGGATTTCTGGGGGTAGTCATTATCGCAGCACCATCAGGAGAAAGTGGGTTTAATCTGGCGATGATATATCCGGTGATGACAGCTATCGGTCTGGTGGTGCGTGATCTGGCCACGCGCCATATTGATGATGATATTTCTTCGGTATCGATCATTCTGACCACAGCAATGGTGACTAGTTTTGGCGGTTTTTTGAGCATGCCGTGGGGATGGGTTACGGTGGCTAATGATCTTTATCCGGTGTTTGTTATTGCGGCGGCGTTGGTGGCGTGTTCGTTTATTACTTATGTAATGGCCATCCGGTTAGGGGAATTATCGGTTATTGCGCCAACGCAATATATGGTTATTCTGTGGGCTACGCTCTGGGGGGCGTTATTCTGGGATGAAATACCAGAGCCGAGAGCATGGCTAGGTGGCAGTTTAATCATAGCGGCCGGATTGGTTATTTTATGGCGCGAACGTGTGAAACAGATTGCCCGCGTCCCTAGCGCTTTGCCTCTGGAATAAGCCCTTTGGGGGCAAATCGTAACACTAGCATCATAATCAAACCCATGGTCATCAAACGGGTATGTGCCGCGCTTTCCAGCAAATGTGCCTTTAATGCTGAATCCGCGCTCATGCCTGATGTGAGGAATTCAATCAGCCATAGCCCCAGTGGTTCGGCTTCGATCCAGAAAAACCAGATAATGAATCCGCCAATAATAGACCCGTAATTATTGCCCGATCCGCCAACAATGACCATCACCCAGATCAGAAATGTATAGCGCAGAGGTTGATATGACGCTGGCGTAAACTGGCCATCCAGTGTTGTCAGCATAGCACCAGCCAGACCAAGCACAGCT
>JAHEII010000040.1 GCA_024639485.1 Alphaproteobacteria bacterium
CAACGCGCTTGTGCACCAGTAGAAATTACCACCGTATCCGCTAGATATGTATCACCACTATCCATAAATAACCGGAACGGCCGCTGGCTAAAATCAACCGATGCGACCAGATCATATGCCACACGCGCGCCCACATGTTCGGCCTGTTGTTGCATCTGTTCCATTAACCACGGCCCCTGAATAGCTTCGGCAAAGCCGGGGTAGTTTTCCACATCTGTCGTGATGGTCAACTGCCCCCCCGGTTGCAAACCGGCAATAACCAGCGGTTTAATATTTGCGCGGGCGGCATAGATGGCTGCTGTCAGACCAGCAGACCCGGTCCCAATAATAATCATGTGTTCGTGATGTTCAGTCATAATATGATTTTAATCGCTCTCATGTAATTGCTCAAGGTTACGGAAATACTCTAACGCTTCGGGGTTGGCCAGGGCTTCTGTATTTTTAATTTCTTTCCCATGGATAATATCACGCACTGCCAATTCAGTAATTTTACCTGACCGTGTGCGCGGGATATCCGGCACGGCGATAATGGCATAAGGCACATGCCGTGGCGTTGCTCCTTCACGGATTGCCCACGACAAGGTTTTTTTCAAATCATCATTCAATGTCACCTTATCGGCTAGCCGCACAAAAAGGATTACCCGCATATCCTGCTGGCCATCATGAATGATATTCTGGCCAACAACAAGCGCCTCATGAATATCATCAAACGCTTCTACCTGACGATAAATTTCAGCTGTGCCAATTCTAACCCCACCCGGATTAAGCGTAGCATCTGACCGGCCATGTATCACCACCCCCTGACGGCTGGTTAAAGTCGCCCAGTCCCCATGCCGCCAGATACCGGGGAAATAATCAAAATAGGCGGCGCGGTATTTTTCATCATCCGGATCGTTCCAGAACCCGATTGGCATTGACGGAAATGGCCGAGTGCAAACAAGTTCACCTTGTTGGTCAATCACCGGCTGACCATTTTCATCCCAGACCGCAACTGCCATGCCTAACCCGCGCGTCTGAATCTCGCCTTTATAAACAGGCAAACTAGGCGCGCCCAGCACGAAGCATGATACTAAATCCGTGCCGCCAGAAATACTGGCAAGATGGAGATCAGATTTTATGGCGTCATAAACAAAATCAAAACCGTCTTCGGTAAGAGGTGAGCCAGTGGAACAAATCCGTTGCAGATGCGTCAAATCAACATTGTCACATGGGCGGTATCCGCTTTTTCTGGTGGCATCAATAAACTTGGCTGACGTGCCAAAGGTATTCAGCCGTTCATCAGCCGCCATTTGCCATAACCGTTCAGGCCCCGGGTAAAATGGATTGCCTTCGTAAAGCACAATCGCGGCCTTGACCGCCAACGCGGACACTAGCCAGTTCCACATCATCCAGCCGCAAGTTGTAAAATAAAAAACCGTATCCCCTGTACCATGATCAGAATGAAGCCGGTGTTCCTTGATATGCTGGATCAAGCTGCCGCCACCGCCATGAACAATACATTTAGGCGCACCCGTGGTGCCGGATGAATACAGAATATAAAGCGGATCATTAAACGCCGTTGGTTCAAAATGATCGACTGGTGTTGCCATGGCCAGCGCATCATCAAATCGCGTTTCCTTGTCATCCGGCTTCATATCCGGATCAAGAAACGGAACAATCAAACTAGCCACAACAGATGGCATTTCTGCCCGCAATTGACGGTTGATATCACGGCGGTCAATGGCTTTACCGTTATAGCGGTAACCATCCACCACCATCAGCACCTTGGGCTTAATCTGTCCAAACCGGTCAAGCACACCGTTCAGCCCAAAATCCGTTGAACAGGATGAAAACACAGCACCAATAGCCGATGATGCCAGCAATAATATCACGGCTTCGGGGATGTTCGGAATATAGGCGGCCACGCGATCACCCTTGCCAACGCCTTGGGATTTTAACCATCCCGCCATAGCCATGACACGCTGTTTTAACTCAGCCCGGGTAATCGCTTGCCGTTCACCGTTTTCGCGCCATGCGATAATCGCCGGACTGTCATCAGCATCAACAAGCAGATTTTCTGCATAATTCAATATTCCATCCGGATAGAATTGGCCGCCAGTCATCTGATCAGGGTTTTTGCAAATCACCTCACCCTTATCACCGATCAATCCATGCCAGTCCCAGAACTGATCCCAGAATATATCCGGATGATCCGCTGACCATTGCCACAACGCATGAAAATCCCCCTGCCAGTCGACCAGCCCCTGATCAGCAAGAGTTTGTGCAAATCGGCTGACAGATGATTGATCACAACGGTTCTGTGAAGGCTTCCAAAGATAAGAGGACATGATAAAAACCCGAAAACTGAGCATTGCCGAAATAGCTTAAGTAAAGCATACTGATTTAAGTGATGCTGGCAAGCATGTGTCTTATATAACAGGCAGGATAATGGCAATATTTACCTCTTTCAACCGCTATATTCTTGCGCTGGCTATGTTGGTGCTAGCTGGCAATGCCGCCACCGCGTTAGAAATATTTAGCGGCCATGCTAGCCAAGGCGGCATGGTTATTATTAAAACTGATCCACTAGCCAATCTGACAATTGATGATCAAGCCCTAGCCGTTTCCAAAAATGGATTCGCCGTCATTGGCTTTCATCGTGATGATATCGCACCGGTTGATGTGGTGGCGCAATATCCGGATGGGCGCCATGATACGCTCACCATTACCCCAACACCACGTGAGTTCAAAGAACAACGCATAGACGGGTTGCCGCAAAATATGGTGACACCGCCGCAAGACGTGCTTGATCGCATTGCCCGTGACAGAGCAGAAGTATCACAAGCCCGTGCTGTCATATCTGATCTAAACGGATGGCAACAGGATTTCATCTGGCCTAGCCACGGGATCATCACAGGCGTATATGGCTCACGCCGGATATTAAACGGTCAGCCACGCGCGCCGCATTATGGCATTGATATTGCCGCCGCCACCGGAACACCGGTAAAAGCTCCTGCAGATGGGGTTATTACCATGGTTGATGATCTGTATTTTACCGGCATCACCATTATTATGGATCATGGCCACGGGATTAGCTCTACGTTTTTGCATCTGAATAAAGCAAATATATCAGTGGGTATGGCGGTAAAACAAGGTGATATTATCGGTGAAGTCGGCTCCACTGGCCGTTCCACCGGTGCGCATCTGGATTGGCGTATCAACTGGTTTACGAAACGGCTTGATCCGGCTTTGCTAGCTGGCTCTATGCCGAACAGCTAATATATGTGACGCCTCAAGCGTATCAACACATTCACAAATCGCATCAACCAGATCATCAATCATCTGGTCATCATGGCAAGGCCCCGGTGTAATCCGCAACCGTTCCGTCCCCATGGGGACTGTCGGATAATTGATTGGCTGAATATACATGCCATGCTGTTGCAGCAACCGGTCACTCATCGCCTGACATAGACTGGCATCATTAATCATCACCGGCACAATATGTGAAGCACCCGGATGAAGATGAAAACCAGCGGCGGCAAGTTTATTTTTTAGCCGTGCTACCTGTCGTTGCTGGCCATGTCGTTCCGTCTGGCTTTGCCGCAAATGCCGGACACTGGCTAACGCCGCACGCGCAAGCGCTGGCGGCAGGGCAGTGGTAAAAATAAAGCCGGAACCATAGCTCCTGATCACATCACAAATCCGGTCAGATGCCGCAATATAACCACCCATCACACCAAAAGCTTTGCCTAACGTGCCTTGGATAACATCAATGCGATTGGCGACTCCGGTTGCTTGCGCCACCCCGCCACCCTGTTCACCATATAGCCCGACGGCATGCACTTCATCGCAATAGGTAAATGCGTTATATTTTTCCGCCAGTTCAACCAGCTCTGTCATGGGGGCAATATCGCCTTCCATTGAATAGACTGATTCAAACGCAATCAGCTTCGGGCGTTCGGCAGGTTCTGCCGCCAGCAATTGTTCCAGATGATGCAGATCATTATGACGGAAAATGGCTTTATCTGCCTTGGCGTGGCGGATGCCGCTGATCATTGACGCATGATTGCTTGCATCTGAAAATACTTTCACCCCGTCAATGAGCGTGATCAGAGTGGATAAACTGGCTTCATTTGCAACATAGCCGCTAGAAAATACCAGCGCTCTTTCTTTGTTATGCAAATCCGCCAGTTCTCTTTCCAGTTCCATCAGAGCGTGGCTATTACCAGAAATATTGCGGGTGCCGCCTGCGCCTGCGCCCTCGCTGATACCGGCGGTCATAGCACTGGTCACCATAATTGACTGCCCCATACCCAGATAGTCATTTGAGCACCAGTTGATAATCGGTTTTGGAACATCGCCGCCATGCCAGATGGCATGCGGATGCTGTTTTTCCTGTCGCTCAATTTCAGCAAACTGGCGATAACGCTGCTCTTTGAACAGTGTCGCAATTTTATCTGAAAAAATCTGGTCAGCCCATACCGGCATGGCTATTACCCTGTTTATTGTTCAACATAAAACAAATACTAGGCAACAAAATAACATGAAAAAATACAGGTGTTCATCTGAAATAACAGGCCTGTGACGATTTTGCACAAGCCTGTTTTATCATAGTTTGCGATTAATCCATCACAATCAGCTTGGCGAAATACCACGCATTCTTTCCGACCGGCGGCGAAGCAATTCAACCGTTGTCAGTAAAAATATCGACAAAATCACAAGGATCGTTGCCACCGCCAGAATGGTGGGGCTAATCTGTTCCCGGATACCAGAAAACATTTGCCGTGGGATTGTTCGCTGTTTCACATCTGCCATTTGCAATACCACCACCACTTCGTCGAATGATGTAATGAAAGCAAATAATCCACCAGAAATCACCCCCGGTAAAATCAATGGCATCTGAATTTTAAAGAACGTTGTCACCGGCCCCGCACCCAGATTAGCCGCAGATCGCGTAAGGCTTCGGTCAAATCCGGACAGCGTTGCCGTCACTGTAATAATGACAAATGGCGTACCAAGAACGGCATGGGATAAGATAATACCAGTATAGGTTTTGGCCAGACCAATATATGAGAAGAAATAGAACAGCCCCGATGCAGTAATCACCAATGGCACCACCATAGGCGATATCAGCAAAGCCATGACCGCTCTTTTATATGGCATTTCTGAACGTGACAGCCCAATCGCGGCCAGTGTTCCCAGCGCCGTTGATATGATAGTCGCAAAAAACCCGATAAAGAGCGAATTCTTGATAGACCGCACCCATTGGGAGTTTGCCCACATGTCTTCCCACCAGCCTTCGATAGCTTGCGGAGCAACCATGCCATTATAGAGGATATCCTTATACCAGCGCAGAGAATATGCCGCCGGATCAAGGGCAAGCATGCCTTCGGTGAAGCTGAAATACGGTTCCTGATTAAACGATAAAGGAATGAGTATCAAAATCGGGGTAATCAGAAAGATAAAAATACCACCGCAAATCACGCGAAACCCATAAAAATTAAGCACTTCGCGTGAAGACGCATATGGCGGCAAAGCCAGCCTGTAATCACCGGCATTAAGCCAGATTGACATACGCCCAAGCACATACCCGACCAGACCAATCATGATACCGAATGGCACCGATGAATAGACAGTCCCAAACGCAACCATAAGCGCGGCAAAAATAACACCAGCTTTAAATCGGGTCAGATTCAATGTGATCAGCACCGCCGAAATCACCGCCGCAATAATGGCACCAACCGCCATCCCCGGCAACATGAGCGCGGTATTACCTTGCGCCGATAACAACCCCACAATAGCCGCTATACCGGCAGGTACAGCCATGCTGAACCATAAAGGTGGCTGGGGAGGAATATAACGATACTTACCAGTAGACATGCGATTAACCCAGTTTCATATTGTCGATTCCGACCACGCGGTCGTAAATCCAGAAAAAGAAAAGAACAAAGACCAGCAACACAAGCCCCAACGCCGCCGCCAGATTCCAGTTGAGTGATCTCCGCATATGGAAATCAATAATATTGGAAATCATCTGGCCATCCTGACCACCAACCAACGCCGGCGTAATGTAATATCCAATAGCCAGAATAAACACGAGCAGAGAACCTGCACCAATGCCGGGGATAGATTGCGGAAAATAAACCCGCCAGAACGCTGTCCAGTTTGTGGCACCCATTGATTTAGCCGCCCGCACATAAGCCGGTGAAATGGTTTTCATCACCGAGAAAAGTGGCATAATCATAAATGGCAACATAATATGCGTCATGGCGATCAACGTGCCGGTTTTATTATAGATCAGCGAGAAACGATCATCATCTGTGGCCAGCCCGAAGACAACAAACAAATCATTCATCACCCCCTGACTTTGCAACATGGCAATCCATGCCGTTGTCCGAACCAGAAGCGATGTCCAGAATGGCATCAGCACCAGTATTAATAATAAATTTGCGGTTCTGTTTGGCAGATTTGCCATCAGATATGCCACCGGATAACCCAGCAATAGGCAAGCCACGGTAACAATAAATGAAATCTCAATGGTGCGTATAAATAGCGTCACATGGATTTGCCGCAATTCATCCTGTGCTTCAAACCCACCGGTTGAATTAACCCGCATATCCACGGCGTTTGCCACATAGCCAAGTGTATAAGTCTTGGACGCAACTTTAATCGCCTGCCACATCTCAATATTTTGCCACTTCTTATCTTTCTGTTCCAATGCTTCCAGATAAGGTGGTTCAAATTTCTTGGCCGCGCGTGCCGTAGATTTGAATAATGACGTTGCACCGGAAAACTCTCTATTCACGCGGTTAGCAACCCGACCGATTGTTTTTTCTTTTTTGGCAACAACCAGATCAGCCACCATCGCGGCCGCCATTTCTTCGGTGACAGGACTAGTGCCATCCCATTCCGACATGACAATAGTTGATTTCGGCATCAGTGAGGCATATCTGTCATCATAGACAGAGGCGGAAAGCATGAAAACAATCGGAATAACAAATGCGCTAAGAATTAACGCTAATAAGGGGCAAACCAAACCAAATGTGCGTAATTTCGTACGAAATAAGGATTGCGCTAATTTTCTTTTAAGCGGTGTGCCGTCAGCAGCAAGTAAACGGTTATCCGACATTTTATATTCCTGTAATATGAAATAAATTATAGAAAAAGGGCGAAAGGAATATGTCCTTTCGCCCCTTAAATTATGATTTAGTTAGCAAGCCAGGCATTGAAACGTTCGTTCATTTCGTCCTGGTTATCAGCCCACCATTCAAAGTTGTTCTGAATAGCTGTTTTGAAGTTAGCTGGTGCTGTTGGCATCTGTGGGCCCATAGCAAGGTCAGGCTTGTTATGGAAAGACCCTACTAGAGATGAAGATGACTTACGGGTTGGACCATAAGAAATCCATGATGCCTGATCAGCCAAGCGCTGTGTATCTGTTGAGAATGCAACAAAATCCAGTGCTAACTGCTTGTTCTTTGCGCCCTTTGGGATGATCCAGAGATCAAGATCATAAATCTGTGCGTCCCAGACAATTTCAAATGGCTTGTCTTCGCTGGCAACAGCGTTGAAGATACGGCCATTATATGCAGTTGTCATAGCAACTTCGCCATCAGCAAGAAGCTGTGGTGGCTGTGCGCCAGCTTCCCACCAGACAACATCGTCTTTAATGGTATCAAGCTTGGCAAATGCGCGATCAACGCCTGCTGGTGTTGACAGAACGTCATAAATGTCACCCGGTGCAACCCCATCAGCGGCCAGAGCCATTTCTAGGTTAGCTTTTGGTGACTTACGCATGCCGCGCTTGCCAGGGAAAGCGTCAACGTCAAAGAAATCGGCAATTGTCTTCGGGCCGTTTGACATCTTTGATGAATCGTAAGCATAGATAGTTGACCAGACGATTGAACCAACAGCACAATCTGTCACAGCACCATCAATAAAGTCTTCTAATGCTGGTGTACCATCTGGAGCAGCAGGAAGCATTGCCGGATCGATTTCTTCGGCCAGGCCTTCGTCACATGCACGGATAGCATCAGACAGTTCGACGTCGACCACGTCCCAAGTGACGTTTCCGGCTTCAACCTGTGCTTTGATTTCTGCGATACCACCATTGTAGTCTTCTGAGACTACATTTGTGCCTGTCTTGGCTGTCCATGGCTTGTGATATGCTTCAACCTGCGACTTGGTATAAGCACCACCCCATGATACAACAGTCAAACTTTCAGCAGATGCAGCTGAAGCGACTGCAACAGACAGCACAGCGGCTGATACCATTGTCAGTGTTTTCTTCATTGTCATTCGTTCCTCCTAAAATAAAAACAACATTTTCAGTTTAAAATGATAAAACCGAATCTTGATTATAATTAACTATAATCAAGCGCTCGGCAATCATCAATATTCCAACTAACATAACCTTTATTACCCGGAGAGAGTGAAATAGGTTTGTTGGAATTCGGAATCTTGGCAATAAACTCATCATTTCCAGCCACCTGCATCCGGCAGCGGATATGATCTCCAAGATAAATCAATTCCATTACCTTTGCCGGTAATGATACTTTCCCACGAACAGTTTTGTCGGAAAATGCAATACGTTCCGGACGAATCGACAACGTTGTCTTATCGCCTTTGGCAACATTAACGACTCTGGTCGCCTGAACTTTGCCATGCTTGCCCAGATCAACTGTAACTTTTTTGCCCGAAATAGCATCAACTGTACCGACCAGAGTGTTATTCTCGCCAATAAACTGCGCCACAAAAGCATTATCAGGCCGTTCATATAAAGTAACCGGATCAGCCAATTGCTGCACAATACCATCATTAAAAACCGCTATCCGGTTTGACATGGTCAGCGCTTCGGACTGGTCATGGGTAACATATACCACGGTCACGCCAAGCGATTCGTGAATATGTTTGATCTCATACTGCATATGCTCACGCAATTGCTTATCTAATGCGCCCAGAGGTTCATCCATCAGAACCAGTTCCGGTTCAAACACTAATGCGCGCGCCAGTGCAATTCGCTGTTGCTGGCCACCGGAAAGCTGTGCCGGTTTACGATCACCAAATTCAACCATCTGCACCATTTCCAGCGCGCGGCGAACTTTTGCTTCAGCATCGGCTTTGCTCATCTTGCGGACATTTAACGGAAAGGCCAGATTCTCATTCACGGTCATATGCGGGAACAAAGCATAGTTCTGAAACACCATGCCAATACCGCGCTTATGTGGTGGAATATTATTGATCGGCTTACCGTCAAGAAGAATATCGCCATAAGTTGCGGTTTCAAAACCAGCCAACATCATCAGGCAGGTTGTTTTGCCAGACCCTGACGGCCCCAACATGGTAACAAACTCACCTTTCTGGATGTCCAGATTAAGATTTTTTACGACTAATGATTCGCCATCGTAACTTTTCTGAACATTTTCGTAACGAACAAACGGCATATTTGAAGCCATTATTACTCCCCTTCTTTTACTGCATCAAAAAAAACAGATTGAACCAATAGATGCAAGTCTTTTTAATTTAACCGATAACTAAATCAAGCGAAGATCGGCCAAGCCGCTCACATCCATCTGCTGTAACCAGATAGCTTTCGCCAAGGGTCATAGCGGTACCGGTATCGCTATCCATCAGAATCATGTGCATAAAATAGGTCATGCCTTCTTGCAGAATGACAGGGTTTCCAGAATAAAACATTGGCCAGTCCATCCAGTTTGGCGCAAATGTTGTCCCCATGGAATACCCGCAAGCATTCATCCGCGCATGCTGGAATCCATGTGCGTCCATCGTTCGGGCATGGGCATCAAAAACACCGCCAACCGTATGGCCGGGGCGCAATGCGTCTTCGCAAGCATGAATCGAATCCACGCAAGCCTTGTGCATGGCAATATGTTCATCACGCGGCCGGCCAATGGGAATTGTCCGCATCATCGCGGCGTGGTAATGGCGATATGCACCTGCCCATTCCAGCGTCAATTGATCAATATCGGATAGCATCTTGCGGCCAGAAAAATAACGGCAGAGCAAGGCATCCGATCCTGATCCGATAATAAACTCATTCCCCGGATAATCCCCGCCGCCTTTGAACACTTCGCCCTGCATAGCCGCCAGAATATGTCCTTCGTCAGCACCAGCATGGGACAGCTCAACCGCTGCATCCCATGCGTTATCAGCCAGTTCAGCCGCCCGCCGCGCATAGACAATTTCTTCAGCTGATTTTACTAACCGTAAGCCGGATATCAATTCAGACGTATCAACCAAAGTCGCAAACCCATCCATCGCCGCGTTAAGCCGCATCGCCGACCGCCCGGTCAATCCATATGCTTCGTATTCAACGCCAAGCTGTTTATGTTCCAGCCCCATTTCAACCAGTAAATCCCGCAAATCATCATGCGGGGTACTCCCATGCTTATCCACCCAGACGCGGATATCCGCAATGTTGGACGTGTTCTGTGCTTGCCGCAAATCTGGTGCCCGCGTGATCAGTTTCATATTGCCATCTGCGGTTACCGCCAGACATTGGAAAAACACATAACCAAATGTGTCATATCCGGTCAGCCAGTACATGCTTTCCTGCCGGAATAGTAACATACCATCCAGATCAGATGCTTTCATCGCAGCTTTTAGTGCGTCTAGGCGCCGGTTAAACTCATGATCTGAAAAATGAAGTGCCATCATATGCTCCGCTATATTGATGTAAAACTATTGTGTTGGATTTATTTCTGCTTGCGGTGATACAGCATCCGGCCAATCACATTTAGTAATATTTGCGCCGCTAGCGTTGTTGTAGAACCTGCGTGATCATAATCCGGTGCCACCTCAACCAGATCAAGCCCGATAATATCATTCCGCCGCGCTAATCCATCTAGTAGCTCCAATATTTCATAATACAGAAACCCGCCATGGCTGGGCGTTCCTGTTCCGGGGGCAATGGATGGATCAAAACCATCTATATCTATGGTGATATAAACACGGCCAGCCGGAATACGGTCAAGCACCGTATCAACGCCCATCTGCCGGAATTGCCGGACAGACATAATATCCGATCCCATGGAACGCGCATCGGTATAACCATCACGGGCAGTCGAAGACACATTCCTGATCCCGATCTGCGACAGACCCGTCACATATGGCTTTTCTGCCGCGCGCCGCATCGGATTGCCATGACCCGCGGTAACACCATGCCGGACATCAACAAAATCCAGATGCGCATCAATCTGCACCAGATGAAATGGCGCCTCGTCACTAAACGCGTTAATGGCCGGAATATTAACAGAATGATCACCACCAAGCACAACCGGAATTGCCCCTGACTTTAAAATGGCGCGAACGCCTGTTTCTATATTGGCGTGACTTTGCTGGGTATCGGTATGAATGATATCCGCATCACCAATATCAACAATGCGTGTCGTCGCGCTTTCCAGATAGGTGATATCATCTTCGTGATCATAAGCCCCGCTATGCCCAAAAGAAAACAATGTTGATGCTTCTCTGATACCGCGTGGGCCAAAACGGGCGCCAGCACGGAACTGAGTCCCAAAGTCAAACGGCGCACCAAGGATAGCAACGTCAGCATCAATCGCATCCCAATCGCCAACATAAGGATATTTGCCAAAACTGCATAAGCCAACAAATGGCAGATTCAAACGTCCTTTTTCGTAACCGTGATTTGCCATATTTGCTCTCCTGTTATTGCGCTTTATAATTGATGCTATCATCATTACAAAAGAAAGGCCTCACACACAATATGCAAGGCCTAACTTCATATCAGATGTTGATCAGGTTTTATTTTTCACGGAAAATAATCGTTTGCGCCCGTTCAATCGGTGACAGAATATAATCCAGCACAGTACGCTTACCGCCCAGAACATCCACCATAACGGTTGAAGTTATCTGTTAGGGCAGAGCCACCAGACACAGAAAAATCAACTTGCGGAAGCTGGCTTGATCTGGCTTGATCATAACGGCTTCCGGCCTGACAGACCTGGGCGCGCTGTTGTTGCACCACAGGGTTGGAAAGAATGGCTTCGGAAACGGTAAGATATTCCTGTCCGTGGACAGACGCTACCGGTGAAACCACCATTGTTGCCGCCACCATCGTGGCCGCAAACGGGATACCAATACTTGACCGACGCAAGTATCGAAACATTGGGTTAATCATGACAAACCTCCATCTGCTACTCGTCATTAACATTTACCCTCACTTGAGGTGTTGCCATTCAGTCCCTTGGATATAAGGTCGGGATCACTGAATGATCAGAACAAATCGGAGTATAGAAGGAAGGTATTAATATTTAGTTAACGCATTGAAATTTATTACTTATTAACTATTTGTTAACCTTTTATATATTTCATCTTGTTATTCAGGATGAAACGTCATGCTTTGGTATCAGATACAGCATGTCAGCCAAAAAAAATGACCATGAAAAACATGGCCATTTGTTTATAAATTAACGTGTATTGATCACATTTATGTGATTATTGTTTCGGAAAGTAATCCTCACAAACGCCCTCACGATAGACATCTGCCGTACAGCAATGCAACCCGCCACCAAAGGCATAGGCATCACGCAATTCTACCTCAATCACATTCATGCCCAGTTTATCCATTTGTTCGGCCTGATAGACTTCGGTTTTTTCAACACATACTGTTTTCGGATCAAGCACCAGAACATTCATCGACAACCACACAGATGAATAGCAAAGCGCCGGTGGCGAATTATGCGCCGGTTGTGCCGCATCAACAATTTCCCAGCCATTTTTTTCAAACAATTCCCGTTGCGCATCCGGCAAACGTCTTTGCGGATTATTGAGAATTAACCCCGGCCGCAATGGTGTAAAGGTCGCATCAATATGGATAGGATACGGATCACCGGGAAAGTTCACGGCATGAACGCGATGATCCGGATAATGCCGCTGAAGCCAGTCAATGCCTTTCAGATTGGTGGTGAACCCATGCTGAACCACAAGGTCTTTGCCAAAGCGCAAGACATCAGCCGCATCAAATAATGGCTCTTCTTCTGTGGTGACAAAATATTTATCCGCTGTCCATTCCAGCCGCTTCTGATCACCAATTTTCTCAGACAGATAATCCGGCCGGTAATCTGCATCGGTCAAACGTGGCTTTGGTGCCGATTCGTGCCGCATCTGCGGATCATCCATATAATATTGTTGTAGCAAAGGCCGATAGCACAAATATTCAAACCAGCGGCAACGGTAGCTCATTGTTGCCTCAAGGATTTCCTTACCGACAGTCAGCAGAACATCACGCGGCGGCATACAACCGAACATCGTTTCGGTTTCCCAATCCGGCGTTGCTGTTGGCTGATTGAAATCTAGCGGCGTTGGCCGGTCAACAATCACGCCACGCTTAGTCAGCAGGCTGGCAAAATTATCCAGCAATTCATTTGCGCGATCCACGGTTTCTTGCGGCCGTGGGCCATATTGGCCGCGCATATCCGAATCTTCGGGAACCTTGGCATCCAGCGCCGGTTCCGGTGCCGGAATACAGCCACCATCAGCCCGGCCAACAATAACATGTTTCAGCGGGTCCCATTCGTTCCAGCTGGATACAATTGTTTTCGGGGTTTCGGTGTTGGCATCAACAGACTGATCAGACATGGCTTTCTCCAATACGGGTTATTTTGGGACACGTTATTTCTGGGCGCGACATTACTTTAAAAAAAAAATTAGGGCAATCGCCCATGCTTAAGAATTAATTAACTCTTATCCTTTAGAATAGGGCGCACAGAGCAGATCACGATCAAGGATAAAGACATGCTAGGGAAATGGTTGCGATGGCAATGCAACGATGCAATTCAGGCCATTAAATGTGGCATCATATTGCCGGACGGAAGCTGTATCAAACCGCCAGAACATAGCTACCCTGTTGTTACATTTTCATCATGGAAAACCATTATTAAGCTACCGTTTCAGCCAAGCCTTGCCTTGGGTGAGGCATATGCCAACGGCACCATGACCATAGAAAATGGTGATTTATATGACGTGCTGAAAGCCATGATGGATGTTCAGGATTACATGGATACATCCATGCTACATCAATTAGCATCATTGGCACGCCACGCCTTTCTGTTTCGAAAAGATGGCCGTAAAAAAGCGCAATCTGCCCATAATATCCATGTTCATTATGATCTAGGCAATGATTTCTACACGCTTTTTCTGGATAAGGATTTACAATATTCCTGTGGCTATTTCACAAAGCCAGAAATGGGTCTCGACAGCGGGCAAAACGCTAAGAAAGCTCATATTGCCAAAAAGTTATGTCTAACCAGACATCAATCCGTGCTGGATATTGGTTGCGGCTGGGGTGGGCTTGGACTCACACTAGCGCGTGATTACGGCGCATCAGTCACCGGCATTACGCTATCCCAAGAACAGCTAAGAATTGCACAAGACAGGGCGTTAGCCGAGTCTTCGTTACCCGTTCAATTTGTGTATCGCGATTTCCGTGATGAGAACCATCTTTATGACCGCATTGTTTCAGTTGGCATGTTTGAGCATGTTGGCCGGAAACAGTTTCCAATTTATTTTCGGGCTATTGACCGCTTACTCAAAGATGATGGCGTGGCTGTCATTCATACGATTGGATCAACGATGGCATCGCCGGGATCCGATGCTTTTATCAGCAAGTATATCTTTCCCGGCGGCTATATCCCGAAACTGTCTGAAATCATGACAAGCATTGAGCAAACACAGCTTAGCGTCACCGATGTTGAGGTATGGCACGATCATTATGCAACAACATTACGGCATTGGCGTAAGCGGTTTATGAACAAGCGTGATGAAGCATTAGCCATGTTTGATGAACGGTTTTGTCGCCTGTGGGAGTTTTACCTAACCGGATGTGAGTTGGCATTTAGTCATGACAAGCTTGTTGTTTATCAAATTCAAATGGCTAAATCCAAAGGTATTGTTCCGGTTACGCGGGATTATCTCTATCAGGACAGGCGCTAAATTTTAGCCCTGTAAAGACAGTTGTCTTTCGCGCCAGATAATATATCCATTAGCACATAAAATGATTGCCACACCAAAATAGAATATCGCCGGCGGCGATTCATCAAAGAACAAAGCCCCTGTGATGACTCCTGCCGGAATAGTCAGAAAATGCACTGGTGCCAATGCACTGGCAGGCGCGTAAACATGACTTGCTGCCATAAAAAACTGCTGGAAACTGGCTAAAATACCAATGCCCATCATTAATGGCCAGATAGCTATGGCAACAGACATATCTTCGCCCAATGCTAGCACCAGTATAAATGACACCACCATGCCAGCGGTATTATACCAGAGCGCTGTCGTCACCGGCGGATTGCTTTTCCCCAGTTGCCGCAGCATCAGGAACATGATGCTACCAAAAAACGGTGATGCCAGCCCAAGAGCCACCCCAAACCCAAAAGACGGATCAGATAAATGCGATATCTGGGTTTCTTGCCAGATAAGAACAAGCACCCCCAGAAAGCCGATAAACACCGCCGCTAGCCGGTGCTTGCCCACTTTTTCGGCAATAACAAAAGGCGCCAGAATGGTGATGAAAATCGGCATCGTCTGTGACAATGCGGCGGCGAGTGAGATATCCAGATAAATCACCGCACCAAACCAGCTGAACAGCCCAAGCATGCCGGAGCTAATCCGCAGGCTTAACGTTTTCCAGTTGCTAATAGCCAGCACGCGGTTGCCACGTTGCCATAACCCATACGCAAAAAGTAACGGCAGACAAAACGCATAACGTGCCAGCAATATAGTAAAAAAGGGTACCGTGTCCGTGATGGTTTTAACCATGGCGGCCAAACCTAGTGAAAGGATAATTTCAAGCGTAAGAAAAATCATTCCCAAAGCCAGAAAAACAGGCTGGATATTATCGTTATGAGGGGCAGGATTAGCCATGCTTGCCAATATCGCGGCTCACCCAGTGGCGCCGGCATACCGACGCATACAGATCATTTCCGCCAATGGCAATTTGCTCACCGGCTGTAATCGGCTGGCCATCAGGGTCAAGTCGTATGACCATAGTGGCCTTGCGCCCACACCAGCAAATTGTCCGGATTTCCCGAATATTATCGGCAAGTGCCAGTAATGCGGCGCTTCCCGGAAACAACTCACCTTGAAAATCTGTTCGCAACCCATAAGCCAGAACCGGAATATTCAGCTGATCGGCAATTTGCGATAATTGCCAGACCTGATCCTTGGTCAGAAATTGCGCCTCATCAACCAATAAACAGCTAATGGCGTTTTCATGATGTTCTTTGCTAACCATTGCCAGCACATCATCGCTATCACCAAAGGTAAACGCATTTGAAGTGATGCCAATGCGTGAGCTAATGACCGCGTCACCGTATCGGTTATCAATACGCGCGGTCATTAGCATCGTTCGCATACCACGTTCGTGATAGTTATGTGATGCCTGAAGCAGAATCGTCGATTTACCCGCATTCATGGCCGAGTAATTAAAATAAAGCTTTGCCATGACGCAGGGTCCTGTAGATTACTGCGCGCCACCCAGAATAGCTTTGGTTTCGAGATATTCTTCAAAACCCCATTCCGCTTTCTCACGGCCATTACCAGATTGCTTATATCCCCCAAATGGAGCATCGGTGCCGCCGCCTGTGTAATTAATATGCACCTGACCGGCACGCAATTCCCGCGCGTAATCCATCAGCTGATCCATATTTGCCGGATCACCAGATACATAGGCGGCAAGCCCGTAATCCGTGTCATTAGCAATAGCAATGGCATCATCCCGATTATCATAAGACAGGATGGAAAGAACCGGGCCAAAGATTTCTTCACGGGCAATAGTCATATCATTATTAACATTGCCAAAGACTGTTGGTCGGACAAAATAGCCACGATTGATCCCATCAGGGCGACCGGTTCCGCCGGTGACTAGTGTGGCGCCTTCGTCAATGCCTTTCTGAATCAGGTCCTGGACTTTATTAAATTGCACATCACTAACCAATGGCCCCATATCTGTGCTTTCGGATGCCGGATCACCAACCACCACTTTTTCAGCAGCGGCTTTAGCAACTGCCAGAGCTTCTTCGTGACGCGAAGCCGGAACCAGCATTCGTGTTGGCGCGTTACAGGACTGGCCTGTATTATCCATCACGCCGGTTACTCCACGAGCAACAGTTTCTGCCATAGCATCATCATCCAGAATAATGTTCGCTGACTTACCGCCCAGCTCTTGTGCTACGCGCTTAACGGTTTCAGCAGATGTCTTCGCCACCGCAATACCGCCACGGGTCGAACCGGTAAATGACATCAACGCAATATCAGGATGTGCGCTCATCGCCTCACCCACAATAGGGCCAAATCCGTTGATAACATTCAACACACCTGCGGGAACACCGGCAGTGTGACAAATCTCAGCCATAAGCATCGTTGATAATGGCGCTATTTCACTTGGCTTTAATACAGATGTACAGCCAGATGCCAGACATGGTGCCAGTTTTGCCATGACCTGATTAATTGGCCAGTTCCACGGCGTGATCAGACCGCAAACACCAATAGGTTCACGGCGAATGGTATAGTTACCATGCGGATATTCAAAGGTGAACTCGCTCAGCACGCGGATCGCTGTTTTGAGATGGCCAAGACCAACCGATGCCTGACCACCTTTGGCCAGATTAATCGGAGCACCCATTTCAATCATGATCGCATGGGCAACGTCATCATAACGCCGCTTATATTCTTCGCGAACAGATGTTAGCAACTCGACTCTTTCTTTGACGCTAAAGCGTGAGTAACTAGGGAAAGCCTTTTTAGCGGCGGCCACAGCAAGATCAACATCAGCGGCAGAACCCATACTGATCTGGCCGGTCGGCTCTTCGTTGGCCGGATTGATCACATCAATAGTTTCTGGCTTTACCGGGTCAATCCATTTGCCATCAATATAGAATTGTAGAAATTTCATTATGTTATCCTCATCTTCGCTTTGGTTGAATTGCGGTAAATATGCCGCGTTACATGTTATTCTTCGAAACCGTCCAGCATGCCTTTTTCTTCAAGCACCTTTCGGGCTACCCGAAAACACTCTAGCGCTTGTGGCACCCCACAATAAATACCCACAACGTGTACAATCGCACGAATTTCGGCAACGCTGACTCCGTTGCCAATCGCGCCACGGCAATGCAATTCCCATTCATGCATTTTGCCTAGCGCACCAATCATGGTCAGATTCATCATGGAACGGGTTTTTGCATCAATAGCATCATCGCCCCAGCCAAACCCCCAGCACCACGCGGTCATGGCCTCTTGGAATGGTCGCATAAACGCATCAGCTTTATCTAGCGTGTTTTCAACGTATTCAGCGCCAAGCGTTTCTTTCCGCTTTGTCACCCCAATTTCAAAATTCTTGTCCATCTGCTGATCTCCTGATTTCAGACGCATATGGCTTATATTCCTACTCTTATCCGCCCCATAAGGCAAGTTTCGACAAACTTAATCTTTACCTGAAACCTATCTGACCTTAGAATAATCTAATATTATCAATAATCCGGATACAGCATGACTGAAAACGGCATTGCCAGATTATATATTCGCACGTTTCCAGACACAAAAAATGTCAATCGTATGCTGGAATCGGTTGAACTACATGTGCGGCACCGCATTACCGGCGTTGATGCCAATCTCACGTTATTAAAACCAGCGCATAGAACAGATACGTTAATTGAACTGTGGCGTTACCATAACGAAGATGACCAGTCATGGGTACAGCAATCACTAGCCGGGGCAAATGTTGTTCCGGATGCGATGGCACCTGACAACACGATTTATACCCTTGATCTGGTCTTCCAGTCCCATGACAGTGATTTTTGAGATAATCTGCTAAACTATGCCATATCCTGAACAGCGCGTTGTCTGGCTTCGGCGGAGTCCTTATCCGTGATAAAGATCAAACCGGACACCCGCCGCATCAATGCCGCCTCATGATTTTCTATCACGCCATCGGCCAGAACAACCTGCCAGAGCTTTTCCATCAGGAAGCATTTTTCATCATGACTATAATTGCTATTGATCTGCCGCACCCATCCATATAGATCAGCCGCCTCATCTGCGCTGGCTTTTGCGTCATTGAGCAATTGGTCAACTTCATCAGAGCTCAGCCCGAATTCATCCTCAACAATACGCCGGATCATGGCCAGTTCTGCCGCATCAGCGTTACCATCCACCATAAGCGCCCGAAACATCAATGCTGTTGCCGCAAGCCGCAGGTTTTCATCAGACACATGGTCTTCATCCACTTTGACGGCCACCAGCTTTTCAAAAAATCGCATCATGATTTACCTCCTTCGGGGCAT
This sequence comes from Alphaproteobacteria bacterium, assembly GCA_024639485.1. Taxonomy (GTDB): domain Bacteria; phylum Pseudomonadota; class Alphaproteobacteria; order Puniceispirillales; family UBA1172; genus UBA12202. Next base: position 19,296 of record JAHEII010000040.1, read on the forward strand.
AAACTGATATATATAAACCTAGGGCATATTCATCTCTTATCAGCACATAAAAGTAAAGCCACCTCAACAGAATTAAGATGGCTTTACCTGTATTATTGGTTTTCAGCTCAGGCGGTTTGCTGATGTTCGGCTGTGGTTGAGAATTGTAACTCTGCCGCATCCGCGCCAGTGTGATTAACAATTACCGTATCCCCATCACTAAACCGTCCGGCCAGAATGGCTTCCGCCAGCGGATTCTGCACCATATTCTGAATCACGCGCTTAAGCGGCCTTGCGCCATATTTCGGATCATATCCGGCATCAGCCAGCCAGTGTTTTGCCGCCGCTGTCACATCAAGCGTAATATGCCGATCCATCAGCCGACCTGCTAGCCGTGCCAGTTGAAGATCAACAATATATGTCATATCCGCCCGATCCAGCCGCCGGAACAGAAGAATAGAATCAATCCGGTTAAGAAACTCCGGCCGGAACATCGACCGTACTTCTGCCATGACTGGCTCGCGTGCCGCCTCACTGCTTTCGCCATCGGCCAGTTCCAGCAAATGATCAGACCCGATATTGGATGTCATCAGGATAATCGTATTGCGGAAATCCACCTTATGCCCCTGACCATCGGTGAGCTGGCCTTCATCAAGCACCTGCAACAGAATGTTGAAGATATCGGGATGGGCTTTTTCAATCTCATCGAACAGTACCACCTGATATGGCCGGCGGCGCACCGCTTCGGTCAGGCTGCCGCCTTCTTCATAGCCAACATAGCCCGGGGGCGCACCAATCAGCCGCGATACGGCATGTCTTTCCATATATTCGGACATATCAATCCGCAACACCGCGCCTTCGTCATCAAACAGAAACTCGGCTAGTGCTTTTGACAATTCTGTTTTACCAACACCGGTTGGGCCAAGCATCATGAAACTGCCGATAGGTTGATTAGGATCAGAAATGCCGGCGCGCGCGCGTCTGGTTGCATTGGCAACCGCCTTGATTGCTTCTTGCTGGCCAATCACCCGATGTTCCAGCATGCTTTCCATAGCCAGCATTTTTTCCTGCTCACCTTCCAGCATTTTATCAACCGGAATTCCTGTCCATGTGCTGATCACCCGGGCGATATGTGTGGCCTCGACCTCATCATTGAACATATCAGATGCCGCCACCATATCTTTGGCTTCGGCTAATTCGGATGCAAGCCTCGGCAGGATGCTGTAACTAATCTCTGCCGCGTCTTCCAGCCGACCATCACGTTGCGCGGATTGCAGATTGTTGCGCTCCGTGTCTATCTGTTGCTGAAGCGATTTGACTTCTTCGATACGGGTTTTGACATCTTCCCATTGTTTTGTCAGATCAGCCGATTGTTCTTCCAGCCCACCCAGATCATTGGCGATATCACCCAGCCGTTTCTGATGGCGTTCTGCTGATTCTTTTTTCAATGCGGCTTCTTCTATTTTCAACTGCATGATCTGATGATCAATCTGATCAAGCAATGGCGGCTTGCTGTCTGATTGCACGCGCAACAAACTGGCCGCTTCGTCCATCACATCAATTGCCTTATCCGGCAGAAACCGGTCATTGATATAGCGGCTGGATAATCTGGCCGCCGCCACCAATGCCTCATCAGAAATACGCACCGCGTGATGCAGTTCATATTTTTCTTTCAGCCCACGCAGAACAAATATGGTGTCATCAATAGATGGCTCATTGACATAGATCGGTTGAAACCGCCGTGCCAATGCCGAATCCTTTTCTACATACTGACGATATTCATCCAGCGTGGTTGCGCCCAGACAATGTAGCTCGCCTCTGGCCAATGCCGGTTTCAACAAATTAGAAGCATCCATCGCGCCATCGGTTTTGCCAGCACCTACCAGCTGATGCATCTCATCAATAAACAGGATAATATTTCCTTCCTGGGACTGGACTTCTTTGAGAACGGATTTTAGTCGCTCCTCAAACTCGCCCCGATATTTTGCGCCAGCAATCAACGCACCCATATCCAGCACCAGCAATGTTTTGCCTGCCAGCACGCCGGGGACTTCGTTATTGACAATACGCTGTGCTAATCCTTCTACGATAGCGGTTTTACCAACCCCCGGCTCACCAATCAGAACAGGGTTATTTTTTGTCCGGCGTGCCAGAATTTGAATCGCACGTCGGATTTCCTGATCACGGCCAATCACCGGATCAAGCTTGCCTTTTCTGGCGGCATCAGTCAGATCCGTGGCATATTTACTCAATGCTTCAAACTGATCTTCGGCGGCATCGCTATCAATGGATTTCCCGCCGCGGGTCGCCGCTGATGCGGCTTTTAATGCGTCCGCGTTAACATTCGCCTGTTTCATCAACCGGCTTACCTCAGCACCGGATTCTGCCATGGCAATCAGCACCGTGTCTGCCGCCACAAATTGATCACCAGCTGTTTTTGCGGCTTTTTCCGACACGGCAAAGATACGCGCCAAATGTCCGTCAAGATGCAATTGGGCATTGCTACCCGTTGTTGATGGCATTTTTTTCAATGCTGATGTGGTTAATGATGACAATTTTTCTGCATCACCGCCAGCGCGATTAATCAGCATCACGGCCAGTGATTGCGGGTTTTCCAGCAAAGCCGCCAGAATATGTTCAGCAGAAAGTTGGGGGTGACCAGCGGCAAGCGCCGTATTTTGTGCCTCACCGATAGCGTTCCGCATTAAAGCGGTATATTGATCAAGTTGCATAATATGTCTCCATTATCCAGACCGGCACCCCTGATCAGGCGATGGCGGCGAACATGATATTTTCTGCCCAATACATGGCGCAGACCACAAACAGCTCAACACTGACACTGTTTACAATATTTACATAGGAAGTCTGTTTTTAGGATTCAATAGCACCAGATCAAATCGCTCTTTTTCTTAAAGCCCTATCTGGAAAACCCTATCTGGCATTCGGAAAAAACAGCTGGTGATCATGGCGCCTGTATGCAGCAATATGTTGCTGGCCTTTTTCGGACAACATCCATTCGCTGACCTTAATCGCGGATGTAAGATGCGTATCCGGGCATTTATCCGGGCTGACCGGAATAATGCCATATTGATTGAATAATGGGGGATCACCCTCAAACACAATGCTGTGTTTCTGTTTATTGCCAAAGGCGATCCATGTGCTTCTATCAGCAATAGTATATGCGTTCATTTCAATAGCGATGGATAATGTTGCCCCCATACCTGCACCGACCTCACGATAATTAGGCAGCATATCGGGATGAATATTAATACGTTGCCATAAGCGCAATTCGGATTTGTGAGTACCGCTATCATCACCTCTGGATACAAACACCGCCTCACTTTTAGCAATTTGAGCCAGCGCCGCATCAACTGTCGGCAATGCACTTATCATCGCTTTGTCTGTATCAGGGCCAATAATCACATAATCATTATACATCAGATTTTCGCGGTATAGCCCATAGCTGTCTTCGACAAACTGTTCTTCGTCGATTTGCGAATGCACCAGCAAAAGATCACCGTCACAGTTTTTGGCATTTCTGATAGCCTGACCTGTTCCTACTGCCACCACATGAACTGTCACACCTGTATCTGCGGCAATCAGCGGTAACAGATAATCATAAAGACCGGAATGTTGTGTTGATGTGGTGGATTGTAAAATAATGCTTTCTTGTTCTGCCAGCGTCACAGACGGCAGAAACACACATAATACATATATCAGAATAACACGTATGAACATCAATGACCCAGACCCGAATATTACTGATCCCTGATCAGATAATGATGGACAATAATTACCGGTAAAAGCCCTGTCAATACGATCATTAACGCCGGAAGCGCCGCCAGCTCTATCAGCTCATCATGGGCATATTGATAAGTGATGATCGCCAATGTGTTAAAATCGAACGGCCGCAGTAATAATGTCATAGGCAGTTCTTTCATAATATCAACAAACACCAGCAGGCCGCCAGCCAGAATAGCCGGACTGATCAATGGCAGAACAATTCTGAACATGGATGGCATAAAGCCATATCCCATCACACGGCTAGCCGGTACCAGCGAATCCGGCATCCGTTCCAGTGCCGCCCGCACAGACCCAAGCCCGACCGCCTGAAACCGTATCAGATAAGCAAAAATCAGCATCACCAATCCCCCGCCAAGCAAGCCGCCCCATGATACCCCGAACAGT
>JAHEII010000178.1 GCA_024639485.1 Alphaproteobacteria bacterium
CAACCATTGGAACGCCAAATTTTTCAGACACCGGCGCAATCGCCTTTGTCATGCCAGATGAATAAGGGCCGAGCATATAATCAACGCCATCCTGCCTGATCAGTCTTTCGGCCAGTTGAGCCCCACGCGCAGGCGTTGATTCGTCATCATAATATTTAACCGCAAGCTGATAGGATTTGCCATTAACAGTGACGCCGCCTTTTTCGTTGATCACCTTAACCGCATAATCATAGCCACGCTGTGTATGCAGACCATTTGTTGCATATTTGCCCGTCAATGAAATCGCTGAACCCAGTATGATGGTATCACCCTCAACCTTAGCGAAAGCGTTATTGATTGACGATATGGTTAGCGCTGATGTAATGGCAATAGCTACTATTACAGTCATAAAAGCCATAAAGCTCTTAATGGAAAGTTTCATAAGAAACCTCCTATCTTTTTAAGACTCAGAGCATCTAATCAGGTAACAAAAACTAATTAATCTTTTGATGTTATGTATTTTATTTTTCTTCTAGGGTTTTAAATATAACCATCCATATATCAATATCCGGCGGCAAATCCATCTTTCCTCGGGTCAGAACCGGCCATTAATAATCCTGTTGCGGGATCACGGATAATGGCCTGCCCACCACCAATCGGGCTATTTGCCAGTTGAATGATATGCCCGCGTGCCGATAGATCAGCCGCTACCGCCGCATGTATCAGCGGCTCACATTGCAATTCACCATCAATGGCAAAACTACGCGGCGCATCCAGTGCCTGTTGTGGCGTCATGCCGCGATCAAGATGATTGATCAGAAAACCCATCTGGCCAACGGCTTGATACTGTCCACCCATAACCCCGAATACACCGGTTAATTTATCGCCATCGGTAAGCATGGCAGGGATAATCGTATGAAAAGGCCGTTTATTAGGCGCAATCACATTCGGATGATCAGCATCCAGACGGAATGCCCGACCACGGGATTGCAGAATAATTCCAAACTCAGGCGTGGCAATGCCCGAACCAAAACCGTCAAATATGGAATAGATAAAGGAAACCGCCATACCATTTTCATCAACAACAGACAGATAAACCGTATCCGGATGTGTAGGAAAATCGCTCAACTGAAATGCTGACGCAGTTGTCATATCAATTTTTGCCGCCGCTTTATCGATAACCGCATCTGATAATAGCCAGTCAACCGAAACACGGGCATGATCCGGATCAGCAAGGAATTGATCACGCAAGCCGTAGGCCTGCTTGCTAATTTCTGCAAGTAAATGAACAAAATCGGCCTCATCCAAGGATACCATATCAAAGCGTTCACATAACCGCGCCATGATCAATGTGGTGATGCCCTGCCCATTTGGTGGACATTCCCATACCGTTTTGCCGCGATAAGTGCCGTTGATCGGGGTAACTTCCTGTGCCTGTATGGATGCAAAATCCGCTGGCCGGTGATAGCCGCCCAGTTGGTTCAATTTTGACAGAATATCCTGTCCGACCGGCCCCAGATAAAATCCGTCCCTGCCATGTTCGGCGATTAAATCAAATGCTTCTGCTAACGCCGTATTGGTAAAGTTCTGACCGGATTTGTAGGGCTTGCCGTTATTTAGATAAAACCGCTGACCATCGGCATCATTGATATTTTCCATATCTTCGGCCCAATCCATGGCAACCCGTTGATGAACAGGTATTCCGGCGCGGGCATAATGGGCGGCTGGCTTCAACAGACTTCCCCACGCCGCGCGCCCCCATTTCTGATGCATCATATACCACGCATCAATCGCCCCCGGCATAGTTACCGCATGACAGGAATCGCGAGGAATCTGGCCATCCGGAAAATCTTTTCGCAACTGATCAACATCAATGCCAGAGGGCGCCCGGCCTGATCCGTTAATGGCATGAATACGATGATCCCCATATGGCGCTACCAGCGCAAAACAATCACCGCCAATAGAGCACATATGCGGTTCTGACAATGACAGAATAGCCGCCGCCGCAATGGCCGCATCTACGGCATTGCCCCCATCATAAAGACATTTTAACCCAACACTTGTCGCAAGCGGATGCGAAGTGGTGATCATCGCCTGATGCGACATCACATCAGACCGGCCGGGAGAAAAGAAATCGTGCATAGTCATCCTTCGGAAATCTGCGGACAGAAAGCCACCCATAAGAACGGTATTGCATAATGTCCAGATATTTTTTCTTGAACACAAAGATAAAGGAAACAAAATAATATGGGAAATAAAAAGATAGCAAACAAGAAAAGATATGTGACGCTATCATAAAGCTATCAAATGGTGCGGCTGGAGGGACTTGAACCCCCACGACTCGCGTCACCAGAACCTAAATCTGGCGTGTCTACCAATTTCACCACAGCCGCAATTTGAACTCTTTTATACAATGCTGGTTTAAGACGCAAGGCCAATGATTGCTAATCCTGATGATTATTATCAACTTCCAGCATATCTGTTGTAATAACCGGTATTCCTTTTTCATCAAGCATAATCGGTTTGACGCTTATCGCTGCCGCTACCGGAAGATCAGAAAACAGATGCGGAAACATCTGACCATGACGTGATTCTTCGTATCTGATATCAAGTCCAGCGGCATCAATTGCTATTAACAAGAGGTCTTCGCACGCTCTGAAATGAAGCTGGGCGGTTTCAGCCACCTGATCACGCGTGGATAAATGAATATACCCATCGGCCAGATCCAAAGCTGATCCTTTATAATATCCACAATCAATAGCATTATGCCATTCCTGCCTTGCACAGATTTTGAAAACCGGTTGTTCGTTCGTATTGGTATTCATGCTATGGTTATCCTGTTTGAATTTATCCGCAATTGTCACCAAACACTGTTACATAATACGGGCGCATCATTTAATATAATTAGAAATAACGAATTATGTGATAAAGGCAATATCATGCAGAATAAACATATCGGTTTTATCGGATTAGGCCAGATGGGTGCACCAATGGCCAGAATATTAATGAAATCTGGATATCAGATTACCGGGTTTGATGCAAATACCTGCACTGATAGCGATATATCAATGGCAGAATCTACCCACCAGATAGCAAAACAATCGGATATTGTTATCACCATGCTACCGGATGGCGCGGCCGTATCATTGGTCGCTAATGAAATCATCCCGCTTATGCGTGATGGTTCTATTTTGATTGACTGTTCAACGATTGATGTCAAAACCGCACAAACAGTCGGAACATATGCCCATTCATCTGGCATTGGTTTTCTGGATGCACCTGTATCTGGCGGGATTACCGGTGCGGCTGCTGGTAGCTTGACCTTTATGATTGGCGGTGATGCCCATATCCTGCAACAGGTTCTGCCGCTATTTGAAACCATGGGGAATAAAGCGGTGCATTGTGGAGCAATAGGCACTGGCCAGATTGCCAAAATATGTAACAACATGATTCTGGGGGCGACCATGATCGCCACCTGCGAAGCTTTTGATATGGCTGACAAGTTAGGGCTGGACAGACAGAGCATGTTTGACGTTGTTAGCACATCATCGGGGTATAGCTGGTCTATGAACGCTTACTGCCCTGCCCCCGGCATTGGGCCGGACAGCCCGGCTGATCATGGTTATAAACCCGGATTTTCGGCTGATCTCATGCTCAAGGATTTAGGATTAGCGATTGAGGCGGCACAAATGGCTGGTGCTGACCCGCGTATCGGACAATGCGCCCGCGAAATCTATGCCGCGTTTGTAGAAACTTCTGGCAAAGGGATGGATTTTTCCGCTATCTTGCCGTGGCTTAATGCTAATAAATGTTAAGAGTTTATAATCGACAAAGCCATCAATGAAGGAGAAACAGATGCTTACCCTCGATATTGCAAATACTATTTCAGCGGCTGCTCTGGCCGAAGCCAGAAAAATGAGCCTCAAGCCGATTAGCGTTGTTGTGCTTGATCACCGTGCCGCCACCATTTCTATCCAGTCCGAAGACGGGGTTTGCATCATGCGTTCCGATATTGCCAAGGCAAAAGCAAATGCCGCCATCCAGCTAGGCATGGGGACGCGCGCATTAATGAATCGCGCTGAACAACAGGCTTATTTTGTTGATGCTGTAAATGGTCTTGGCAAAGGCAATATTATCCCTGTACCGGGTGGCGTTCTGGTCAAGGATAGCAACGGTAATATCATTGGTGCTGTCGGGATTTCTGGCGATACTTCAGATAATGATGAAATCGCCGCGCTGGCCGGTATAGCCGCCAGTGGATTAGCGGCAGACGCCGGTTAAACCGCTATCGGGATCATAATATATGCCGTCAAAACCACATAAAATGGCTATTATTCTAGGCTGGCTAGGCGTGTTACCATTTGTCCTAGCCGGCATGATTAGCTTCAGCAATGATCCTGCGCTTGTGTTATTCAGTGCAGAATTAGCTAGCCGTTATGGACTGTGTATCATTATCTTTCTGGGGGCTGTTCATTGGGGCTGGGCAATGAG
>JAHEII010000190.1 GCA_024639485.1 Alphaproteobacteria bacterium
ACCGCTGTTAATCATATGCGGTCAACAGGCCAGCTACATATCGTTGCGAATAGGGTGCGCCAGATTGCATTCGGTAAAACTGATCACCCCCTGCTGTTACATCTGGCAACACATGATGATATTGCTTGTGATTATGCTGTTATTGCCGCCGGTATAGGCCATGATCCGCTCATGGCTCGGCTGATCAAAACACAAATCGCCGCCACCATGGCCAATGGTATTCGGGTAAATGATGATTTTCAACTGATTGCCCCGAATGGCCATCCACAACACCGGTTATGGGTTATAGGCCCGCCAACACAATCCGCATTAGGTGACGTGATAGGCGCAACAACCATTGCCAAACAAGCCGCTGGACTGGCAGACCAGCTTGCCGCTATATGATTGTCATGACAACACGCGATCCGTTCTGGAAAACAAAATCATTATATGAAATGAACCATGAAGAATGGGAAAGTCTGTGCGATGGATGCGGCAAATGCTGTCTGATCAAGCTCGAAGATGTTGATACCGGCGCATATCACTACACCAATGTTGGCTGTACCTTGCTGGATACAGAGACTTGCCAATGCACGAATTATGCTTGCAGAAAGTCCATTGTGCCAGATTGCGTCATTCTGAAACCGGAACGGCTTGATGATTTGCCATGGATGCCCGAAAGCTGTTCCTATCGGTTGATCTATGAAGGCCGGGATTTACCTTTCTGGCATCCCTTGATAACCGGCCATCCGGAAAGCACCCATACAGCCGGACAATCGGTTGCTGGTAAAATCATTTCCGAAGATCATGTTGATGAAGATGATCTGCCATCCCATATAAAGATATGGCCGCATAATATTGCGCCAGAAGACACGAAAGAAAAGGAGCCCAAATGAGCAAGTGGTCATTGATAATTTATGGATTAATTGCATTACTGATCATAATATCCCTATCGGGGTTTGGCACGGCAGAACGGGAATGGATGGCATGTAAAGAATCCATGTTACAACAGTTTTTTGGCTCTAGCTGTACTCCTGTCAGCGGCATTGGCATACCGGCCGACCCTAATGCGCCGGTGCTATCATCCCCCGGAAGCAATATTTAATGACTGATCAAAAATGAGGAGATTTTGATGTTTTTCCCAACTGGTTCGCATAAAGAAAATGGGTTGGATTTTAATCCGTTGAAAGCCATCGTCGCCCCCAGACCTATTGGCTGGATTTCCAGCATAAGCAAGGATGGCATTCACAATCTGGCGCCTTACAGCTTTTTTAATGCGGTATCGGACACACCGGCAATGGTGGCGTTTTCAGCATCCCCCAGTGGCGGTGGTCATAAGGATTCAGTCAAAAACATCGAAGACACGGGCGATTTTGTCGTCAATATTGTATCCGCGGCGTTGCTTGATGCCATGAATATGTCATCGGCGGGGGTGGCGGCGGATATTTCCGAATTTGATACGGCTAATCTCACCCCTGCGCCATCGCAACTGGTTTCATCGCCATATGTTGCCGAAGCCCCCTGTTATCTGGAATGCAAATTGTGGAAAATTCTTGATCTGCCGTCTGCCGCAGATGGCACATATAACAAACTCGTCATAGGCGAAGTCGTTGGCATAGGCATTGATGATGCCCTTATCACCGATGCTGGAAAAATTGATGTCACCCGATTTAAACCAGCGGCACGGCTGGGTTATAAGGATTATGCCATTATCGATAAGGTTTTTGAGCTGAGCCGGCCAGATGATTAAATCATCAGCTAACCGGCTATCAGTTTACTAGACATTTGCTGATTGTGACATTCACATACCCTTTGAGATCAGTGCTAGTCAGCCGGACACGGATAAACCAGTCCTCAAGGGATAACACCATTGATAGCGGCAATAATCCGGTGGCATTTTTCTCGCCCCCCAGAAAAGATGCTCTAACAATCACCGGTTGTGACGGATCAAACCATGGGTTTTCGCGACCTTCATCCACGCCGATCTCGCCCTCAACAAATACACTAAGGGTATCAGATAGAAATAACCGGTTGCTTTCCCCACCAGCAAAGCTAGGGGTGACGACTTCTATATCCCTGTTATCAAGGGTGCGGCATTTGCTTGGCTTGCTAATCTGATTGAGCGTCTGGCGGATTTGTTCGGATGGCACATCATTGGCCAGATATCTAGCCACAATCTTGCGGATAGAGAGCAATTCCTGATCTTCTTCATTAACCAGTGTTTCTGCTGTAATGCGGCGCTTGCGCTCATCTTTCAGCTGTTCGGTCATCGCCGCTAGCATATATTCCAGCTGATCATTGCGCTGGGTCATATCCTGAAGCCGTTCATTAGACGAAGACACCACAGACCATTGCTGATTCTGTCCGATCATCCAGCCTACCCAGAGCATTGTAAGCGCAGAAATGACCCAGAGAATAAATTTCATCTGCGATTTGGCTTCGCGGCGGCGATATTTATCTGTAGTTTGATGAAAATCCATCAGCGTTATAAAACCAGCAAAATATGTTAATTAGCATGTGGGGGGTAGAATAACCCTATTATGGCGTTATGATAACCCTTCTAAAATATATATTTTTTATTTAACAACTTCTGCTAGTAACGTCATGAAAAAAAACCAACGCGCATGGCAACGGATGTTAAGCGGTCGCCGACTTGATCTGCTGGAACCAACGCCTCTTGATATAGAAATCGAAGACATTGCCCATGGGCTATCCCGTGTTGCGCGCTGGAATGGCCAGACAAAAGGGAAATGGCCTTATTCTGTCGCTGATCACTCGGTGCTGGTCGAAGATATCTTCTGTCAGCAAAACGAAGCTATTAGCCAGCGATGGAAACTGGCCTGTCTGCTTCATGATGCACCGGAATATGTCATTGGTGATATGATCACACCGTTCAAGCATTTTCTGGGTGAATATTACCGCGATATAGAAGACCGGCTATGCACCGCTATTCATATCCGTTTCGGATTGCCGGGGACATTGCCGCAATGGGTACAGAAAGCCATTAAAACCGCTGATAAAACCGCTGCCTATCTCGAAGCCACGCAAATGGCCGGATTTGATGAAAGTGAGGCCAAACGCCATATCGCAAACCCCAAACAGATACCGGATGCAATCATTCATCCACTATCACCGGATAAGGCTAAAAAAGCATATCTTGATCGCTTCAAGGTGCTTATCAAAAGTCTGGATCAAAATTAATCCGGCATAAGCAAAAACAGGACAACACATGAAACATAATAATATCAATCCTGAAAATACCTTGATTCTGGTTGCCCTGCAAACGGAGCTTCCTGCACAATTGTTGCCGGACTGGACTATTATCTATACCGGTGTTGGTAAGGTTAATGCCAGCATAACCGCCAGTCAGGCTATCCAGCACCATAAACCGGCCATGATGCTGAATTACGGGACAGCCGGCAGTCTGGATCAATCCGTTCATGGCTTAATCGAAATTGGCCAATTCATTGAAAGGGACATGGATGTTGAAGCGCTAGGTTTTGCCAAAGGATTAACACCTTTTGAGGATGATATCGCCATCAGCTTTGGCTATGACGGGGTCAAATGCGGAACAGGTGATCAATTTGTAACCGCGCCGCCACCCCTCTGGACAGAAATTGTTGATATGGAAGCCTATGCACTGGCCAAATGCGCACAAACCCATGGATGTGATTTCAGATCAATAAAATATATATCGGATAAGGCCGATGAAAGCGCCGTTAATGACTGGCAAAGCAATCAGGCCAAAGGTGCAGAAATGTTTGTGGAATGGCTGGCCAAAGCTATATAAACAAGGGCGATATAATCAAGGGCGATATAATCAAGGCATGGTGGGGACACTCGGACTTGAACCGAGAAGCCTGTTACGGCGGCAGATTTTAAGTCTGCTGTGTTTACCTGTTTCACCATGCCCCCTGAATATCCTTCTTGTTAAGTATTTTACAGGGCATATGTCAAGTCGATACCGTGGATAATGGAAAAGAACACTATAAAAAACCCGATAATGCCCCAAAATAACGGACACGCGCATGTTTTTTCTACCTCTATTTGATAACAACCCGACCAATCGCACCCCGATTATTACCCGCGCCATTATTATCGCCTGTATTCTGATTTTTCTTTATCAGATCGGGCTGACAGACCGGCTGGAACGATTATTCATTTTTTCATATGGAGCTGTTCCGGCTTTGATTACAGGCGCGGAAATCAGACCCGGCTATTTCTATGATATTCCTGATAAAGCCACGCTGATTACGTCCATATTCATGCATGGCGGGTTATTGCATCTGGGCGGCAATATGCTCTATCTGTGGATATTTGGTGATAATGTCGAAGACAGTATGGGGCCGGTACGATTCACGCTGTTCTATCTGGCATGCGGGGTGGCGGCGACATTAACCCATATCGCCATTGATCCTTCTTCTGTCACGCCATTAGTCGGGGCATCC
>JAHEII010000112.1 GCA_024639485.1 Alphaproteobacteria bacterium
TCGGATAAGCGAATGTCTGATATTCGTTGTGAGTATCGAGCCAGCTCTAACCGCAAAAACCCCAGATTTCGGGCGGGTATCATCCATCAGCGTCGCAATATCACCAGCGGCAAAAATATCCGGATGCGAGATGCTCTGGCAATGTCTGTTGACTGCAATAAATCCAGCTGGACATGTGCTTATCCCCGTATCATTGAGCCATGATGGCGGCGTTGCGCCGGTGGTAATCAAGGTCAAGTCCGTGGCAAGGCTGGTCGCATCATCCAGTGTGATATGCTGATCTGTAACCGATATTGCTTTCCTGCCGGTGATAGCGGTGATTCCATATGCCTGCATCGTCTGGCTGATCAGCCGCGTTGCGGTTATGTTCATATGCTCAACTAGACGCTGGCCGGAATGAATGACATTGATATTAACCTGTTGTCGGGCAGTAATATTCAACCGGTGATGAAGCGCAAATGCCACCTCAACTCCGGCGACCCCACCGCCAATGATATTTATATGTGCACATGGGGTTTTGCCTGTTGTTACTGCATCAATATGTTCCATCAATTCCGGCACCGGTTTTATGGGCAGGGCATGGATATTTGCCCCATCTATATGATCAAGACGGGGTGTTGATCCGATATTTACCGATAACCGGTCATAATGAATTGGGGGATGATAGCCTAAAATAAGACGCTTGCGATCCGGATCAATTCCGGTGGCGGCATCATGAATAAATCGGGCGCCAGCAAAATGTGCCAACCGGACTAGATCAATCATGGATTCTGTTTTTGTGTATCTGCCCTCAATATATCCGGGAAGCATGCCCGAATAAGGGGTGAGCCGGTCACGGCTGATCAAGGTGACACGTAGCCCATCAATAGGCCGCATTCCTAATGATTTAAGAACAGATATCTGGGCATGACCACCGCCAAGCAGAACCAGATGCATCAGATCAGGTGAATTCTTCTTCATAACTAATGGTATAATGGTTTTTTGGGCAAGCGTCTATCTAGTCAGATGAGGGCTTGATGCGGCGGGCAGGGGTTAACTCAACCAGCAATATAGCCACCATTATAAATCCAGCACCCATTATGGCCATTGCTGTCATATCCTGTTCTAGCAAAATCCAGCCAGATAGCGCGGCGAATACGCCCTCAAGTGAGAGCAATAATGCTGCCGCAGACGATGAGCAATTCTGTTGGGCAACCAATTGTAAGGTGAACCCAACCCCGATAGATAAAACGCCTGCAAACAGAATATCCGGCAACACCGCATAGGCCAGCATCAGATCAATGTTATCAACAATGATAAAGACAATTAATGAAAACAGAGCAGTCAGAATGGTCTGGATAAAGGCTAGCTGAAACGGCATCTTTGTTAATCCCACCAATGCCCCGACCAGCATAATATGAAATGCCCAGAATATGGCGCTAGATACGACAAGCCAGTCGCCATAACTGATTTGACCAAGGTCTGTTCCTGTCATCATCCAGCTTCCAGCCATGAATACCAGAACGGCCAGCCAACGCATCCACGGCAAATGAATACCAAAAAAGATCAATCCGAACACAGGTACGAGCGGCACATATAACGTGGTCAGATAAGCGGCATTAGCAACGCTGGTTGTGTGAAGCGCAATTTGCTGAAGCGATGAGCCGGCAAACATAAACACGCCAAGCCCCAATCCACCCCACAAAACATTAACTCGGCTGATATTATCCTGCTGTTTCCAGAACGGGTTTTTACGATATTCCATCATTGCCAATGGTAGCAAAGCAATACCACCAGCTAGAAACCGGTAAAATTGAAACCCCATAGCACCAACATCTTTCATCCCTGTTGTCTGAAAAACGAAGCTAACCCCCCATATAAATGCGGTTAGCATCAATAGCGCATGAGCAAAATAGCGTGAGGTTAGAAAGGACATATGATGAAGACCGAATTCTGTATTGATTAGACTATTGTATATAAGCCAGCGACAGACAATGCTATCACATTATTTTTACCAGATTAAATTTTATAAATGTGTTTTCCTCGTGTTTCTGTCGCAAATCTAATATAAACTGTCTTATATGAATTAAATGTGACTGATTATCTAGCCTTTCATAAAAATGAGGAGAAAAATATGCCCGATCAAATCCCAAAGGCACGATCATCACGCCGTTCCAGACGCCAACGTGAAACGGTCGATGCAACAGAACAAAAATCACCTATTCATTATGGCGGCTATGTTAATCAACTTGGCTATTTGTCGCCTTTACGCGAAGACGATATTCAACGTATTCACGAAAACAGCATGGCCATTATTAGTGATCATGGGCTTAAGGTTTTAAGCCCATCTCTACGCCAGCATCTCAAATCACAAGGATGTCATGTTGATGAGGATAGCATGATAGTTCGTGCTGACACGGATTTCGTGATGACGCATATCGCATCCGCACCATCGCAATTCACCCTAACGCCACGCAATAGCAAACGGCAAATCACCGTTGGTGGAAATCATGTCAATTTTGGCATGGTATCAGGGCCGCCAAATGTTAGCGACAAATCCCGTGGCAGACGATCCTCACAATTATCTGATTTCACTGATCTGATCAAATTGGGGCAAGCCCAGAATAATATTCAGTTTTATGGAAACCAGACCGCCGCGACCAATGATCTGGCCGTCCATACGCGCCATCTGGATAGTATGCTGGCAACCCTGATCAATAGCGATAAAGTCACTGCCTGTATGTCTGTTGGCCGCGAAAGAGTAACAGACGCGATGGAAATGATCGCAATAGCACGGGGAATAACGATAGAGGAAATGAAATCATCCCCGTCTGCCATTACTAACATCAATGTGAATTCGCCGCGTGTACTTGATACCGAAATGTCCGATGCCGCCCTTGCCATGGCCGAATGGGGACAAGCCACAATCGTCACGCCTTTTACTTTAATGGGTGCGATGGCACCGGTTAGCTTGCCTGCGGCATTGTCCCAGCAAAACGCCGAAGCATTATTTGTTATTGCCATGATCCAATCGGTCAGCCCCGGCGCACCGGTTGTATATGGCGGTTTCACGTCTAATGTAGATATGAAAACAGGGTCGCCAGCGTTCGGTACTCCTGAAAATGCTTTGACTAATCTGGCCAGTGGTCAGCTTTGCCGGCATTACGGCTTACCATATAGAAGCAGCGGTTGCAGTGCATCCAATGTTCCAGATGCACAATCCGCATTTGAAACCCAGATGTCACTATGGGCGGCGGTATTTGGTGGTGCTAATCTGATTTACCACGCCGCCGGATGGATGGAAGGCGGGTTAGTTGCCAGTTATGAAAAAGTCATGCTTGATGGTGATATGATTGATTCCTTTGCCAAAATGCTAACACCTATTGATTTTTCCCCTAAAGAACTTGGCTTTGATGCCATTGGTGATGTGGCACCGGGTGGACATTTCTTTGGTCATGATCACACGCTGGAACGTTACAAAACAGCGTTCTTTGCACCATTGATGAGCGATTGGCAAACCTTTGAAAACTGGCAGGCAAATGGCGAGCTTACGGCTTATGATCGGGCTGAAGAAAAATGGAAATCTATCCTTGATCATTTTGTGCCACCTGCACTTGATCCGGCATGCGCTGATGCGCTTCATGCTTTTGTTGCCACACGCAAAGAAGCTATTGGCGACAGACCATTATAAGCCGCAGATATTATAAATCCCTGATTGAGAAAGGCACTGATACGCCTGTTCGGGTATTGTGAAGTATCAAACCACCGCTTTGTGTTGAGTGACGTGTTATAGCGCTGATAACCACTTGATGCGTCACCATTAGTACCAGTTCATCATCACCGGTTTGATCAAGTTTTTCGGATAGCAAGTTCAGAGTTTCTGTTCTATCGGCATGGCCTTGAAAAAATGAATTCAGACCAGCAAAACTGTTCCATTGACCCAGTCCCAGTTCAGTGGCCGTGTCTTTACAACGGCACCATTGGCTAGATAAAATATCTGTAAAGACAATATCTTCATTGATAAAATACTGTCCGATAAATTGCGCTTGTTTACGTCCGGTTTCGTCCAGATTGCGTTGAGTGTCACAACGATTGACATCAAACTCGACGGGATCACCATATCCGGGGGCTAGGGCATGCCGCATAAATATGACATTCGCATCAATGCGGTCAATTTCATCCGCTAGTGATACAGTATCTGCATTAGCCATGACTGCGGCAGGATAAAATCCTGCCAAAATCATATAAAAACCGATAAGTAATATTCTGAACATAATACCCTGAATATATCACCCGAATAAAAAAGGGCTACATATATAAATATATAAGGCATAAGCATGACATGAAGCGATGGAGGCCCAGACCGGAATCGAACCGGTGTACGCGGCTTTGCAGGCCGCTGCATCACCACTCTGCCACCGGGCCATCATGCAGTGA
>JAHEII010000054.1 GCA_024639485.1 Alphaproteobacteria bacterium
AGATGACTATGTTGCGATTTTCGAAACTGGATATGGCCCATCCGGCTTGCCGCATATTGGCACATTCGGTGAGGTTGTCCGCACATCTATGGTGCGCCATGCTTATGAGGTATTAACCGGGCGACCAACACGGCTGATCTGTTTTTCCGATGATATGGACGGGCTTCGCAAAGTACCGGATAATGTCCCGAATAAAGACTTACTGGCCGAACATCTGGGCAAAGCATTGACTCAGGTGCCTGATCCGTTTGGCACGCATGACAGCTTTGGTGCGCATAATAACGCCCGATTATGTGCTTTTCTCGATAGTTTTGGTTTTGAGTATGAGTTTTATTCAGCAACTGAATGTTATCAGTCCGGCCAGTTTGATTCAGCGCTTCAGCGTATTCTGGAAAAATATGACAGCATCATTAATGTGGTTCTGCCCACACTTGGTGAGGAAAGAAAAGCGACTTACAGTCCGTTTTTGCCAGTTTGCCCGCGCACAGGGCAGGTGCTTCAGGTGCCAATTACCCATACCGACCCGGAAAATGGCCTGATTCAATACACAGACCCGGACACAGGTGAGGCCGTTAACACCGTTATTGATAAAGGTAAGGTCAAGTTGCAATGGAAATGTGACTGGGCGATGCGCTGGTTTGCGCTTGGCGTTGATTATGAAATGAGCGGTAAGGATTTAAGCGAGTCTGTTAAGCTTTCTTCTAAAATCACTCATATTATGGGCGCAACACCACCAGCCGGTTTTTCCTATGAGTTGTTCCTTGACCAGAATGGTGAGAAAATATCCAAATCACGCGGCAATGGATTAAGCGTTGAAGAATGGCTGACCTATGGAACAGCCGAATCATTATCGCTATTCATGTATAATCAGCCAAAACGTGCCAAACGGCTTTATTTTGATGTTGTGCCAAAAATGGTGGATGAATATTACAGCCATCTTTCCGCCTTCACCAGACAGGAAGCCGTGGCGCAAATCGATAATCCGGTATGGCATATCCATAAAGCCGAAGTGCCAGCAACCGATATTCCGGTCAGCTTTTCGCTAGTGCTTAATCTGGCTGGTGTTTGTCAGGCCGAAACAGCAGAAGTGATCTGGGGGTATCTGGGGGGATATCTGGCGCAATACGCATCAGATGTCACACCAGACACGCATCCTGAGCTGGCCCGACTGGTTGATTATGCTGTTACCTATTATCAGGATCGGGTGCGGCCGTTCAAACATTACCGCCAGCCAACCGAAGATGAAATCGGGCATTTGAAAACACTGGCTAGCAAACTGGCTGAATTGCCTGCTGGCGCGGAAGCCGAAGATATCCAGTCTGCGGTTTTTGCCGTGGGCAAAGATGCCGGATATGAGCCATTGCGTGGCTGGTTTTCCTGTCTTTATCAAGTCTTGCTGGGACAGGATGAAGGCCCCCGCATGGGATCATTCATCACATTATATGGCATGGAAGCCATGCAGCAATTGATCATGCAGGCGGTTAATGGTGATCTGGCAGGAGAAGCCGGGTGATCAGCAGACTTGCGACTTTATTTGCGCATCGTCTATCGCCAGAAAGGGCACATCATCTGGCTGTCTGGGCTATGTCACATGGTCTGGTTCCGGCGTTTGGACAGGAACAGGATTTCCCCCGGCTCAAACAGAACTGTCTTGGCTTGAATTTTACAAATCCTATCGGGCTTGCCGCTGGTTTTGATAAAAATGCGGCGGCAATGTCAGGCGCATTCCGTTTGGGGTTTGGATTTGTTGAGGTTGGAACTATCACGCCAAAACCGCAAGCCGGTAATGCCAAGCCCAGAGTCTTTCGTTTGCCGCAGGATCAGGCGGTGATAAATCGCTACGGATTTAATAATGACGGCGCAGAACAGGCAAAAACACGGCTTGCCGCGTGGCGCCAGACGGTATCCGGTCAATTTGGCCAGCAAGCGGTGCTTGGCATCAATATTGGGGCGAATAAAGACAGCCCAGACCGTATCGCCGATTACGCGGCAACAAGTGCTATTTTATCGCCCTATGCTGATTATATCACGGTCAATGTATCATCCCCGAATACCCCCGGTTTGCGTGATATGCAGACACCTGAAATTCTGGCAGATATCATGACAGCGGTAAAAACCGGATGCGCCAGACCCGAAATACCGGTTCTGATTAAACTGTCACCGGATATGAATGAAGCGGATTTTCTGGCCGTTCTGGAAAGACTTCCTGATATGGGCGCGGCGGGCGTGATACTAACAAACACAACCATAAGCCGCCCTGATAGCTTGCGTTCCTCACATAAAACCGAAACAGGTGGGCTTTCGGGTGCGCCATTGCTGGTATCGTCAACAGAATGGCTGGCGCTGGCCAGATCGCGACTACCCAAGGATATTCCTATCATTGGCGTTGGCGGCGTTGATAACGCGGCGGCGGCATATGCAAAAATTCTGGCAGGGGCACATCTGGTTCAGCTTTATACAGCATTGGCGCTTAACGGCCCGCATATCGTGGCAAAAATGATACATGATCTGGATGCATTACTGGCCAGAGACGGCTTTGCCCATATAACCGATGCTATCGGGCAGGTGAGCAATGCGGCAGAGGCATTACGTATCAGTGGACGGATCAAGCCGGTTTAATGCCTGATGCAGGCGTGATGGAAACATCATCTGGTTATTGTGAAAAGCATGTCCGGTTGTGGAAGAATTAGTCTGAACAACACGGCAGGCCAGCACAGCGACAATCCGCAGAACAGAGCTAATGCTTTCTGATCCGTCATGAAAATGATGGATTTGGTTGCATAGCTCATCAATGGATAGCCCCTCTTCGCGAGCCAATTCATCCAGTATTGTCCAGATTTCCTGTTCGAGCATCAATGTCGTGCGGCGTTTATCAATGGTAACATTGCGTTTAATTTTTGTTACCGGATTAGCCTGATATTCGACGATATCATCTGGATTCGGTGTTTTCATCATTCATACCCGGAAAAACGGTGCTACTTTTTTATGCAATTCCTATATTTAAGTGTAGTATACTATCTTAAATAATAGAAACAAATCAACACGAGATGATAATGTCGTTTTGGCCGGTATGTGGGTAAAAAAACAATAACTTACCTTGACGATGGCGGCTGGATGCGTTAATACCCCTCTTTGTAATGATTAAGACTGCATAAAGCATTAATGTGAGGAGTTTAATATGTCCCGTCGCTGTGAATTGACTGGTAAAGGCGTAATGACTGGCAACAATGTCAGCCATGCTAAAAATAAAACTCGTCGCCGTTTTCTGCCAAACCTGCAAAACTCATCCATGATTAGTGATGCTCTGGGCAAATCTGTATCGTTTCGGGTGTCAACAAACGCTATCCGTACAGTGGAAAAAACAGGTGGAATTGATGCGTTTCTGTTATCCGCTAAGGACGAAAACCTGAGCTCTAACGCGGTTCATGTCAAACGTGCTATCAAAGCGGCCATGACTAGCGAATAATTAGTTCTAGCGAATAATTAGCTCTAGCGCATAACTTCATTTTTTTATTACTTTAATGATACCGGCTTAGGCAATCCGTCTTTTCCGTGCTCTGCCGCGTGGTGTTTTGGCGTCTTCGTCAAACAGATCGGCCAGCTGTGTTGTCACGGCACCACCTAGCTGATCCACATCGGTGATGGTAACCGCCCGTTCATAATATCTGGTCACATCATGACCAATACCGATGGCCACAAGCTGAACCGGTGAACGCGATTCGATATAGGCAATAACTTGCCGCAGATGCCGTTCAAGATAGTTTCCGGGATTTACCGACAGCGTTGAATCATCAACAGGCGCGCCGTCAGAAATAACCATAAGAATACGGCGTTCTTCAGACCGTGCGATCAGCCGGTTATGCGCCCATAACAAAGCTTCGCCATCTATATTTTCTTTTAGCAAGCCTTCGCGAAGCATTAGCCCTAATGATTTTCTGGCGCGACGCATGGGGGCATCGGCTGATTTATAAATAATATGGCGCAAATCGTTTAGACGGCCGGGATAGGCCGGTTTGCCAGCCAATTGCCACGCTTCACGGGCTTGCCCGCCTTTCCATGCTCTGGTTGTAAAGCCAAGGATTTCAACCTTGACCCCGCACCGTTCCAGCGTCCGTGCCAGAATATCTGCCGCCGCCGCTGCGATTGTAATCGGTCGTCCCCGCATGGAACCGGAATTATCAATGAGCAAGCTGACAACGGTATCGCGGAACGTAATATCGCTTTCCATTTTATAGGATAGGGGATGCGTCGGCTGGGTGACAACACGGCATAATTTACCTGCATCCAGAATACCTTCTTCCAGATCAAAATCCCAGCTTCGGTTTTGATGCGCCATGAGCTTTCGTTGTAACCGGTTAGCCAGTTTTCCAATTACCCCATTCAGATGATCCAGTTGTTTATCCAGCAATTGTCTTAGCCGCGTGAGCTCATCAGGATCACATAAATCCATCGCATCAACGACTTCGTCATAGCTTTCGGTGAAGATGCGGTAATATTCGGCATTGCCTTTATCACTCTGGCTATTGGAATCCTGTTCGCCTGATGGCTGCTCACCCTCGGTTAGAGCAGAATCGCCGTCTTCTTCAGACCCGTCACCATCGCCTTCGGATGCTTCCATGCTTGATGCTTCACCGGGTTGATCCATGCTTTCGCCGGCATCACCGTCATCACTTTCCCCTTGCGGGTTAGCATTATCATCTTCGCCCTGATCACCTTCGGCTTCGGTTTCGTCATCCTCATTATTATCATCATCCGGATCAATCGGATCACCTAAATCTGTTTCTAATGCGCCAATCAGCTTACGGCTTAATTCCGCGTAAGAGGCCTGATCATCAACAGAATACCCTAGCTGATCAATCAGATCACCAGCGCGGTTTTCAATCCATGGTCGCCATAAATCAACAGACATTGCCACGCTTTTGGGCGGTTTTTCACCGGTTAGCGCTTCTCTGATTAGCAAATTGGTCACATGGGCAATGGTCTGGGATTGGTCATCTGCGTTTGCCGGCCCCGGTGGAGGCAATGTTGTCTGGGTAAACTTGGCTTCTGTGCTGGTACGAAGATTTCGGGCAACCCCCGGCATTTCATTAGCGCCAATAGCCTCAACCCGGGCATGTTCCACGGCATCAAATATAACGCGCGCCTGTTGTGCCATCGGCGCTTTATTCTGGTGGATATGCTCATTGTGATGCGCTAGCCATAACGCGGCGCTATCTGCTGCGCCACGGATATTGGCATCAACCTGATTTAAATTGGCCTTTGTGACGTTACCATCAGAATGTATCCGCGTATCTTCCTTATTTGGGGCAGGAAGCCGTATTTCTGTTGGTGAGATAACCGTCTGATTACCGCTGAAACGCACCGCATGCTGAGTTCCCCCGGCCATCGCACGCAAACAGGCAGATGTTGATTTAAGAAACGGATTATCGGGATCGTTTGCCATTATTCACCTAATCTTAACTAGCCGTATGCTGGGCATCGGTAAGCAGTTCTTCGGCAAAGCAACGCTGATAATATTCCGCTACAATAGCGCGTTCCATCTCATCACATTTATTCAGAAATGACAGCCGGAAGGCCAGTTTGATATCCCCGAGAATATGGGCATTTTCTGCCCATGTAATCACTGTCCGTGGCGACATAACAGTGGAAATATCGCCAGCGATAAAGCCTTTTCTGGTCAGATCCGCCAGCCGTACCATGGCACTAGCCTGATCTTTATCAATGACATTGCCTGCGGCTTTGGTTTTTTCCATGACAATCTGGCATTCGACATCATGCGGCAGATAGTTCAGCGTTGATACGATTGACCAGCGATCCATCTGACCCTGATTGATTTGTTGTGTGCCATGATACAGTCCGGTTGTATCCCCCAGACCAATGGTATTGGCCGTGGCAAAAAGCCGGAACGCCGAATGTGGACGGATGACGCGGTTGGTATCCAGCAAGGTCAGCTTGCCTTCTACCTCAAGAATACGCTGAATAACAAACATGACATCAGCACGGCCAGCGTCATATTCATCAAAAACCAGCGCAACCGGATTTTGCAATGCCCATGGCAGGATACCTTCGCGAAACTCTGTCACCTGCTTGCCATCGCGCAGAACGATACTGTCCTTGCCGATGAGATCAATCCGGCTGATATGGCTGTCCAGATTAACACGGATACAAGGCCAGTTCAGTCTGGCCGCGATCTGTTCGATATGGGTGGATTTTCCAGTGCCGTGATAGCCTTGCACCATGACGCGGCGGTTATAGGCAAAACCTGCCAGAATGGCCAGCGTGGTGTCATGATCAAAAATATAGCTGTCATCACGATCCGGCACATATTCGGAGCTACTGGAAAATGCGGGAATATCCATATCAATATCAAGATTAAAAACTTCACGCGCTGATACGGTTATATCAGGTGCATCCAGCTGATGTGCAGGTTTACGGTTTGGGGTATCCGAAGATGGTGACGAAGATGACATTGGTAATCCTTATTGTTTATCGGGCGGTTTTAACTGAACTGATGCAAGAAATCAAATGACTGCATATATGTATTACCTGATTACATAGCTTTGCTGTAGGCCTTTTCCAGAACAGAAAATGCCAGATTAATAGATTTTAGCTTTTCTTCGGCAGTTTTTGCCCCGCCATTAGCATCCGGATGATGTATTTTTACCAGTTTCTTATATTGCTGCTTTATTTTTAACCATTCGGTGCCGGGGGTAAGCTGCATTTCTTTCCATGCCTGCTTTTCTTCTTTTGGCATTGGTTTTTCGATGGTCTGTCTGGCGTTATCCTGCCCGAATATTCCAAGTGGGTCATCAAACTGATTAGCAAAATCACGCGTCTTTGAATTTGTTCCAAAATGCCATGATGGGCGTTCCCATGTGGTGGCGCGTCTGATGCATTGATCAATATCGCCTTCATCCATATCAGCAAAATAATTCCATTTTTTGTTGTATTCGCGCACATGATCCAGACAAAACCAGATGTAATTACGCAAATCTTCACGGGTGCGTGGGGCAGGGTACATACCATCCGCATCACAGTCGTCATGCTCACATTGCCGTGGCATGTCTTCTTTACCACGCATGGATGGTATATCAGAGGTTGAAACATGAGCTTTTTTCATTTTTATATACTATAATCCACATGTCGGGCATGCAACCATGCCGTTATAATATGTAACATAAATCAGGAATGCCAGATGACTAGAGCCAATCGCATAAAAACTCAACTAGAAAGCCATTTTCAACCCACCCGACTGGACGTGATTGACGAATCAGAAGCCCATCATGGTCATGCTGGCTGGCGCGAAGGCGGCGGAACACATATCGCGGTGACTATTGACGCGGAAGAATTGAAACCGCTTAGCCGTGTCGCGGCGCATCGCGCCATTTATTCGGCATTGGGGCAAGAGCTTTCTGATGGATTGCACGCGCTTCGCATTACTATTGTCTAGCTGGTCTGATCTGATGATGAAACGCCGTTAGGGAACATGGTTTTCACAACGGCACCATCTTCGTCATATCCCACGCAGCTATTGATTAGGCCTTTATAGGATTCGCTATCTGACATATCCATCTGGCCGGTTTCGCTGTCTCTTTTGCGGCGGGATTCTTCGCCATAATAGGTTTGCATGATCACTGTTGCGACTGGCCCCATCAACTCGGTGATATGCGTACAGCCTTTTCTGCCGCCAATGGCTGACCGTACCTTGTGCCGCCAGCCAGATGCGATTTTCATCCCGATCAGTTCAGGAAAAACATCATTGGCTTTCGGGCAGATACGATAAGGCC
Source organism: Alphaproteobacteria bacterium (assembly GCA_024639485.1). Classification (GTDB taxonomy): domain Bacteria; phylum Pseudomonadota; class Alphaproteobacteria; order Puniceispirillales; family UBA1172; genus UBA12202. Next base: position 7,788 of record JAHEII010000054.1, read on the forward strand.
CGGCAAGTGTCTTTGCCTCAGCCTCGCATACTTCCAGTTCATGATTAACGGCAACACGGACATGCATATGATGGATAGGTTCATGGGCATCGATAAAGCCGCGATCTTCGCTGGGGAAACCATAGGTTTTGACATCGGTTAATTCCGCCTCGACTTCTATCAACCCGTCCGTCCGGACATACCCATCCAATGTGATGCTACGGCGGTGCACATGCTGGCGTTGAGTTGACATTACTCGGACTCCTCTGTTTTTTTGGTGTTCTGATCTGGATGATTAGGTTCTGGCCAGATGCGGACACGTTCAATTTTATTGCGATTACGCCGCAAAATTCGGAATCGCACTTGATAAAACCGGAATTCCTGCCCCGGTAACGGGATGGTGCGGGATTCGTTAATAACTAATCCGGCCAATGTCGCGGCATCATCATCAGGCAGATTAAAATCAAGCGCCCGATTGATGTCGCGAATGGTGGTATCGCCCTCAATGATCCATGATCCATCATCTTGCGGCCAGATGCCGGTGATGCTTTCGTCATGTTCGTCATCAATCTCACCAACGATTTCTTCCAGAATATCTTCTAATGTAACGATACCCCGAAAATCACCATATTCATCAACAACAACGGCAAAATGTTCACGCCGGTGACGAAACGCCTGAAGCTGATTCATCAGTAATGTAGTTTCAGGAATAAAATAAGGTTCAGCGGCAATATCCGTGGTGGCAATCTGTTCCAGTTTTTTATTATTCGCGGCTTCCCCCATCGCCCGAAGCAATGCTTTGACATGCAACACGCCAATAATATTATCCTGTTTGCCAGAATAGACAGGGTGGCGCGTATAGGGTGATGACATCACCTGCATGAACACGGCATCGATATCGTGACTGGCATCAATCATGGCAACTGATGCGCGGTGAGTCATGACTTCGTCCACCATGACTTCGCCCAGATCAAGCACGCTGGACAACATGGCGCTTTGCTCACGCGCGTCACTATCACTGCCGCTGGCATGAATTTCAATCATGCCGCGCAATTCTTCTTCGCGGTAGACATCACGGGTATTGTGATTGCCAATCAGAATATGAACTATCCAGCGCAAGCTAATACTAAACGGTTTCAGCACAAACACGATAATGGATACGGGTCTGGATACGGATAATGCAAAATCATCCGCGTGATTAATGGCAAAGGTTTTTGGAATCACTTCTGCAAATAGCACCAGAATAATAGTCATTAATATCGTGGCAATCACCACGCCGGATTCCCCCAATAGCGTGATCATGACGCTGGTTGCTAATGATGTGGCCAGAACATTGACCAGATTATTTCCGATTAGCAAACTGCTGATCAGTAAATCACGATGCTGGCTTAGGCGTTCATAAGCACTTGCCCTTTCGTTTCCTTTTGCGGCCAGACTGCGCATGCGGGCTTCGGATGCGGCGGTTAGCGCAGTTTCCGAGCTGGAAAAAAACGCGGATGCAATCAGCAGAATGATGATAACCGCAGCGGTTATGGTTAATGATAAAACCGTCATGTTATCACCTTATTAATTGTGGTGTCGTTTATTGTAGCGGCATCAAGGATAGCGGCAACATCTTCACGGGCAATATCCGTTTTAACAAAAGCATCACCAATCCCGCGAACAAGCACAAGATTAAGCTGTCCATTGGTCGCCTTTTTATCCTTGGCCATATGCCGGATCAGCTGATCACTATCGGCGGTGGCAACTACATCATGTAAATCTCCGCGCCAGCATGGCAACCCATGGGCGGCCAGATGATTAATGACGCGATGGCAGGATTGCCCATCTGTCAGCCCTAAATACCGCGACAAGGCAAAGGCATGGCACATGCCAGCCGCCACCGCTTCACCATGTAAAAGCCGGCCGTCATATTTTGCTTCTGCTTCAAACGCATGAGCAAAACTATGACCAAGATTAAGTAATGCCCGCACCCCGTCCTCGCGTTCATCTGCGGCAACGATATCGGCTTTTGCCTGACAGCATCGGGCAATGGCTTCTGCCAGAATATCTGGCTCCTGTTCAAGAACAGCTTTGCCATGTTGTTCTAGCCAGTCAAAAAAATCAGCATCACCAAGTAAACCGTATTTGACCATCTCGGCATATCCGGCACGCATCTCACGCGGGCTTAATGTGCTAAGACACGCGGTATCAATCAAAACCGCTTTCGGTTGATGAAATGCCCCGACCAGATTCTTGCCGGCATCAGCATTAATGCCGGTTTTTCCGCCAACTGAGCTGTCAACTTGTGCCAGTAATGTTGTGGGAATCTGGATAAAATCCAATCCGCGCAACAGACTTGCCGCCATGAAACCAGCCAGATCACCAATAACGCCCCCACCAACGGCAATAATCACGGTGCGCCGGTCAATGCCATGATCAAGAATAGTATTCATCAGCTCTGTATAGCGGCTGAATGATTTGGTGGCCTCACCGCCTGATGTAGTGATGCTATGGCAGGTGGCGACCCGCGATAAAGCTGTTTCCAGTTGTTCAAGCCAAGGTCTGGCAATAGCCTGATCCGCTAGAATAATCACTTTCCTGCCGGTAATAAAACCGCCTAGTAATTGATCAGCCTGTTCCAATATGCCGTTGCCAATGGTGATTTTATAGCTCCGTTCACCTAACCCGACCGGAACGATAGCATGATGTGGCGATGTCGTGGCGGCGGTCATGATGATGATCCCGTGTGTTGTTCCAGATATTGCACCAGATGATCAAATACTTTGCTGGCAGAATCAGATAGCTCAAGTCCATCTGTATTCACAATCAGATCAGCCTTGGCAAAATAGGGATCACGTTGTTCGGATAGTTGATGTAGAACCTGAAGCGGGTCTTTGTCTTTTAACAGAGGCCGGCTGGCAATGTTGCTCATGCGGGATACCAGAGTTTCCGGTTGTGCCTGAAGCCAGATAGAAAGCCCTTTTGCTTTGATAATATCATGGCAATCTGGTTGCACAAACGCTCCGCCGCCAACAGAAATAATCTGGGCGGGCTGGTGGTCAAGCAGAGTTGAAATCTCGCGCAATTCCAGCCTGCGGAACTCCGCTTCGCCATAAAGATCAAATATATCAACAATGCTTATTCCTGCTACGGTTTCGATAACTTTGTCACTATCAACAAAATCCAGTTGCATTTTCTGTGCAAGCAGGCGCCCGACATTGGTTTTCCCTGATCCCATATGACCGACCAGAACAATGCTCCGGGTCATGTGATTGATCAGATGTGTAGCCATATTATCTATACTGGCCAAGGCCTTTGTCTCCATAAAACTGTGCATATATTGTGTTATCACCACATAAGGTGCATGACATTGTTGGTTTTTTGCCTCATTACCGACATAATAGCTTTATAATGCTATCTTAAGACATTGTCAGCAATGATCACGATAAAGAATAGTGTTTTGATGAAAAAGAATGGGGTTTTAGGATGTTGAGCATGAATAAGAGTGTCATCTGGCGTCAGTGTAGTGTGCTGATGGCATGTGTTATCCTGCCTGCTGGGTTTGCCGTGGCGCAATCTGATGGCGCGCTGGATATCACGGGGCAGCTAGGGGCAACAACAGATCAATCCACATCACCACCTAGCATGTCAGCTCTTGATAGCATATCGGATACTGTGGAAGACACTCCTCTGTTTAGTCTGGACACGGTAACTACAGACAGCGAAACGGATACGGATACGGACACAAATATTTTATCCGCCACTAGCCGTGATGTGCCTTCGGTTAGTCTCAGCAACAAAGACCCCAAGGGCGTAATGCTAGCCACTATTGGTATTAATACCGAAGCCAGAGGCGTGTTAAGCCGTACCATGTGGCAAAACAGTATGGTTTCAGATGTGATGGCATTGATGGAACGTCTGCCAGAGCGGGTATCTTCGCCACGTCTGGATCAGCTCTTGCGGCATGTCATGATATCGCGGGCTATCCCCCCGGGTGGCGCGACACAGAATGCTGGCATTTTTGTGGAATACAAACTGGAATGGATGCGTGATCAGGGGCTATCGGACATGCTGGCACAATTTGCCCGCCAGCTTCCTGCTGATGAGAATTGGGCATCATGGGGCATGTTTTTGGTCAATCATAATCTGATTACCAAAAATGATGATGAGTTATGTCAGAAAGTGGAATCGTTGCGTGACATGGCGGCTAGTCCGGCCATTGATGCGGATTATCTCTTAAAAAACCAGATATTCTGCGCGCTATTATCAGGTGAAGATTCGCTAGCCAGTTTCCAGCTTGATCTGCTGGAAGAACGCGGCATTGAGGATGAGCTGTTTTTCAATGTGCTTCGTGCGCGCATAGATGGCACAACAGCGGATATGGTGGCACCGGTGCTGCCCACCGGATTGAACATCGCGTTGATGGATTTGGATAATATTGTTATCCCGCTGGATATTCGTCAGAACATGCCCATAGCATTGAGCCAGAGTCTTAGCCAGTTGAGCTATCTTAATCCCGAAACCGCGTATTATCAGTTCGGGGTAAGCCAACAGCTTCGACTGAAACCTATCGAAGAACAGATGATGGAATGGCCATATATTCCGCAAAACGCAATCAATCTGTCTATGGCAATCACGCAATTTGCTGATCAGTCTGGTGGTGATAAGGATCGTTTTGATATCGCTAGCCAGCGGATTATGCTCTGGCATAGTTTATTATCAACAGAAAATCCGGTTGAAAAACTGGATATTACTTTAATGGCGCTTGAATATGATATGGCGCATATCGGTGCAGAATCGCTAGACATATGGGCGCCGCATCTGGCCGCCGCCATCACCGGTATGACACCGGAAAATGAACGGACACGGATAAAATATAATCAGGCTATCATGTTGCTGGTGATTGCGGATTACCCATTGCCGGATGATATTATCACAGGGCCGGAACATGTGGCGTGGCAAAATCTGGCCGCCACAGTGATGGCTGGTGAAATGCCACAAGATATGCTCCGCGATATCAACGCACAGGATGCTATTCCTCTGCTTGATGCTGTCGGGGTTGTGGCAACACCACTTACTGACGAAGACAGATTTGCCAATCGACCGCGTCTGGCCAGCGGTATGGTATCATTTGCATATCCGGATATGATGATGCTAGCGCAACATCCGGCGCGTGAACGGCCTGCTGAAACGGTGTTGATGCTAGCCGCGCTTATGCAGGATACGCCGCTTCATGCGCTAAGCCGTGATGATGCCGCGACATTGGCCGGGGCGCTTTATGATGCTGGCCTGATTGAAGAAAGCCGTCAATTTGCCGTTGATATCATGCGGGCATGGGGGGCGTATCGGGTGCAGATATCGGATGAGGACTCGGATGAGGACATGAATGCCGCCCAAAGCTGAACCAAAAACCGAGCTGATTGAGATTAGCCCAGCCCATCAGCATCTGATCATGGAATATCTGACGGCAATGAAGGCGGAAAAACAGATTTCCGTTAACACAGTCGCGGCTTATCAATCTGATCTGGAACAATTTGTTATGGCATTGGAAAAGCGTCAGTTAACGGTTTTATCAGTTTCGCTGGATACAGCACGCGCAACAATGGATGGATGGGCAGATCAGCTATCGGCGGCATCGCTGTCACGGCGGATCAGCGCTATCAAGGGGTTTATGGCGTTTCTTGTGGCGGAAAATAAACGCACAGACAATCCATTACAGCTGTTTGACCGGCCAGCGCTAGGATCATCTCTACCGAAAAGCCTGAGCGAAAAAGAACTGATGCAATTGATCCATTATGCCGAACAGGATAACAGCATTCGCGGTGTGATGAGTTTAGCTATTATTGAGATTTTATATGCCACAGGTTGCCGGGTGAGTGAGCTATGCCATCTGGAGGCATCACCGTTTCGTCATCGGCGCCAGACCATCATTATTAAGGGTAAGGGGAATAAAGAACGCATGGTTGCCTTAACCGAAAGCGCATTACAGGCATCCGAAGCATGGCTTGCCATGCGTGATCAGGTGCCAGCCTATATCGCTTTGCCGTGGCTATTTCCAGCTGGTCGGCAGGATAAACCGATCAGCCGCCAGCATATCTATACATTACTGCGTGATCTGGCCATCAAGGCAGGCATTAATCCCGATAAAATGAGCCCCCATGTGTTGCGCCATTCATTTGCCACGCATATGTTGAATCGCGGTGCAGATTTGCGTTCACTACAGCTATTGCTTGGTCATGCTGATATTTCCACAACCGAAATTTATACAAAAACCCGCGATGACCGGTTGATGGGATTGGTCAAGGATACGCATCCCCTTGCTGATAAGTCCTGATCCAGTTATAATCGAAAAAATTATGGTGATAAAACATGCGACAATTTCTTGATTTTGAAAAACCAATTGCTGTTCTGGAAGGCAAGATAGAAGAATTGCGGCATCTGTCATCCGAAGGTGATATCAATATCGCCGATGAAGTTGGCCGGCTCCAGTCCAGAATTACCAAAGAATTAACCCAGGCATATTCCCAGCTCAAGCCATGGGAAAAAGTGCAGGTCGCCCGTCATCCGGATCGCCCCAAAATTACCAGCATCGTTGCAGAATTATTTACCGATTTTATTCCAATGGCCGGTGATCGTAATTACCGCGAAGATCATGCGCTGATTACTGGTCTGGCGCGGTTCCGTGATATGCCGGTGGCAGTTATCGGAACAGAAAAAGGTCATACCACCGAAGACCGCATTAAGCGCAATTTCGGCATGGTGCGCCCCGAAGGATACCGGAAAGCCCGGCGATTAATGGAACTGGCTGGCCGTTTTGGTTTGCCAGTCATTTCGCTGGTTGATACCGCTGGTGCCTATCCCGGCCGTGGCGCTGAGGAACGCGGTCAGGCTGAGGCCATTGCCCGATCCATTCAAGCCTGTCTTAATCTGAAAACACCATTGATTTCAGCCATTATTGGTGAAGGTGGGTCAGGCGGTGCTATCGCGTTGGCTACTGGTAATCGCGTTATCATGTTTGAACACGCGGTTTATTCCGTGATTTCCCCCGAAGGATGCGCGTCTATCCTATGGCGAAGCGCCGAACATGCCAAAGACGCATCCGAGGCATTGAAACTAACCGCTAATGATATGAAATCGCTGGGCGTAATTGATGCGATTGTTCCGGAACCATTAGGGGCGGCGCATCGTGATCCGGATACGGCAATTAAAAATCTGGGTGATGCCATTGCCGCAGAATTAGCCGATATTTCTGGAAAGTCCAGTCAGGCGCTGATAACGGAACGGCGGGAAAAATATCTTAAATTCGGCTCAGATCAGCTCTAGTTCAATATTATCTTCGCGGCCGCTAGCTAATGACGGAATGGCTGTTCTGGCCTTTGCTACCGCATCCAGATTGATGCTGGTAAGCGTTAATGCCGGATCAGCACCGGCATCGCTCAACACCGTCCCCCACGGATCAACAACCAGCGCATGCCCATATGTCTGACGATCAGCGGCATGTGTGCCGCATTGCGCTGGACTAACAATAAATACACCGTTTTCAATGGCGCGCGCCCGCATCAGACTATGCCAATGTGCGGTGCCGGTTACTTTGGTAAAAGCCGCCGGAATGGTGATCAGGTCAGCCCCCGCCGCCGCCAGCTGGCGATACAGATAAGGAAAGCGCAGATCATAGCAAATAGTCATGCCTAGCCGCCATCCATCCATTTGCACCAGAAGCGTTTTATTACCAGCAATGAACCGTCTGGATTCGTGATAATTCTGACCATCATTAACCGAAACATCAAACATGTGAATCTTATCGTAACGGGCGCGAATATCGCCATCTGGCGTGATCAGAAATCCCCTGTTTACGAGCATATCATCGGCCTGTTCGGATTTAAGCAACAGCGACCCTATCATCACCCATGTGTTATGTGTTCGCGCGGCATCACGAAACCAGCTGAGGCTGTCGCTATTATTTTCGGTCTGGCTGTTGGCCATTAATGATGCATTCACCGGATCAAGCCGGCTGGCGCATTCGGGCAGACAGATCATATCCGCGCCTTTATTAGCGGCTTCTGCCATCATGGGCAGAACGATATCACATGTCGCTGTTTCATCAGCCTGTGCCGTGTATTGGCAATTTGCTATCCGGAGTTCCATTGCTCGCCTATATTCATCTATATATGTGTTCCATTTGCATTTTCTTTTATCCTAGCCTACACGCGCCGCCAGAAGAACAGCAACATGTTTTGCCCCTGCTTTTTTCAAACATCTGGCGGCGGACGATAAACTGGCACCAGTGGTTAGCACATCATCAATAATCAGAACAGAAGCATTTTTAATACAGTTAGCAGGGTCAGTTACCTGAAACGCGCCTTGCATATTGCGTTGGCGTTGCTGGCGGTTTTTATGCCCCTGGCTTTCGGTTTTCTTAATCCGTTTCAGTAAATCAGGACGATATTTATCGGCCGGAATATGTGCAGCTTTTATAATAGCATGTGCCAGTTCTGCAGACTGATTGAACCCACGTTGATAATATCGTGTCCAGTGAAGGGGCAGTGGTATGATCCAGTCGGCTTCTTGTAAACACTCGCCACCGGCATTTGCCATCATTCGTGCTATGGCCGGTGTCACATCATGCCGTTTTGCATATTTTAACCCGAGGATAAGCCGCCGTGACATAGCATTATAGCCAAATCCGGCGATAGCACGGTCAAAATCTGGTGGTTGGGTCAGGCAGCGAACACATCGTTCAATTCCGGCCGCATAAGGAAATCCGCGTCCACATTGTATGCATAAAGGCGGGGTAATCCGTTTAATGCGTGACCAGCATTGCCCGCATAAACCATCATCATGAACAATAGCATGGCATCCGGGGCATTGCGGCGGGATCAATAGATTGATGCCCTGCTTAAAGCAATGCTTAAAACCCTGCTTGAAATCATGTTTGAAATCATGCCGGATACGATTTTGCCAATGTTGCCAGATTTTCATAAAACAGATTATGTCATTTAAAGATTAATAAAATCCTAATGCGTACCTATTTTTCTGTATGGTGTTTTTATGTATAAGAAATGCTATGATATATTCCATAAATATAATGAAGTGATCCATGGCCGCTAACATTCCGCAATTAATTGATTCTGTTGCTCATCGCCGATATAGAAATCGCGCGTCATCGGGGTTCGGGGCGGTTAATTTTCTTAAACAGGCCGCCGCAGACCGCCTAGCTGACCGGCTTGAGATTGTTCGGCGACGCTTTCCGCTAGTGCTTGATTTAGGCGCGCATCATGGCGAGATGGCCAAAGCCGCATTAGCATCAGGAAAAGTGGATCGCGTGATTTGCGCTGATCCGTCACTGGGCATGGCTGAACATACTGCCAAAGATACCCCTTCGCTGGTTATTGATTATGATAATGTTAATTTTCGTGAGGGGTCATTTGATGCCATAACATCGGCTTTTTCCATGCATTGGGTCAATGATTTGCCGGGCATGCTTACGCGGATGCGGCGTTGGCTCAAACCGGATGGTTTGTTGCTTTTATCGATGGCTGGCGGGATCAGCTTTGGCGGCTTGCGGTCATGTCTGGCAGAAGCAGAAAGCCAGACCGCAGGCGGATTATCGCCGCGTGTATTACCGATGGCTGATATCCGTGATCTGGGCGGCTTGCTGGGACGTGCCGGATTCGGATTACCGGTGGCAGATAGCGATACTTTATCGGTGAGCTGGGCTGATCCTTTGCAAATGATGCGTGAATTGCGCCAGATGGGCGAATCCAATGCGCTATTGGGGCGCGCCAATCATATCACCAGACGTGATACTATCATGCAGGCATCAACGCTTTATCAGGATCGTTTCAGCACCGAAGACCAGCGGGTAAATGCAGATATTGAACTGATCACATTAACCGCATGGTCACCATCGCCGGATCAGCAAAAACCGCTAAAACCCGGTTCTGCTGATATTCATCTGGGTGATTTCCTTAATTCAGATCAGGATAATAGCCAGAATTAGGCGGATATTACAGCCAGTCCTGAAGCATGGATATAAGCGGAATATCCGCTGGCGGCATAGGATAGTCACGCAATCGCGCGGCTCTCACCCATGTGACTTCGCCACCTTCCTGATGCACAGCTGTGCCTTGCCAGCGGCGACAGGCATAAAGCAACAGTATCAGATGCATGTCATCATAATCATGACTGGCAAAAGCCAGCGGTGCCAGACAGGATGACACGGTATCAATCGCCAGCTCTTCTTTTAATTCTCTGATCAGCGCGTCTTCCGGTGTTTCTCCCGGTTCAATTTTGCCGCCCGGAAACTCCCATAATCCGGCCATTGCCTTACCTTCTGGGCGTTTGGCTAGCAACACTCTGCCATCGCCATCAATTAATGCGGCAGCGCTAACCAGAACACGGAGCTTTGGAGTTGCTATGGTCATTAGCTGCGATAATCGGCGTTAATAATGATATATTGCTGGGTCAGATCACATGTCCAGATCGTAGCGTTGCCAGAACCGATATTCAGATGAACATCTATTCTGATGTCATCACCTTTCATGTGTTCTGTGACCATGCTTTCATCATAATCTGGCCGGCACATGCCATCGCGGGTAATGGGAATACCGCCAATGGCAATTTCCAGCTGATCTCTATCGGCTTTTTCGCCTGATTTTCCAACCGCCATAACTATGCGTCCCCAATTGGCATCTTCACCGGCAATAGCGGTCTTAACTAGTGGCGAGTTTCCAATAGCCAACCCGATGCGCTTTGCCGCCGCGTCATGATCTGCACCGCTAACATTAATCTGGATTAATTTTGTGGCACCTTCGCCATCACGAACAATCATCACGGCCAGTTCAATCATCAGGCTTTTGAGCGCATCGGCAAAATCCGCCAATATCGCATCATCAGCAGATTGCACGGGGGGATGGCTGGCCTTGGCGGTAGCAACCATAATAACGGTATCGCTAGTTGAGGTGTCGCCATCAACGGTAATAGCGTTAAAGCTCTGTTCGGTAAATCGGGACAGGCAATCCTGCAGAACCGGTGCTGGCAGGTCGGCATCTGTTGCAATAAAGCCCAGCATTGTTGCCATATCCGGCGCAATCATGCCTGATCCTTTGGCTATGCCGGTGATGGTGATGGGGGTATCGCCAATCGTTGTCTGGCGGCTAACCGCTTTGGCAAAGGTATCTGTGGTACGAATAGCGTCTGCTGCTTCCAGCCATTTGGATTCTGTGCTGGCTGTCCCTGCCATTAGCGCTGGAATATGCGGGGTGATCAAATGATCTGGTAACACCTCGCCAATAACGCCGGTTGAGGCTAGCATGACGTGTTCGGGGGCATATCCACCAGCCTCTGCCACGGCCTTGGCACATTGTTCTGTTGCCACCGCGCCAGCCGCACCGGTAAAGGCATTGGCATTGCCAGCATTACATAAAATAGCTTGTGTCTGGCCACGGGATAGCACATCGCGGCACCAGTCGACAGGCGCAGAAGCGGTTAATGAACGGGTTAATACAGCGGCTACCGCAACCGGCTGATCAAAACTCATCAGCATCAGATCATCACGGTTCTGATATTTTATACCGGTGCTAGCCGTGTTTAATTTGACGCCATCAACCGCAATGACAGGGGCTTGGGCAGAAGGCGCTAGTGGAGATCGTTTCATCATATGATCCAGATATGTGTTGTTGTTCTATAAATTACTCATTTACCATTTATGCTATTTGGCCATGCTATTTGGCCATACTATTCGGGGGCGGGGGCGTTATCCATGATCTGGTCTAACCCTAACCGGCGTATTTTTGCCTTTTGATACAGATTATCAGCCTGCATCGTTGCCTGTTCTGCGGTCATGATTTCAATCAGTTGCCCACGAATATTTTCTAGCGGCGGCAAATCAATTGTTCTTTTATCCTCAACCATGATCACATGCCAGCCATAATCACTGCGGACTGGGGTATCTGTATATTTTGATACGTCCAGATCAAACGCCGCATCAGAAAAACTGGGCACCATATCACCGCGTTTGAAATATCCCAGATTGCCACCATTAGGGGCGCTTGGGCCAGTTGATAATGCTTTGGCAAGGGTGGCAAAATCCTCGCCATCATCCAGCCGCCGGATAATATCTGTTGCGGCATCCATGCTATCTACCAGAATATGCCTTGCGCTGATTTCTTCGCGGGCAGATGTATCATTGATCAGCTCAGCATAGCGGGCATCGACCATATCATCTGTGATCTGTTGCTGGATATTTATGCTTATCCATGCTTCTGCCATGACACGGTCATAAGCCCGTTGAGCCAGCTCTTGAATGAGCGGATCATCGGCAACCCCGCTTCGCTTCGCTTCACGGGCGGCTAGTCGGGTGTCAATAATATCATCAAGAACAGGATCATAAAGCACGTCAAATGGCTGATCACGATATTGTGGCGGCAATTGGCGCATCATCGCTATGACCAGATTAAGGGAAATATCTTCGCCATCAATCGTTGCCACCACTTTGGCTATGTTATCATCCTGTGCATGTGCCGTAATAGATACACAAGCCCCAACAAAAGCGGCGAATATGCCAAATATCTTGATTGGTGATGTAAGCATGCGCCCTGACAGGGAAAAAACAGTCATAAAATGCTCCTGAAGAATAAGATCAGATCATACATGTTAATCATAGTCATTCCATCATAATATCGCTATCATGTTGTCACAACTATTCAGAAAAAGGATAGCGGATTGTTGATAGCCAAATCGTACCCTATGGGGTATGTTTATTGAAGTCTTTTTGAAAATCCTTATATAAGTCATCACATGTTTTCTTCTCTCAAAAAAGCCATCTTTGGCAACAGTAATGATCGCAACATCAAGACCATGTCGCCGCTAGTCGAGCAGATCAATAGTCTTGAAGAACAGATAGCCAGTCTGGATGATGCCGCGTTGCGTGCCCAGACCAATGTTTTTCGTGAACAACTTACCACTGGGGCAACGCTGGATTCGCTCTTGCCGGCGGCCTTTGCCACTGTTCGTGAAGCGGCAAAGCGGAGCATTGGCCAGCGGCATTTTGATGTTCAGCTGATGGGCGGCATGGTTCTGCACCAAGGTCAGATTACCGAAATGAAAACAGGCGAAGGCAAAACGCTGGTGGCAACGCTGGCGGCTTATCTGAACGCTTTGCCGGGCAAAGGCGTGCATGTTGTGACGGTTAATGACTATCTGGCAGAACGTGACAGCCAGTGGATGGGGCAGATTTATCAATTTCTGGGATTAACGGTTGGCTGTATCAAATCAGGAATGACAGATGATGAACGTCGCGCGGCTTATGCCGCAGATGTCACCTATGCCACCAATAATGAAATCGGTTTTGATTATTTGCGTGACAATATGAAATTCCGTCTTGAAGACATGGTTCAGCGTGATCCGTATTTTGCCATTGTTGACGAAGTAGATTCGATTCTGATTGATGAAGCGCGAACTCCGTTGGTCATTTCGGGTCAGGCCGAGAGCTCATCCGAGTTATATATCGCGGTTGATAAGCTCATGTCCAAGTTTATTGCAGATGATTATGTGCTTGATGAAAAACAGCGCAATATCACTTTAACCGATGCCGGAACCGAACATGCTGAACACATTCTGATCGAAGCCGGATTAATCACAGAAGGCAGTTTGTTTGATGCTGAAAACATAGCATTACTGCATCATGTGAATATGGGCTTGCGGGCGCATCATCTGTTCCAGCGTGATACCCATTACATGATCAAGCAGAAAAGCATTGTCATTATTGATGAGTTTACTGGTCGCGCCATGGAAGGCCGGCGATTTGGTGACGGTTTACACCAAGCACTGGAAGCACGCGAAGGGCTGGAAGTCATGCCCGAAAATCAGACGCTGGCATCCATCACCTATCAGAACTTATTCCGGCTTTATGCAAAACTGTCTGGCATGACTGGCACGGCCATGACCGAAGCAGGCGAGTTTTCAGAAATTTACGGGCTATCTGTTGTTGCTATTCCGACTAATCAACCGGTGACGCGGAAAGACCACCATGACGAAGTCTATCGCACCAGCATGGAACGTGATCAGGCAGTTATTGATCAGATTATCGATTGCCGTGATCGCGGCCAGCCTATTCTGGTGGGAACAGTGACAATTGAAAAATCCGAACTGCTTTCCAAAGAACTAAAGAGCCGGAATATCCCGCATCAGGTATTGAACGCGAAATTTCACGAACAGGAAGCCATGATTATTGCTGATGCCGGCATCCCGGGTAGCGTCACTATTGCAACAAATATGGCTGGTCGTGGCACAGATATTCAGCTAGGCGGTAATCTGGATGCCAGACTGGCAAGTGCCGGTGATGATGCGGCCAAACGCGATGCCATTATGGCGGAGGTCGCGGTAGCAAAACAAAAGGCGCTGGATGCAGGCGGGCTTTATGTAATCGGAACAGAACGCCATGAATCGCGCCGCATTGATAATCAGTTGCGTGGCCGTTCCGGACGGCAGGGTGATCCGGGTGCGTCCAAATTCTATCTATCGCTTCAGGATGATCTGATGCGGATTTTTGGCTCTGACCGGCTGGATTCCATTCTTGGGCGGCTAGGGCTTGAAAAAGGTGAGGCGATTATTCATCCTTGGATCAATAAAGCCATTGAAAAAGCGCAATCAAAAGTCGAAGCCCGCAATTTTGAAATGCGTAAACAGTTGCTCAAATTTGATGATGTCATGAATGATCAGCGGAAAGTGATTTTTGAACAACGCCGCGATATTATGAATGCCGAAGACGTGGCCAGCACAATCAAGGATATGCGCTATGATGTGATTGACTATCTGGTAGCGGATTCTATCCCTGATGGGTCGTATCATGACAGCTGG
>JAHEII010000117.1 GCA_024639485.1 Alphaproteobacteria bacterium
AATCTAAAAAACCGCCCCGATATGATCATATCAGGGCGGCTTGCTATGTTTTTAAAACAGGGTTTTGATTATTCTGTGAGAATTATTTTATAGAAATTAATCTACGGTAATCGCCATAAAGCGATCTCTGCCCCCGCGATTAATTAGCAAGACAATGCTTGTTTTGCCATTTTCCATTTCACGGCGGATAGCCGCGTCCGCCTTATCAAGCGTATCAACCGATGATTTACCGACTCTGCGGATCACATCACCGATCATAAGGCCGGCAGCATCTGCCGCTGAACCAGACACAACATCCAGAATAACAACACCATCGATGTCATCACCGACTGAAAACTCCTGCCGCCGCTCCGGGGTCAGCGCTTCTAGCACAAAGCCCAGTTTTTCGTTATTAAGCTCGGTGCTTGTTTCTGCTTCTGATGGCGCGGATGCCAGAAGCCCGGATTCCTCGGCTTCTTCCAGCACGCCCAGCGTGACGGATAGCGTGATTTTCTTACCATCCCGCATGACGACCATATCAATAGGTTTACCGATTGGGGATTCTGCCACAATGCGCGGCAAGCTCCGCATTTCTTCGATAGGTTTGCCATTAAATGCGATCACAACATCACCAGCTTTAATACCGGCGACTTCTGCCGGGCCTTCTTTATGCACCGATGATACCAGCGCCCCGCTCTCATCTTCTAGGCCAAAGTTTTCAGCAATCTCGGGCGTGATCTCTTGAATAAAGACACCAAGCCAGCCGCGTCTGGTCTGGCCATATTCGGATAACTGATCCACAACATTGCTAGCCAGATTAGCGGCGATGGCAAAGCCAATGCCAACAGATCCGCCGGATTGTGAGAATATTGCCGTGTTAATCCCGATCACTTCACCATCCAGATTAAATAGTGGCCCGCCTGAATTACCCCGATTGATGGAAGCATCTGTCTGGATAAAATCATCATAAGGGCCTGTTCCGATATCACGGCCACGCGCAGAAATGATACCTGCAGTCACACTACCACCAAGACCAAACGGGTTGCCAATAGCCAGCACCCAGTCGCCTACACGCATCTGATCGCTGTCACCGAATGCAACCGGTTGTAACACCTCGTCTTCGGGATCAATTTTCAACACTGCGATATCGGTTTTGGCATCGCGGCCAATTAATTCTGCATCAAAACTGCGATCATTATAAAGCGTGACCCGAATAGCATCAGCCCCATCAATTACATGATTATTAGTAACAACATAGCCATCAGCAGATACGATAAACCCTGATCCCAATGCCTGCGCTGTTCTGGGGTTATCCCTGTCTTGAAATTCTTCAAAAAAATCTTCGAATGGTGAGCCGGGCGGGAATTGCAGGGAATTATCCCCATCCCGATTAACCAATGTTGATGTAGAAATATTAACAACCGACGGAGTTAACTGTTCAGCTAGATCAGCAAAACTCTGAGGCCTGTCATTGGCAAGAGCCGAGTTTATGATCATGGTAAATAAAAGCACACCAGCCAGAGCATATTTCATACTAACGCGCCAGTAATCAGATGGTGGTATCTGGGCTATGATCATCGTTGGTGATTGTTTTATCATGTTGGATGCCATGATTTGCTCCCATTCAGTCATGTAATTCATGTTCAAGAACCAGTTTGCCGATCATTGTGTCGATAGTTCGGCACAAAATCGGCAAACGGCCTTTTTAAACATCAAAATATGTGTCTTCACACTTATTTAGGTTCATACACACCGGATTTATTACCAAAGAAACGGAAAAACTCGCTATCGGGTGAGATCACCATTGAGGTAGGATTGTCAGCAAATGACGTCCGGTAAGCCTGCATTGAGCGATAGAATGAATAAAACTCTTCATCCACGCCGAATGCATTAGCGTAAATAGCGATAGATTTACTGTCACCGCTACCACGAATAATCTCGGCCTTTCGTCTTGCTTCAGCTAGAAGAACCGCTCTTTCCTTATCAGAGGTAGCGCGAATTTTCTGTGCTTCTTCCTCACCTGTAGCCCGGAACTCTTTCGCTTCACGTTCACGTTCGGATTTCATTCTGTTGAAAATATTTTGTGAGGTTGCATCAGGGTAATCTGCCCGTCTGATCCGCACATCAACAATTCGAATACCAAGCGTTTCGGCAGACGCATTAACCTCATCCCGGATGGTCGTGATAATTTCGTTACGCTGTTCGGATAGAATTTCAACCAGTGACTGGTTACCCAGAACACGACGAACGGACGAATCTACCATCGCTTCCAGCCGTTCCTGTGCCGTCCGGACAGTCCGCACGGTTTGGTAGAACTTCAACGGATCGACAATGGCATAACGGGCATAAGTGTCTACTTCCAGACGCTTCTGGTCAGAAAGTATCACCTGTTCCGAGCCTTGGGATACCATGGAAAGAACGCGATTTTCATAAAAAATCACATTCTGGATAAATGGTAATTTCCAGTTAAGCCCTGCCTGTTGAACCGTCCGTTTTGGTTCACCAAACTGAAGCACGATAGCTTGTTGTGTTTGCTGTACTATAAACAAGGTATTATAGGCTAGAAAGCCAATCAGACCCACAGCAATCAGAATATAAGTTTGTAGTCGCATCATTTTATCTCCGTCTTGCTAAGTCTGTTATTTCGCTTTACCAATTTCTGAAAGCGGCAGATAAGGGATAACTCCTGATCCACCTGCGCCATCATCAATAATGATTTTATCAACATTACTCATGATATCTTCCAGCGTTTCCAGATAAATGCGTTCTTTGGTTATGTCTTTATTGACCAGATAAGCTTCGTAGACCTGCGTAAAGCGCGATGCATCACCCTCAGCCTTGTTAACAATCTGTTCAGCATAGGCTTCGGCTTCAGCAATGATCTGTGCAGCCTCACCACGAGCGCGAGGAATAATACCATTGCTATAGGCTTCGGCTTCGTTTTTGAGCCGGTCTCTATCCTGACGTGCACGCTGGACTTCGTTAAAGGCATCAATAACATCAACCGGCGGGTCAACCGCAAGCAGTTGCACTTCACGGATAATGATGCCAGCTTCATATTCGTCCAGTAGCTTTTGTAACTGCTGTTTTGCCTGTGCCTGAATTTGCTCTCTACCATCAGTCAACGCAAACTGAATATCAACACGCCCCACAATCTCACGCATGACGGCTTCTGCCGCAACTTTGGTTGTTTCTTCGGGGTCAGTCAGATTAAACAGATAATTACCCGCTTCACCAATGCGCCAAAACACGACAAAATCAATGTCAACAATGTTTTCATCGCCAGTGATCATTTCACTTTCAAATGGTAAATCACGACGGGTGCTAGAGCCTCCATCATTTGTACTTCTAAAGCCGATATTGATACGATTATCGCGAGTTACTTCAGGCGTTAGCACCGTTTCAATCGGATAAGGCCAATGATAATGTAGTCCTGGCGGTGTGGTTTTTACCCACTCACCAAAACGCAGAACAACCCCCTCTTGCTGGGTGTTAACGCGGTAAAAACCGGATGAAAGCCAACCAAGCACTACTATGACTAGTAATACGATAATGGCATTACCACGAAAGAAGCTTGGCATGTAGCGGTTAAAATTATCGCGCCCTTTGCGGAAAAAATCATCAAAATCCGGTTTTTGATTACGCGGGTCGCGGCCGGAACCATTAGGCGAATTCCCCCATGGCCCACCGGGTTTCTGATTGTCATTCCCTTGATTATTCCCCTGATTATTCCAAGGCATTATCGTCTCCGATCTGGCTAAGATGTTCGTGATTGAGATACCCGTCGGGCAAGTATCTGTCGAGTATTCAATTATGGTTTCGTGACTAACATTGTAAATAACATAAACTCTATATTTGTTCTATGTCGTCAGTTTTCAAGAAACCCCCTTTATTCTCATGGAATATTTCCTAAATTCATACTAAACAACATGTGATCATTTAGAAAGCAGGTTTATCATGTCCGTTTCCATTACCGAAGAAGATGTTCTCAAAACACTCTCATCGCTCACCATTTCCGGTCAAACTCATGATCTGGTAGCAACGGGGCTGATTTCTGGTGTTGTTGTTAAAAACGGTCATATCGGTTTTTCATTAGAAGTCGATCCCAATCATGTGGAAAAAAGCGATCCCATCAAGCATGCCGCTGAGGATGCTTTACGCGCATTACCGGGGGTTTTGTCCGCAACCGCGATGTTAACCGCGCATAAGCCTGCACCTGTGCAACCAGCACCGGCTCAACCAGCACCGGCCCAACCAGCCGCAGAATCACGGGTCTATCAGCCAGCAAAACATGTGATTGCCGTGGCATCGGGCAAGGGCGGGGTTGGCAAATCCACCACGGCAATCAATCTTGCCCTAGCGCTTCAACAGCTAGGACAAAAGGTCGCTATTCTGGAT
>JAHEII010000122.1:0-405 GCA_024639485.1 Alphaproteobacteria bacterium
TTAAACACAAACTGGATATTAATACGGGAAATAATCTGGCGGCCAAAACGCTGCAATTGAATGATATCGCGCGTGTGACCATAAATTGTCAAAAACCCATTTGTTTTGACGCCTATAACCGAACACCGGAATTAGGCGCGTTTATCCTGATTGATCCGGTGAGCCAGCAAACCGTAGCAGCGGGCATGATCCATTTTGCCTTGCGGCGCGCGGGTAATATCCATCGCCAGAAACTGGATGTAGATAAAACAGCCAGACGGATTCTTAATGGGCATACATCCAAAGTGTTCTGGTTTACCGGACTGAGCGGTTCTGGAAAATCCACCATTGCCGATGCCATGGCAAGCGCTCTCCATGCCAGAGGTATTCGCACCTATTTGCTTGATGGTGATAATATCCGTCACG
>JAHEII010000122.1:415-4354 GCA_024639485.1 Alphaproteobacteria bacterium
GCAAAACTGATGGTTGATGCAGGCCTGGTTGTTCTGACAGCATTTATTTCGCCGTTTCGATCCGAACGGGATATGGCAAGGCAGATGTTTGAAAGCGATGAGTTCATAGAGGTTTTTGTGGATACGCCACTGGAAATATGTGAACAACGCGATGCCAAAGGGCTGTACAAAAAAGCAAGAGCTGGTGATATCCCTAATTTCACAGGTATAGGATCACCCTATGAAGAACCGGAACATCCGGATATTACGCTTCATCCGTCACAGGATATGGCAGACATGATAGCGAAACTATCGGCATTTCTGTCTGACTAAGCATCAGATCACCTGTTCATCCATATTTTACTATTGTCATGGCCACAAGATAGGGAATCCCTTTCCTGTCTGACCACTATATATAGATTACGAATCAATTTCCCACTATAAGTCATTGACTTATTATATAATTATAAGATTATGGTAATCAACAGAGCAGGCAATTCTGCGTAAATACGAACTACAGATCAAAGAAAAGGGTGATCAAAATGGTCAAAGCCAGGCAAGATATGGTGATGCGCGGTGATTGCATTGATGCCATGCGCCAGCTGGATGATGCATCCGTTGACATGATTTTTGCTGACCCTCCTTATAATATGCAATTGGGGCAATCTGTCCTGACCCGACCAGATCATTCCCGGGTTGACGGTATCGATGATGGCGATACATGGGATCAATTTGGCAGTTTTGCCGCTTATGATAGTTTTACTACCAACTGGATGACACAAGCGCGCCGCATATTGAAACCTGATGGCACAATCTGGGTCATTGGGTCTTATCATAATATTTTCCGTGTTGGTGCTGTCATGCAGAATTTGGGATTCTGGACGCTGAATGACGTGATCTGGCTGAAAAGTAATCCCATGCCGAACTTTCGTGGGCGCCGGATGACCAATGCCCATGAAACGCTGATCTGGGCATCACGCCAGCGCAATTCCCGCTATACTTTCAATTATCAGGCCATGAAAACTTTCAATGATGATCGCCAACTCCGCTCTGACTGGTGGTTACCTATCTGTTCTGGCAATGAGCGACTAAAAAGCGATGGCGTTAAAGCACATCCTACCCAGAAACCGGAAGCTTTGCTGGCGCGAGTCGTGATGGCATCAACCCGTCCGGGTGATGTCATTCTTGATCCATTTTTTGGGACGGGTACAACCGGTGTAGTGGCTAAACGATTGCGCCGCCACTGGATCGGGATTGAGGCTGATCCCGACTACGCTACACTGGCCGAACAACGGATAGCCGCCACGCGCGCGGTGGGTGATCCCGACTTGCTAGAAATGCCGGAACGCCGCGCAGAGGTGAAGATACCGTTTGGTGCTTTGCTTGATCAGGGTCTGATTAAAGCGGGGGATAAGCTGACTTGCGAAAAAGGCGATTATAAAGCTACGGTTCGCGTTGATGGCAGTTTAAAAGCAGGTGATGATAGCGGATCAATCCATAGTCTTGCCGCAAAATTGCAAGGCCGCCAAAGCTGTAATGGATGGACATTCTGGTACACGAAACAGAACCGCAAAACAGTAATTATTGATGCGTTACGGCAAGAAGCCAGATCAAATCTGGGGCTTTAAGCCGCGCCAATGTATCCTGTTAAAAATCATATTGCTGGACGGCATGCACATCGCCTGTCAGATGCGCGCGGCCATTACATCCAGTCAGCTCAATCAATACCAGATTGGCGGCCACTATACCCCCATGATCAGAAATGAGCTGATTGGCGGCGGCGATAGTACCGCCAGTGGCTAGCAAATCATCAACAATAACGATGGTTTTGCCAGCAATATCACGATCATTCTGAAGCGCGAGCGTGGCCTCACCATATTCTAGGGCATAGGATTGCTGGCTCACCGCGCCCGGCAATTTGCCTTTCTTCCGGATCATGATTGCACCGGCATTCAGTGCTAACGCAACTGGTGTGACAAACAGAAAACCACGGGCATCAAGCCCGACAATCAGATCAGGTTGATATGGCCGTGCCAGATCAGCCAGAACATCAACACAGGATTTCAAGGCATCATGATTTTCCAGCATAGGCGAGATATCATAAAATGTGATTCCCTTTTTCGGGAAATCAGGATATCGCGCAATATGCTGGTCCAGATCAAACAATGGAATAATGCCTATTTTGCTTTCAGCTCAAGCCGGCGGCGATGCAGAACGGGTTCGGTATAGCCGGATGGCTGGCTCCGGCCTTCCAGTACCAGATCACAAGCGGCCTGAAACGCGATAGACTGATCAAAATTATCTGCCATTGGATGATAATCGGCATCACCGGCATTCTGGCGATCAACGACACTTGCCATGCGTTTCATGGTTTCGACGACTTGTTCTTTATTGGTGATCCCATGATGCAACCAGTTAGCAATATGCTGGGCAGATATGCGAAGCGTTGCCCGGTCTTCCATGAGCCCGATATCATTAATATCCGGAACCTTGGAACAGCCAACCCCCTGATCAACCCAGCGCACAACGTAACCCAGAATTCCCTGTGCATTATTGTCCAGTTCGTTCTGAATATCTTCGGCAGAATAATTGCTTTCGGTATCAACAGGGATAGTCAGCAAATCTTCGAGCTTGGCGCGGCGTTTGCCCATCAATGATTTTTGAACATCAAACACATCGACCTGATGATAATGTAATGCATGTAGAGTGGCGGCGGTTGGTGATGGCACCCATGCACAATTTGCACCAGCGTTAACATGGCCAATTTTCTGTTCCAGCATATCTGCCATCAGATCAGGCATTGCCCACATGCCTTTACCAATTTGCGCTTTGCCAGACAATCCGCAAGCAAGCCCGATATCAACATTCCAGTCTTCGTAAGCGGCAATCCACGTTGTGCCTTTCATGGCAGTCTTGCGGATCATGGGGCCCGCTTCCATTGCGGTATGAATTTCATCACCGGTACGATCAAGGAAACCTGTATTAATGAACACCACACGCGCTGACGCGGCACGGATACATTCTTTCAAATTAACGGATGTCCGGCGTTCTTCGTCCATGATGCCAATTTTAATCGTGTTGGCAGGCAGGTGAAGCACGCGTTCCACCGTAGCAAATAATTCATCGGTGAAGCTGACTTCTTCGGGGCCGTGCATTTTTGGCTTAACAATATAAATTGATCCGCTTCGGCTGTTGCGGTATTTGCCATGACCTTTGATATCATGCGCGGCAATAGCAGAAGAAATGAACGCATCCATAATGCCTTCGAATAGCTCATCACCATTGGCATCAAGAATAGCCGGATTTGTCATCAAATGGCCAACATTACGCACCAGAAGCAATGACCGCCCATGCAAAGTTAGTGGCTTACCATTGATACCGTTAAAAACGCGATCAGCATGAAGTGTCCGTTTCAATTCTTTTCCGGCTTTCATAAAGCTGGCGGTCAGATCACCCATGATCAACCCCAACCAGTTGCGATAGGCATCGCATTTATCTTCGGCATCGACAGCCGCCACGGAATCTTCGAGATCAACAATCGTTGTCAGCGCAGATTCGATCACCACATCATTAATACCAGCGGCATCATTAGCACCAATAACGCCAGCCCGATCAATGACCATTTCCAGATGTAGACCATTTACCGCCAGAAGAACAGATGTCGGCGCTGTGGGATCACCCAGCCAGCCACGCAGCTGATTGTGATCTTTTAAACCCACCGTTGAGCCATCCTTGCATGACGCGGATAGCTGATTATCAGCAATAACATAGCCGGTGGTATCATGATGGCTAGCACCATCTAGCGGGACAACCTGATCAAGATGATCCCGAACAGCGGCAATGACTTTCGCGCCACGCGCCTGATCAAAACCGGCAGCAATTGGCGTGTTTTGTGGAATAGCGTCTGTTCCATAAAATGCATCATATAAGCTACCCCAACGGGCGTTTGCCGCATTCAGT
>JAHEII010000126.1 GCA_024639485.1 Alphaproteobacteria bacterium
ATCAACCGGAACCCCATGATGATATAAATAAGCGCCGCTGGAATTGGCCAGATAATCAATCTTTTCAGCCATGTGTTTATCCATTTAATCATGACATAACTCATCATAAATATCATTGATCCATGCGGTATCGATATCCAGCATAAGCGGCAGTGGTGTCACATGTTGGCGCTGTGCCGGATGAAGTCGCATATAGTCTTTTTTTGTGGTGATCAGTTTAGCCCCGCTTTGGGATGCTGTCTTGTAAATATTATCCCAATCTGTCGCGGTATATTGATGATGATCCGGATATGCCAGCGTTTTTACAATCTGCCCGCCATGTTCTGTGATCATGGAAAAAAAGGCTTCCGGATGTCCAATGCCGGCAAAAGCTACTAGCGGATCACCGGATAATACTGGCTTTGTAGTTTGATCAAAACGTTTATGGGCGGATATGATGGGGATATCTGGCCTGATCTGTTTTATCGCTTGGCTTAACCCTTGTGCGTCCTCACCTATGATAATGACATGGCTGGCACGGTGAAGCCCGTCGCGCCATGGCTCCCGTAGAGGGCCAACAGGAATGATCTGGCCATTACCAATGCCACGCGCGCCATCAAATACCAGAATACCAATATCAGCCCGAATAGCCGGATTTTGAAAACCGTCATCCATGATAATCACATCAGCGGCCATGTTTTCGGCAATCCATGTAGCGCCTGCTTTGCGGTTTTTGGCAATCACCACAGGGCAGATATCGGTTAGCTCCAGCGGTTCATCACCAACCATATCAGCGGTGCTATCCGCGCTGACGATCATGGGGCCGGTTTCTTTACCGCCATAACCTTTGCTTAATATAACAGGCGATAATCCGGATGCTATTGCCATATCCGCCAGCCGCCGCACCAATGGCGTTTTGCCAGTGCCGCCAGCGGTTACATTACCCACGCAGATAACGGGTATATTCATTCTGGCCGGTGTGATCCATAGACGGCGATAATAACTGCCTAGCCGCCATAGGATACTTAGCGGCCACAAAACCGTCATGATAGCATATCCCTTGATACTGCGCTGATACCAGAAAGACGGCGTTGATTTCATGGCCTGGCCTTTCCGGAGGTACCAGATGCGCGTGATGCGATCAATTGTAAGACCTGATCAGCGACAGCATGGCTTTGCCGGGTGAAAGACTGATAAGCAGAATAAGCCCCTGAGTTCAAATGCTGAAGCCGGGTCGGTGCTGTAATCAGCGTAAGCATAGCTTGCGTTAGTTCTCTGGCATTATCCGCCCATATCACGCCGCCAAAATCATCTAGCCGTTTATAGATTGCGGTATTTTTATTTACGTTTGTCCCGCTGATAACGCCCTTACCACATGCCGCTGGTTCCATGGGATTATGCCCACCTAGCGGCATAAATCCGCCGCCCATGATAATAATATCTGCGGCAGAAAAAAAGCTGCCCATCTGTCCCATTACATCAGCAACACAGACTTGCATGTTATTTGCCGGTGATATGCTATCCGGCCAGTTATTCTGGCTAAGCAGAAATGCCGGAATATCACGTTGTGCCAGCATCGTATGAATTGACTTGCCCCGTTCAATATGCCGGGGTGTCAGAATGAGCAGGATTGCTTCGCTTTGCTGGATAGCCTCAACCGCCTCAACCACAATATCGTCTTCGCCCGGGTGACTGGATGCCAGCAGAATCACTGTCCGGTCATTTGCCAGATGGTTAATCCTGTTCACCATATCGTCATCAATTGCAGGTGGTGGCGCGGTGGCTTTTAATGATCCGCTAACGTTGATTTCTGTCCAGTCGGGGCTGGTGACGCAACGGAACCGGTCGGCCTGTTCTTCATCAATGGCTTCTATGCGGGTGATAGCAGAAAATATGATCTGTCTGGCGGTATGGCCAATACGTTGCCAACGGCGCATGGATGCGTTTGACATTTGCGCGGATGCCATCATGACGGGAATATCACGGGCATGCGTGTTGCAAATCATCATTGGCCATAAATCGCTTTCAAGGGATATCAGAATATCTGGCCGCCAGTGATTGAGAAACCGCCGGATAATATAAGAAGCATCAAGCGGTTGCATCTGATGAATAAGTCGTGCCGCATGCGGATGTTTTGTTCTGGCATTAGCGACCATCCGGGCAGATGTTAACGTGCCGGATGTGATCAGAATATGAATGTCGGGATGTTTGTCGAAAATGGTTCTGGCCAGCGCTAACGCCGAAACCGCTTCGCCAACACTGGCGGCATGAAACCAGATCAGCTTGCCCTCTGGCCGTGTGACGCTAGCTTTGCCATATCGTTCGGCAATCCGGTCACGTTGTTCTTTGCCTTTGATCATGCGCCAGCCTAGCCATAGCCACATTAACGGCATTAATATCAACCATAAACCAGCATATAATCTGATCATGATCATTATCTGGAATCCCCATAGCGATGGGGAATATGTTCCGGGGGATAACCAAAGGTGCCATCACATTCAGAGGTAACTAAATTCAGGGCGTCTTCTAGGGCATAAACGGCTGTTTCAATTTCAGCCTTGCTAGGGTTCGGATTGATATAAATCGGATCACCAAAAGCATAGGCGGCACGACTAAACCATTTAGGCATCACTAATCTGTCCCAGGTAATATATCGTTTCATCGGTGATGCAGAATAGCTGAAAGGAATGATGGGCTGGCCACTTTTTGCGGCGAGATGAATAACAGATACAGTTGCTTGTCGAGCAGGGCCTCTGGGGCCATCAGGGGTCATTACTATATAGCAGCCTAAATCTAATTCCCGCCGCATCTTTTTATAGGCGCTAACCCCGCCTCTGCTTGATGAGCCGTCAATAATCCGTGCACCATTAATGATACCATAAGTTTTGATGATGCGTCCGTCACGGCTTCTGGATATTAGCACATTTGGGCGATATTCCCGCCCGATAATATGTGGGACAGCAATTAACCGGCTATGCCATAACACTATAATGCCGCTACCTCCGGGGCTTATCTGTCCGGATAATCCATCGCCATCCAGCTTGTGCCAGCGAATTGTTCTGCCCAGTAAAGTGAAATATATTCCTGAGATAAGTCCCAGAATACTTCTCAGAATTTTGAATTTTAAAGCCGTTTTGATCATGGGTAATGATTCTGTTCTTCCAGCATGGCCAGATAAACACGTATTCCTGATAGTGTCATGTTGTTCTTATTTGCCACATTCTGCCTATATTAATCCAGTTATTTTCCATTAAACTAGCATCTAGAAAGCAGTAAATTCATATTATTCGGGATATTATGTACGGCTTTCATGTTGTTCTATGCGCCTAGATAGCCTATCAAAGAGATATGAAAGAAACAGAACAGCAATCTGACCAGCCTGAAAAAAGCTATAGCACAGCAGCGCTTTTCCGGCGTCTATGGCGTGACTGGGTGCGGAAGTATCTGGGGCGATTATTACTGATATTTATCTTTATGATTATCATATCTGCGTCATCCGGTGCTTATCCGGTGCTGATCGGGTATGTGTTCAATGGATTAAGTGTTGCCAGCCCTGATCTGATCTGGCAGATGCCGGCCCTGATTGTTGTTATTGCGGCTATTCGGTCGGTAGCTATGTACAGTCTGGCTAACGAAATAGCGCTGTTGTCGTTATTAGTTACCCGCAAAATACAGACACAGATGGCCAGTCACATGATCATGGCTGATTTGCGTGATATCATGTCGCAACCATCAGGCACTTTTGTTAGCCGGATGACCAATGACGTCAATATCATTCGTGAGGCATTGGTGCGGCTGATCAACAATCTGATCAAGGATAGTCTGATGATTATTATTCTGGTCGGAGTGCTGATCTCATTTGACTGGTTGTTAACGCTGTTTGTGTTGGGGGTTTATCCGCTGGCAATGCAGCCTATTCTCCGCATTGGTCGCCGTCAGCGGCATGGATCACGCGAATTGCAGGAACATCTGGGGCAGGCGACATCAACCTTGCATGAAACCATAAAAGGCGGCCGAATGATCCGTGCCTATGGGCTCGAAGATTATGAAAAATCACGAACCAGCCGCATGTTTGAATTGTTATTCCAGAACCAGCGCTCACTGGCATATGGACGGGCAAAAATTGACCCTATTCTTGAGGTGCTGGGCGGTGTTGCCATCGCTGGGATTGTCGGATTTGCGGGCTGGCGCGTGCTTAGCGGAAGTCTTGATATCGGCCATGTTGCCGGATTTATCACCGCGCTTCTGATGCTGGCACAGCCGGTGCGGGCATTGGGTACATTAAACACTATTCTGCAAGAAGCCGCCGCCGCATTATCACGGCTTTATACCTTGCTAGACACGCCTAGTCATGTTGCC
>JAHEII010000131.1 GCA_024639485.1 Alphaproteobacteria bacterium
TTAAATCCAGCCTCTATAAATCCAGTCCCTTGAAATCCAGTCGCACGTAAATCATCACAAAACATAAATTTATTTTCACCGTGGATTAAAACATATGAAAGTTAACAAACCCTTAACGCGGAGGATTTTTATTGATTTTTTTTGATTTTTTTATTATTATTTTTCAGTGGTTTAACATGTTATTTTTGGTGACCATCCGTATTTATGGGGGAAATAATACCCTATTTAGGGGATATCGCGGCGGATATGACCGGCATCATATCGGGCGACATATCGGGCAACATATCGGGCGGCTTTCGGGATGGCATTTAATGGATATGATGCTATGATAGGCGTCTAAATCATCCGCATATATATGGGAAAATTACCATGCCAGCATCTAAATCCGCGCCTGATATCCATCTCTATCATGATGATCTGCCTGATGGGCTTGATCTGGGCGATGTGGTGGCGATTGATACCGAAACCATGGGGCTGAACCCGCTTCGTGACCGGCTTTGTCTGGTGCAATTATCATCCGGTGATGGCATAGCGCATCTGGTCAAAATCGCCAAAGACCAGAAACCGGCACCACGGCTGGCGGCATTGCTGGCCGATCCATCGGTGGAAAAGCTGTTTCATTTTGCGCGGTTTGATGTCAGCGTGCTGAGCTATTATATCGGGGCGATACATGGGCCGATTTATTGCACCAAAATTGCATCCAAACTGGCGCGGACTTATACCGACCGGCACGGATTGGCAGAGCTGGTCAGCGAAACGTTGCAGATATCCCTGTCCAAAGCACAACAATCATCGGATTGGGGGAATGACAGCTTAAGCGAAGACCAGATGCGGTACGCCGCCGCCGATGTGCTATACCTGCATCAGATCAAAGACCGGTTGACCCGAATGCTGGAACGCGAAGGCCGCATGGCAGAGGCACAAGCCTGTTTCCATTTTCTGCCCATACGCTGCGCCCTCGATCTAAACGGATTCGGCCATACAGATATCTTTGCCCATTAATATGGTCAGGATATGGAAAGACGAAACATAAATTAGCATGACATCTGATCAACAAAAACCCAGCTTTGCCCCGCGTGTGGCGCCTGAACAGCGGTCGGCATCCGAAAGCGATATCGCGCATCAGGTGGCCATATGGTCTGGGCAACGCTGGCGTTATATATTGATCCTGACAGGATTTATCGGGCTGGCCGGGGTGAGCAGTTTGCTGATCTGGGAACAGAGTGATACCGTCAATATTCAAGTCACGGCGACTAATCCCGCATTACCCGCCAACAGCCAGAGTTTCCGGCTGGAAGGCGCAACATATAAAGGCAATACCGCCGATGGTGACGCATATGTGCTGTTTGCCGATGTCGCCACCGAAGACGCCGAACAGCAAGGCGTGATTGAAATGCTTGCCCCCCGCGCAAAGCTGGATCAACCAGATCAGCAATCGCTAACAATCCGGTCAAATGAAGGGGTGTATTATGCGGATGACGAAGAATTACAGCTGACCGGCCGTGTGGTTATTGTGCAACCTGATACCGGTTATACGTTATATACGGACGCGGCACGCGCCTGGCTAGATGATGGCATCGTGGAAAGCACGGATGATGTTCATGGCTATGGCCCGGACAGCATGGTCACCGCAAAAGGCATGATTATCAGCAGGCCGGATAACAATGTTATCTTTACCGGCAAAAGCGCATTAGTCATTGAGGAAACACAATAAAAAATAACATAATAAATTAACATATTTGGGTTGGTGAAAAAAAGGTTTGGATATGAGCTTACAGTACGGGATGAAAACACTTGCCATTGCATCGGTCATTATGGCGGCCGGATTAACCGCTAGCGGGGTTGCGTTACCTGCCGCCGCATATGCCGATAATCATATGCAGAAAATGACTGTCGAAGCGGATAATGAGCTGGAATGGCGCCGCGATGATCAGCAATATATTGCGCGTGGCAATGCCGTTATTACCACCAAAGACATGGTATTCAACGCCAGCATAATTACCGCCCATTATGACAACAGCGCCAACACCGGCAATAACCGCATCACATTAATTATAGGCGATGGCAAGGCCGAGGTCGTCCGGCTTAATGAACAGGGAAATGAAGACATAAGCGGAATGGCAGACCGCATCACATATGACCGTGCCAGCGATATCATGACCCTAAGCCGGCAAAAAAATAGCAGTGATAATGACATGATCCGCGTAACCCGTGGCGATGATATCAGCGAAGCGGATGAAAGTATTGTGTATGACCGCAACAAAGGCATCATCACCAGCACTGGCAATAGTATTACCACCCTAGCCGATGGCCGCCGCATGCACGGCGATCAGGCAGTCACAACACTAAAAGACGACGGCTCAACAATAGATACCATTATTGTCACCGGTCAGGTCATGATCATACAGCCCATGGCCGAAGGCGGCACACAACAGGCGACCGGACAGAAAGCCGTCTATGACGCGGCGCTTGATATAGTCACGGTAACTGGTGATGTGGTGCTAACCCAGCAGGAAAATGTGATCAAGGGCGGCACGGCCGTTATGCGGATTGGTGAAGGCCAAAGCGTGGTGACATCAGACGAAAACACTGGCCGGGTTAGTGGGCAGTTCTTTATCGAGGATAATAACAACTAATCCCCTCACCCCGAATGATGCGACAAAAGTTTAATCTCTGATCAATAATAAGATAAAAAACGTGGTCAAACCCGCGAAAAACATTGGATTTTTTCTGGCGAATCGGATATTAATTTTGTTAATCGTGGTTTTATGATCACTATGAACATCAGAATATCAAGAAACAGGGAATATCAACATATGGCGCATGATGCCAGATCAGGCCTAAGTCTAGCCCATGATCAAACACAATCACCATCCGGACTTGTGGCAGATCATATTGGTAAATCCTATAAACGCAAACGCGTTGTGCGAAATGTTTCCCTTCATCTTCAACGTGGCGAAGCGGTTGGATTGCTAGGGCCCAACGGGGCGGGGAAGACAACCTGCTTTTACATGATATCCGGTCTGGTGAAAGCCGATGAAGGCCGGATTATTATGGACGGGATGGATATTACCGCCCTGCCCATGTATAAACGCTCACAGCTAGGCATTGGCTATTTGCCGCAGGAATCCAGCATTTTTCAAGGACTGACAGTTGAGCAGAATATCATGGCTGTCTTACAGGTTGTTGAATCTGATCCTGATACCCGCTTAACCATGCTTGATGAATTGCTTGATGAGTTTCATATCTCACATTTGCGGGCGGCAAGCGCTATGACGCTTTCCGGTGGTGAGCGGCGACGGGTCGAAATTGCCCGCGCTCTGGCCTCACGCCCGACCTTTATCATGCTGGATGAACCATTGGCCGGCATTGACCCGATTGCTGTAAGCGAGATAAAAGAGCTGATCAGCCGGCTAAAATCACATGGGCTGGGGATTCTCATCACTGATCACAACGTCCGCGATACGCTCAGCATTGTTGATCGCGCCTATATCCTGAATGACGGAATCATCCTCAAAAGCGGATCACCACAAGATATCATCGCCGATGACAAGGTTCGTGATGTCTATCTAGGCCGCCAGTTTTCGGGCTAAATTTCGATATTTTCAATTGATACTTGACTGTATACCCGTTTCATCCTAAAAGGCCTCCACGTTATAAATACGTTTCTTTTTTATTAATTATTTAAGTTTATCTACCTCATGAAAATTCGCGATATCATCACACCCGAAGACATTGTCATTCGGGATACAGCCGAAAGCAAAAAGCAAATTCTGCAAGACATGGTTCATGTCATTTCCAGTCAGAAAATTGCTCTGAACGAACGGCTAGTTACCGAAAGCCTGCTTGAACGCGAAAGACTGGGTAGCACAGGGCTTGGTGATGGCGTTGCCATTCCGCATGCCCGTTGCGAGTTTCCCGAACAATCCAATCAGAGCATTGCCGGTTTATTGCTTAAGCTGAAACAGCCGATTGAATTCGAAGCAAATGATAATCAGCCGGTAGATATTATCTTTATGTTGCTTGCATCCCAGAATTGCGGCACCGAGCATCTAACCAGATTAGCTGCTATTTCCCGATTTATCCGGGATAACAATGCCGCCGAACAAATCAGAAAAGCCAAATCATCCAGCCATGTCTGGCAGGTGCTATGCAAAACGGCTATGTCATCAGCGGCCTAATTTCTTATATCCACTATCGTAATGGCGGACTTGATATCTGATTGACCTATCGGCTATAATCGCATTAGCCAATCAGGACATATAATGCCAGAACAACATTCTTCGCGCATTTTTAGCGATAAC
>JAHEII010000079.1 GCA_024639485.1 Alphaproteobacteria bacterium
TGCGTGATCGTCATGGTCGTCATCGTCATCGTCATCGTCATCGTCATGATCATGATTTTCAAAATCGCCCCCTTCACGGAGCTTGATTTTCGTCAATCCGTGGCTATCCATCAACGCGACGGATGTGGCGTTTGTGGCAATGCCCTCAATGGGTTTTTCCAGAAACTGTTCAAAGTCATGGCCAATCCAGAACACCAGATCAGCGTTTTGCAACAGCTGGGCCTGCGACGGCTTTAGCGCATAATTATGCGGCGATCCTGTGCCCTCAATAATCAGATCAGGCGTGCCAGCCCCGTCCATAATCGCCGCGACCAGCGCATGCACCGGCTTGATTGATACAACAACATTAACCTCAGCTTGTGCCGCGCCTATACCGGCCGCAAGCATAGTTGAGGCCAGAAAGATGGATGTTACGTTACGCATGTTTTCTCTCGCAGAATATGGATGTAAATTGAAACCGATTTGTGATAGAACATTGATTAATATTTATGTTATAACATAACATTATAGAATGCCAAGCAGTTAAAATAGTCATTTAATTCCGCATAATTATGATAAGTTGAAAAAATGTCCTTATTAAAAGAACCCGAAATGCTCGTATCGCTAGAAAATGCCGGAATATCCAGATCAGATCGCTGGTTGGTGCGCGGCGTTTCCATGAGCGTGTCTGCGGGCGAGATTGTTACCCTGATCGGCCCCAATGGGTCGGGCAAATCTACCACTGCCAAATTAACACTGGGATTGCTGCAACCGGATGAAGGAAAGGCATATCGTAAACCACATCTTAATGTTGGTTATGTGCCACAAAAACTTGATCTGAATTGGACATTGCCGCTATCTGTTACCCGCTTTCTGCAATTGACCAATCGGGCAAGCCGCGCGCAAATCAACGATGCGCTGGCATCAACAGACACGCTTCATCTGGTCAATGCCCAGATGAACAATCTGTCAGGCGGAGAGTTTCAACGTATTCTGCTGGCAAGGGCTATCTTGCGTGCGCCAGATTTTCTTGTGCTTGACGAACCGGTTCAAGGCGTAGATTCCAACGGGGAATTGGCGCTATTCAGCCTGATCGAAAATATTCGCAACACGCTGAATTGCGGCGTGCTTTTGATTTCGCATAACCTGCATATCGTGATGGCGACAACCGATAGGGTGATCTGTTTGAATGGCCATGTCTGCTGTTCTGGCTCACCGGCAAATGTGGCTTCCAGCGCCGCGTTTAAATCGCTTTTTGGCGAACATGCTACCTCTGGACTGGCCTTTTATGAACATAACCACGACCACGAACACCTGCCCGATGGCCGTATTCATCACAACACTGGCAACGGTGGCAAGGAAAATACTGATGCTTGATGACTTCTTTTTCCGGGCTGTTCTTGGCGGGATTGGCGTAGCGCTTGTGGCCGGGCCCTTGGGCTGCATTATTATCTGGCGGCGGCTGGCTTATTTCGGGGATACGCTATCGCATTCTGCGTTGCTGGGCATTGCCCTGGCGTTACTGTTTGACATAAATGTGACGCTGGCAGTTTTTGGTATTTCGGTGGCGGTCTCAATGCTTTTGATAGTTCTGCAACGCCG
Organism: Alphaproteobacteria bacterium; assembly: GCA_024639485.1. Classification (GTDB taxonomy): domain Bacteria; phylum Pseudomonadota; class Alphaproteobacteria; order Puniceispirillales; family UBA1172; genus UBA12202. Next base: position 1,582 of record JAHEII010000079.1, read on the forward strand.
TGCCAGCCTGTCTTCTGATGCTTTGCTGGGGATGCTGGCACATTCTTCGTTGGCGATTGGTCTGGTGGTTCTGGCATTTATGACTTGGGTTCGCGTTGATCTGATGGGGTTTCTGTTCGGCGATATTCTCGCTATCACTCCACTTGATATGGTTATCATCTGGGGGGGAGGAATGTCTGTTCTTGCGGTTGTCTTTATCATCTGGCGGTCATTATTTGCCGCCACGGTTAGCTATGAAATTGCAACAGCAGAAGGCTTAAGCCCGGATCATGCCAATTTTATTTTCATGATCATGATGGCCGGCGTTATCGCCATTTCCATGAAAATCGTTGGCGTGTTGCTAATCACGGCATTGTTGATTATCCCTGCTGCAACGGCACGGCGGCTATCCAGCTCACCTGAACAGATGGCTTTATTTTCATCTATCATCGGGCTGATTTCTGTCTGGGGCGGATTGTTGGGATCGCTGGAATGGGATATTCCTGCCGGGCCCAGCATTGTTGTTGCAGCGCTGATATGTTTTATCCTATCAGTCATACCTTTACCGAAACGCCAGAGGACAAGATAAAATTAGATAACCAAATTCCCGAAAAAGGGTTATGATAAAAAATGTCAAAGATAAGCGCCCATAACAAACACGACCTGACAAAAAAACAGTCTCAGGTGATGGAAACACTGACTAAAGCCGGCCGTCCTTTGGGCGCATATACCATCCTTGATGAATTGCGGGATGATGGGTTTAAAGCACCGCTTCAGGTGTATCGGACACTTGATCAGCTGATCTTGCTTGGCTTTGTTCATCGACTGGAAAGCCTTAATGCGTATATCGTATGCCAGCTGGAAACCTGTGGTTCGGCCGATAATCTGAATACATCATTTATGATTTGTGAACACTGTGGACTGGCACAGGAATTGCCGCATATCGCTGTTGAAGGTGCTGTTCGCATCCTGCTGGATAAATTGAACTTTACCCCAACAAAATCTACCATTGAGATACGCGGGCTGTGTAACGCTTGTCAATCCTGATGCCAAACAAACGCGACACCACATTGCAACCAGCCTAACGCTTGCACTTGAATTGTTTCTGACAACCAGCGCTAGGGTCTTCGCTACTCATTGTCACTTTTCTGCCCGTTTGCGACCGGTAAATACACATGGTCACACCATCAACAACCTCAACTTTTTTGAGCCGGCATTTTTCCAGCACATGGCGGGGATTTTCAGTTGAGCCTTTGGATGTATATGTTTTGGCCGCCGCCAAAGCATCTGTGCTAACCGTCAATCCTGCTAATGTTCCACCCATCGCAAGCACCAAAGTCAATATCATGATCCTGGCGTATTGAAAGCGGATGTTAGACATCAGGTGTAGCATCTTCGCTATCATCTTCTGATCCGGGCAGATATGCCTTACCCTGAATAGCTCTTGCCCCCAGAACATTGATCAGATCAGGGTTATCAGCCAGAACTTTTTTGAGCATTTCTTCGACTTTTGCTTCGGCATCTTCGGGTTTATCGACATCCATATCGGCCATCCCGTCAATGATCCAGTGAATTTTGACTTGCATGTGAGCTCCTTTTATCGCGTGCTTATGCTACTTGCCAAACGACAAGCCGTAATAGGTTGTTCTGGCTTCTTCCTGTAAGGCTATCATGGTTTCAGGTTCCAGATAGCTGGCCGCCTCGTCTCTGGCTTCCTGACTTCCTTCGACTCCTACCGCTGACGCGATAGAATACCATAGATAAGCCTGTTCATAATCCGGATCATAGAGAATCTCGCTGAAATATCGTGCATATTGCGTGATGGCACGTTTATCACCTTTATCAATTCTTTCCTTTAGCCGAGTGGCAATAGCGGTACGGACATCTTCTATGGTGTCATCAGGGAGCAGATCAATAATCTCATCAGCAAGCATCTGTGCTTTTTCAATGCCCCCCAGATGCGCTAGCCAGGCCCATTTAAGCGCATCCGGATAATGTTGTGGTGTGCCGCGTCCGGATTTTAATAACAAGGCCAGATTAAACTGCGCATCATGTTGCGCGGCATTAGCCTGCATTTCAAATAATTGAAAGGCATGAGAATAATTACCGGATTTAGCGGCTTCCACGGCTTCCATGAATGTTTCATCACTGGTTGCGATATTATTACCATGACTTTCGGCACTAACTGGACTACTGATCAGACCATTGCCCATAACACATGCTGATACCGCCATTATTATCAAATATCTGCGCATGATTTACCGCCCTGCCATCATAACAAGCTGTAAATAGAAAATCCGTGTACGGAATTTGGAATGCTGCTTTTTTTCATAAACAACAATCCGTGGGCGATTGCTATCCGGCTTTTGAAACTCAATGATCATGCTATCCGGCATTTCCACGCCATGCGCCGCTAATGTCGCTTGCGGGTCGCGGGAAAAGTTTTCATGAAACGGCGCGTCAATCCATGTTCTGGCCAATGCCCGCCCCAGAATATCCGGCAATCGATTACGCACATCTTCTTTATCGGCAAGCTTGATAGAACCCTTGACCAGATCAAAGGGATGACCATCGTCAGACCGCACCACAGCAGGTGGTTGTGCAGGCCGGACTGGCACAAGGGCATTTGGCGGATTGCTCATATATGTAAATCCAAAATATTATCGCATCATAAATTATGCAAACATAATGCCACAAAAGGCCAGAATTTCAACACCCCATTGTTTCAAGCAGCTTCGCATAGGAATTTCATTCTGGCATGAAATTTGAATATCACTCTATAATTATTCCTTAAACTGAGGCGAATGTGACATGCTATCCATCATTTCTTCCGGCCTATTAGCTGCTAATAAAGAAATTAGTACCATTTCAAACAATATCTCCAACGCTAACAGCACCGGTTACAAGCGAAGCACAATCGAGTTTCAGGATGTCTATGCACAAACCTCGGAACAGACACAAAATGCGATAACCGGCATGGGAACACGCGGTGATACCTTACGCATCAATCATAGCCAGGGATCACTAAAGACAACAAACATGTCACTTGATCTGGGCATTTCCGGTTACGGCATGTTCATGAGTACCGATGCCACCGATGGTGGTATGTATTACACTCGTGATGGCTCATTCAGTCTGGATGAATCTGGCCAAATTATCACTAATACCGGCAAGATTCTGCTATCACAAAATGGTGACCCGATTACTATTCCTTTCCGTGTTGAAGCTGGTGATAATAGTGGCCAGATTTTAGAGGTTGATTCTATTTCTATCTCTGCCAAAGGCGAAGTATCCGCAAATTATGGAACAAACACAAAAATTGAAGCCGGACAGATCGGTCTGGCACGGTTCAGAAATATAAATGGGCTGAAGCAACGCGGGTTAAATGAATTCGAAGCAACTAACCTGTCTGGATTACCAACTGTTGGCGTGCCGGGTAATGGTGTTTTTGGTAACATTATTCAAGGATCAATTGAGGCATCTAACACAGATGTCAGTGATGAAATGGTGATGATGATGCGCGCACAGCAAGCATTTGGAGCGTCATCACGACTGGTTCAGGCCGAAGCAGATATTGTTAGCACATTCACCAAAGGCTAATGATCCATTAATCTTTTAGCATGACGCATATAATGGTTTGCCATTAACGGATGGGGATAGTGACGGTGATATCGGTGATATCCAGCATCATTTCCTTATCAATGCTCAGATCGCCGTCAACACTTACCGCCAAAGCTTCGTTGATATCCACTTTGAGAACTGCCGGACGTGGTGACGCTTGTCTGATATGCCGGATTAACCGGTCAAATGCTTCACGCGGCAAGATGGCATTAATATCCATATGACGCTTATTAAGTTTAATATTTACCTGCCCAATGCTTGAATTGGCTGGGCTTTTGGCTGATGCACTATTCGTGATAGCATCATCAGGCATTGGTACGATGGTAACAATGCTCTGGCCTCTGGCAATATTGATCAGATTACAGGTAGCGAAAAATGTTTCCACCATATTTGCGTGACTTAACCGCATCTCAGCTGTCTGGATAGCCATGCTGATTTCATGGGTTTGCTGCCAGTCTATCATCCAACCATAAATCCATGTTCGGGATTGGCAATATATTCTCTCAGATGTTTGACCGCTGACGTTTTAATCTGTGAAACGCGGCCGGTGGTTATATCCAGCACTTCGGCGATTTCATATACGTTCAGCTCTTCGACATAATATAGCTGAATAACCAGCGCCTCACGTTCGGGCAATGTCCGTAACGCGTCTTTTAGTGATGATTTCAATTCCATATCATTCATCACGTCTTCGGGATTATTTTCATCTGAAACAAACCAGATCGAATATTCATCATAAACACTGTCCAGGGACTGGTGATTATTAGCTTCAAATGCCTGTTGCCAGTCCAGTATTTCATATTCTTCAACATTCAGATGCTTAGCCAGCTCATGTGTTTCGGGATTCCGGCCAAGCTTTGAGCGTAATTCCTGTTCTGCTATGCGAACATCTTGCTGTCGTTTGATTGTTGTTCGGCAGAGATTTGAGTTCTTCCGCAAAAAATCAACAATTTCTCCCTTAATTCGCAGCCCTGCGTAACTGGAAAAATTAACACCTTCTTTTGGCGTATAGTTTTGTGCCGCCAGCACCAGCCCATAATATCCGATCTGGATTAAATCCTCTATCTCAACAGACAGATGAACGCGGCCATGCATATGCCAGGCGATCTTTTTAACCAGATCAAGGTGATTGTTGATCAGCTCTTCAATATCCACTTTCTGTTCAGGATAATGCGCTTTCATCTCATCCCCCGCCTGACATTCCTTTTTGGAAAAACCGAATACCGTTTGTCTTGTTTACTGGCGCATCCAGCACCTGTTTGGCAACAGACTGAAATGCGATGACTTCGGGTAAATCCGATTTTTGTGTGGTGATAGGCTTGCGGCTGACCACCGCCTTGCGGATACGCTGTGACATGGGAATATGCCCACCAAATCGTAACCTAACATCCAGAAACTGCATGGCTATTTCGTTGAACCGATCAAAGTGGCGCTTCGCCTCTGTGGCGCTATTCGCCATATTTACCACAATGGTAAAATTGACCATTTCCATTTCCAGATGGCAGGCCTTGATAAAGGAATAAGCATCTAGAAAACTGGTCGGCTCACCCACCAGCACAATAACCGCGCTATCCGCTGCTGAAACAAAGGACACCGAATTATCCGATGCACCAGCAGGAACATCAATCAGCAGGATATCAATCTGGTCTTCGATTTCATCCATTAACCTAATGGTCTGAAACCGTTTGGATTGATCCAGATTCAACATATCCAGCAATCCACTACCGCCAGAATAAATGTTAACGCCATTCGGCCCCTTACAACCAATCTCGGATATGGTTTTTTCACCCGATATGACTTCGCTGATATAAAATTCGGGATTAACACCCATCAGAATATGTGTATTTGCCATACCAAAATCGGCATCAAGGATAGCAACCCTCTTACCCAGGCTCTGATATACCATCGCCAGATTGACGGTTACGTTGGATTTGCCAACGCCGCCCTTGCCGCTACATATTGCGATAGATGTTGCCATTATTAATTCCTAATTAATCTATATCTTTATTACTATATGCAATTTTCAATCCAGGCAAATGCCGGAAGTGTTTTTTATGTCTTTGATCATGGATTAGACATTGTCCGGCGCTGACTTAAACATAGGAATTGCAACAATTTCTGTTTCTTCATCATCTGCCATGCTAGCGGTCATGACAAGCTGTGTTGTCACCGCCACGGATACGCTTGGTTTCAGATTAGGCTGATCCAGCATCACATCTCTTTCTACCAGAACCGCACCGGATTTATCTTTCACCTGAAACCGGATCAGCGGGGCTTCAATCATGGATTGATTATGATTTGTAACCGTCCCCTTAATCCGGATGGTATCACCCATGCGGGTAGCATCCAGCGCGCTGATTTCAATCTGATCTGTTGTTGCCGCCGGCATTATACCGATTGTCTGCATCAAACCCGAAAGAAATGGCGTTAATCCTGCCAGCTGATCACGCATGGCAAATGTTCCGGCAGACAGGCTGATCGCCGCCACCAGAACAAGCATGGTGAACCGGTGCCGGGCGCGACTAACCATATTCCCCTGCATGGTATGGACAGTCTGGCGTAGTCCGTCCAGATCATGCGTCAGCGCATGTATTTTCTGTTTGGTATTCTCACCTTGTTCCAGCACCTTTTCGCCTTGCTCCAGTGCTTTTTCATAGAACACCTTGGCGGTTTCCACAGATGCCTGAATATCACTTCGCTGGCTTTCCACATCCTTTGCCAGACGTTCATTTTCCCATTTTAACCGTTTCACACGAATATTAATTTGCGCTTCGTCTTCGACTGGATCATCTGTTCCAGTATCTTTTCTGTTATCTTCTTCCAGCGCTCTCATAAACGCATCTGACGTTGCCTTATCCATGCTTGGACGGCCAGTCATCGGGTTAGAATATGGACGTATCGAATGTAACTCTTCTTCCATGACTTTGGTAAAGACATCGCTGATTTTATCTTTCTTTTTTGGCGCATAGCCCAAATCATTTGTTGCACTAATCTCGACCTTACCATCTCGTGTCTTGGTATCCAGTATCAGGGCATCATCACCAAGCTGGGATAGAATTTGATCCATGGCTGTCGCGCTATCGACTGCAGAAACGGTTATAGTTGGCATATTCTTTCTCCTCATTTCCCTCAGGATTTATATGGTTTAGCTATCCGCTTCCCCGGTAATTGTGGCCACAAGTTCGATCTTGCGGTTATCTGGTATTTCGGTAAATCCAATGACAATCATGTCATCGATATGCTGGCGGACGAGTCCAGATAGTGACCGCCGGATCACTGGCGATACCACCAGCAATGCCTGCTTACCCTTTGACGACATGTCATCATTGATCTGGTTAAGTCGGGTTAATAATTTCTGTGATAATTCATTATCAAGAATTAAGCCTTCTTCGCCGCTTTGTTTTTGCATCGTGATCAGCATATTTTCCAGATCAGATGCCAGAGTAACTACCGGCAATGGACTGTTAAGCGGGGCAACCTGTTGTATCAACATGCCTGCCAGCACTGGCCGCAATGCTTCTGCCATATCAGCCGTGCTTAGATTCCGTGCCGCCAGATTAGCAACATTTTCCAAGATGCGGCGCATATCGCCGATTGGCACGCGCTCATCCAGCAAATTGCGTAATACGGCTGTCAGATTATGTAGCGGGATTAATTTAGGGACAACCGATTGCACCAGACTAGGCGCGGAATTTGCCAGATTATCCAGCAATTCCTGTACATCATCCTGACCAATCAGCTGACCGGCATATTTATAAACCAGATGGCTAAGATGGGTTGCCAGAACTGATTCTGGCGCGACCACAACATAGCCTTTTGTTTCTGCTTCGCGTGTCTGATTGGTATTGATCCAGATCGCATCCATGCCAAATGTCGGGTCTTTTACTTGAATACCATCAATTTTCAGATTGGCATCTTCGCCCGGAATAGCCAGTTTCCGATCCGGATAAACCTTATCTTCGCCAACAATTGTATGCCCGACCTTGACCAGATATGTGTTCGGCTCAAGGGTCATATCGTCTCTGATACGGACAGACGGCACCACGAATCCCAGCGCTTTGGAAACTTGCCGGCGGATACCGGTAACACGGGTGCTTAACACACCGCCATCATTGCCACTGACCATATCAACCAGCCCATATCCGAGCATGATGGATATCGCCGAATTATCCGCAATATCAGAAAGCGATACATCTTCGGGGTTCGCTTCCGGGCTTTCCAGTACATTATTTTCCAGACTTTTCTGCTCAGCTACCTGTTCTTCTTTGAAATACGAATTGGCGGCCAGCACTGCCGCAATTGCTGCGCCTGCTAAAAATAACAGATTAGGCATAGCCGGAATAAGCCCGATTAAACCAAGAACGGCGGCAACCGGTATCCATGCGCGTGACAGATTAACCTGTGATCCGATATGTTCGGCCATATCCTGTGTTGATGACACACGGGTGACAATAATCGCGGTTGAAATCGCCAACAGAAGCGACGGGATTTGCGCCACCAGACCATCACCGATAGACAGCAGAATATAATTCTCAGCCGCAACAGATATCGGCAGATCATGTTGAGTGATCCCGATAATCAAACCACCAATAATATTGATTAGCAGAATAAATATAGCGGCAATGGCATCGCCTTTTACAAATTTGGACGCACCGTCCATCGCCCCGTAAAAATCAGACTCGCTAGAAATTTCTTCGCGTCTGATCTTGGCTTCTTCGTTTGTCAGAACACCCGCATTCAGATCAGCATCAATTGCCATCTGTTTGCCGGGCATCGCATCCAGTGTAAATCTGGCTGATACTTCTGATACCCTGCCCGCACCACGCGTAATAACGACCAGATTAATAATGATCAGAATAATAAAGACAAAAATACCAACCGCATAATTACCGGCGATAACAAACTCGCCAAACGATTCAATAACCTCACCTGCGGCCGCACCACCTTCATGGCCTTCGGTCAGAACAATTCGCGTTGACGCCACATTCAGCCCAAGCCGCAAAACAGTCGCAATCAGTAATAGACTGGGGAAACTGGAAAAATCCAGCGGCCGGTAAGTATGCATCGCAACCATAAGGATCAACAGCGACACCAGAATATTTGTAACAAAAAAGATATCCAGCAAAATGGATGGCAAAGGCACAACCATCATAGCCACAAGAATAAGGATACCTATTGGCATCACACTGCTACGGAAGACAGATCGTAAAATGTCTAAATTAAACCGTTGTAATACAGCATCCATTGTTATTGTCCTCTGCTCTGGGTCAGCCGGAAGGCGTGTAACGTCAATAAACCGTTGTCAGAAAACTGACATAGGCTAATGATGTGATTAGCCATGTCATCCATTAACTTATTGTAATATAATGATTTCATTGTTTTCATAACGGTCAACTTCTGCCCATGGCATTTAAACTTCTCTCGGATACAGGCAAAAGCCGTGCCATCTCGGTTTTTGTGAGAGATTTTGCCATTGCTATTGCTCTGGCATAGAACATGCATGACGCGACCAGACACTTTTCTCACGGATGGAGAACCAAATGACCCGTATGACATTAAAACCTCTGGCTTTTTTGCCACTTATCGCAACACTGACTGCTTGTCAGGTGCCTGTTGTTCTGCAAGGTGATCAGGCCTTTTCATCAGCAACATCGCCAAACAACGCTAGTAATAGCGCAACTGATCTGGAAATGAGCCAGACCGAATCCCTTGCCGCTGTCAAAGATGTTCTTGATGCCAAGGCAGATCAAATTCCGACATTAAGCGCGGTTGGATATGCGGTTATTTCATCACAACCCGGACGCAGCGATGCCCAGAAACGATTGATGGCTATCCGCGCCGCGCGTATGGCCGCCATGCGTGATCTGGCCGAACAGATTCACGGCCTGCAAGTAGACAGTACAACAACTGTCATTGATCTGATGGTTCAAAACGATACTTTCCGGGGCATTGTTACCGGTACAATCAGAGGCGCACGAACAGTTCGCATTAACCCTACCGGTTCCGACACTTATGAAATTGTGCTGGAAATTGACCGTGACATGATTGCCTATCTGATGGATAGCGCCAGACATGTAGGCTAAATGGAACTCATAATATCTCAAATCAGGAGATAGGATTTCACGATGTATGTATCGGCACAAAACACATTAGCATCAGCACAGACAGCATCAGACCGGACATTTACTGTTAGCCGGCTGAGCTTTGTTCTTGTTGCCCTATTTGTATTTTTACTGCCGGGGCGACCATTAGCTGATTTGCGTTACACCGAAGCCACTGGCCGTGCTGTTATCGTCCATGAAGATACGAAATCGGAAGCACGCATGCTGGCATTGGAAGACGCGTTATATCTGGCGGCGTTACAGGGCGGCGCACGCATTGACGGATTTTCCGCTGTAAGCGCTGATACTAGCCTGAGCGATCATTTCGTCATAAGACCGGCCAGCATGATTATGGATTATGCCATTATCAATGAAGTCGAGGACGATACCCATTATTCCGTCACCATCCGGGCGGTTATCGGGAAAAAGCCGGAAAACCAGTGCCAGCGTTCCAGCGTCAACGCAACTATTTATAAGCCTATTATCAAGATCAGCCCCAAAGTGCCATCATGGGCGGCGGCGCATGCACATTTGATGGTAAAGCAGATTATTGCCGAGGTTGATGCCCTGCCCCAACTGGATATGACCAATGCCAGCAATCGCAAATTTTCCGTGCAAAATCTGACGAATGCCAATGATGAATTTGATTACATGGCGCTGACCAGCGGCAAAACACATGTCCATAATGGTGATTTTGCCATCATCCCAGAAATTCATATTGATCATGCGCGTGATGCTTATGGGATTATCCGGATGGATCATCTGACCGTGACCTTCGTCATGAACGGATTTCATGGTAAATCATACGCTCCTGCGTTCAGTGAGAATGTCGTGGCGGAAATTCCTATCGGCACAAAAACCCCATTCAGAGCATTAAATCACCTGACAAAATCTTCACGAGCTGAGCTAACGCGGGCGTTATCACAGCCTGTTGAGCATTTTGTGCAGGCCACAACACGAACTATGCTTTGCCAGCCGCTGATTGCGACATTGGCAAAACAGGGGGATAATCTGGTGGTGCCTTTTGGTCGCCAGCAAGGGTTGAACGAAAACTCACTTGCCGTCACCAATGGCGGCGATACAGGCTGGACAGTGCTTAAGATTACCGCCCTGAATGATCGCAGCGCTACATTAACCCCGCTTGATACATCGCATCAGATTAGCATACTGGAAGGCAAATCTGTTGAATTCATGGAGCTTACACAATGATGAAAATCAACACGCTCATTATGGCCGCCGCTGTTTTCAGCTTACCGGCATTAGCATCAACACAAGCACTGGCCAATTCCCAGCCTTTTGTTGTGCTGGAATATCAAAGCTATGGCAAAAATGGTTTCATGCCTGATAATCCTTTTGTCATTGATGAAGATTATTCCGCCAGTCATACGGTTCAGCCGGGAGAAACCCTAAGTCATGTGATGGAAAAACATTATATCGGCAGCGGATTGAATATGCAGTTTATTGAAATGGCAATTGTCATGAAAAACAAACATGCTTTTGTTCGCGGCAACCCAAATTTTCTTTATGCCGATAAAACCCTGCATCTGCCTTCGCTTAATGAAATCAGGGCCATGATCATGGGGCAGAATAAAGAACAGAACAACGACAACCATACCATTAGCAATGATATCTATTTTTTCGGCGGTTAACCGCGCCACAATCCTGACTGCCCTATCTGCCGCGTGTCTGCTGGCCAGCACCTCTAGTCATGCCAGCCAGATGATGACAGGGGTTGAGCTGATGGATCAGATCAATGCTACGCTGGAAAAACAATCGATTAACGGCAAACCGCTAGTTAATCCCAAACAGAAGTTTATCGCATGTGAAGAACATCTGAACATTGCGCCACTGTTTAAAAGCTGGAAAACGGTAAAACTGACTTGTCCTTCGAATGACCAATGGCGTCTGCTTGTTCGTGTGAAAATGATATCTGCTGATAAAACATTATCTTCGGGTTCAGCTTCGCAAGACGTGATGCCGTTACCAAAACCAAAACCCGCATCACATAAACCGCAACCCACACAAACACAAACACAAGCACAAGCACAAGCACATCACCATCTACAGGCTGTTGCCTTAAGCCGGAGTCTGACCAAGGGTGAGATGATCACCGCGTCTGATGTGATTATGATACCAATTACCAAACAACAGAATACCGGTATTTTCATTGATCCTGATGATCTGATCGGGCGGCGGGTGAAAACGGCTATCCATACCAATAAACCGGTTTACTCACATCAGCTGGAACCTTTTTACATGGTCGAACAAAAAAAACCGGTTACTATTGCTTTTTCCAATCAGGGAATTTATGTTGAAGTTGCTGGCGTTTCGTTGGAAAACGGCCAGTTTGGTGAGATTATTAAGGTTGAAAACCTGTCTAGTGGCAAGACTGTTTTTGGAAAAGTAATCGCAAATAGAAAAATTTCACCAATTCACTAAAATATATGTCACCTGTGTCGTTTAATGATCTGAGGAGGCTAGACCAATGGTAGAGTCCATTAAAAACATGATGAACAGGGTTGATATTCAGCGTAGTCGCGTTGCGGATACTCAAACCTCGACTACAGCACCGGCAAAGGCGGCAACGCCATCTGCACCGAATAGCTCAGTTGAGAAGGGTATGGTATCACAGAAGGTAGTGGCACAGCTTGCAAAGCAGCCGCCAGTGAATTCTGAAGCCGTTAGCCGCATTAAACAGGCGATTTCGCAAGGTAAATATCCCATTGATGTCGATCAGATTACTGACGCGTTGATGGATGCTTACCGCGATCTCAAAAGCTAGATCAGAAGTTAAGGTTTCTGATGTCGGACACCCTTGTGGAAAATTATTTCAGCATCATTGAGCGTTTGCTTGATGGTGCTCTTGGTGCTTCTGCCGGATCAGAAGCCAGTATGACATCTGATGATGTTCAGACAAAACTTGCTGAAACACTTGGTCTTATCCAAGCCGATATGGATGAAGGAAAGATCACTCTCACCCCGGCTGATAAAACCCGGTTAATTGCCCTTATGGAAAAGATATCCAAGCTGGAAAGCCATACCCACTCGCATCTCAGCTGGTTTAACGATCTGTCAAAACGCTTTCAACGCGAAGACGATAGTTAAGTCCCCTAATTTACATGGTAAAGACCGCTTTCTCGCAGGTCATAAAGAGCGTTCTTGTTCCCATGGTAATATTGAGCCGGCCTGTCTGGCGATTAAGAATTAATACCATATCCTGATTTGATGCCATCATCTGATCATCAGTGATGCTTCCTATAGGAATACCATATTCCTTTTCATATTCCACAACAGTCACATCAGCACCAGCTTTGTTATTATTAATGATCAGCTCATGCAGGCCAATGGCATTATGCGGGCAAGTATAGGTTTCATGCCTGAACCGTTCACATCCTGCCAGCAACATGATAGCACCAAGTCCCATTATCCCTAAAAAGCCGTTCCGATAGCGGGCATGATTAGCGTTAGATAACGTAACCCTAGCTGTCATCATCATCTTCCGCGTTGTCGGGTGCTTGTGCGCTATCATCGCTATCATCGTCATCATCGCCGATAACGGCTTCGGCTTTACCGGAATCGATTAAACGCTGGGCATCCTCGATAACGGCATCGATAACAACACCAGCCGGAAAGCGGACATTATTGACCTCGGCATTTTCAATGATCTGAACCCGCATCCAGCCGCTAGTCTCGCCGGATGGATCATCGCTAATTTCTGTATCTGCCACTACATCCGCATCTTTAGAAGCTTTTTTGGCTTCCATTATCTCGCTATGACGATTTTTGATATCTTCGGCGCTATCATTGTCATCATCTGTTTTCATGATCATGATTTTTTCGCGCAGCAAATACACTCTTGCCGCCAGCACACCTAGCCGTTTCTGATCATTTTCTTCATGATCAAGCAGACCTTTGATGAATTGCGTCATCTCATGCAGGTCTTTGCCTTCGCATTTCTGAATAACCGCGTCACGCACCTTAATAGTAGTGGCTGACAGATTACCGGCATTCAGCATCGCACGTTCATTTGTTGCTTCCATTTTCATTACCTTTCACAAGTTGGCATCCTTCTTGCAAATTTCGCACCAGAATGAACATACGCAACCATAACTAATTAGAAACTTATTATAGACGGATAATGCCATGAAGGGAATTGCAGATACTCTAGGATTACATAGCGACGCGCTAATGTTGCGGAATAAACGCAATATGATCCTTGCATCCAATATTTCCAATGCCGCGACACCTAATTTTAAGGCTCGCGACATTAATTTTGAACAGGAACTGGCAAAGGCGAAAGGCTCAGGTCCAATGATGACAACACATAATCATCATATTCCGGTTGCCCTGAGCGCACCGGGGCAGGACACATTATACCGCCAGCCAGTTAACGCATCCATGGATGGCAACACCGTTGAATTAGCTGTTGAACAGCTGGAGTTTTCTGAAAACGCCATGCGTTATCAGACCAGTTTGACTTTTCTTAATAATAAAATATCCGGACTGATGTCCGCGATCAGAGGAGAGTAATCATGGCTGAGCTGAAAAATATTTATGATATCGCTGGCAATTCTATGGCTAGCCAGCTGATCAGAATGAACACCATTGCCAGTAATATTGCAAATGCTGGCACCATGTCCGGTAACCCTGATGAAGCATATAAATCGATCAAGCCCGTGTTTGAAAGTACCTATGCTGATCAATTCAAACAAAATGGAATTGCATCTGTCAGAGTTTCCGAAGTGGTCGAAATGGATATGAAGCCATCACGAATATTCATGCCCTTTCATCCCGACGCGGATGGCGAAGGATATGTTTATGGCGCTGCCGTCAATATCGAAGAAGAATATGTCGAGATGATGGAAACCAGTCGCCAATACCAGAACAACGTCGAGGTTATCACCACCATGAGAGCCTTGGATATGCGAACCATCAATATGGGCAAATAAGCCAACGGAGTGAATAATGATTGACACTGCTAACCAGAACCAGCTGAATACTATTCTTCAGAAATTAGGCGTGAATAAATCCGAAGAAGAAAAACAGGCGAATAGCGATCAGCTTGGCCAAGAAGATTTTCTCAAACTCATGACAACCCAGTTGCAAAATCAAGACCCTTTTGCACCAATGGAAAATGCTGAGTTTATTGCCCAGATGGCACAATTTTCAACAGTGACCGGCATCACCGAAATGGGTGAGAGTCTGAAAACATTATCAAGCCAGATCAGTGAGTTCAGAGTAGCAACCGCATCAAGCCTGATGGGGGCTTCTGTTATGGTGCCGGGTAATGTTGCCCGTCCGGATAGCAATGGCGAGATACATGGAATGATTGATCTGCCAACAGCGTCAACCATGACACGGCTTAGCTTTACCGATGCCAATGGAACACCTGTTCACAGCATTGACTTGGGTCCGCAAGCATCTGGTCTGACCGGATTTTCATGGGAAGATATTCCAAGCGATATCCTGAACAGCGATGAACCGCTTCGGGTTGATGTTTTTGCCAATTTTGGCAATGGCATGGAAAACCTGACACCATCCGTATTCGCAGAAGTCTTTTCTACTTCTGTCGGAGATGAAACAAGCGGCGTGATGTTGGATGTTCGTGATTACGGACAGGTCCGCGCCGCCGATGTTTTACGTTTCCGCACAGCCGGCAATAATTCCACAGAAGCACTTTAATAAGATCAACAGTTAAACACTGTCATTTGAAGGAGTAATACCACATGTCGTTCTACACCGCTCTAACCGGACTTAACGGTTCATCAGCAGATATTTCAGCCACGTCAAACAATATTGCCAACGTGGGTACGACAGGCTTTAAACGAAGCCGCGTTGAATTCGGTGATATCTTTGCCACATCACCATTGCAGAACGCGTCTTCATCAATTGGTTCTGGTACCATCCTGAAAGGCATCAAACAGCAGTTTACTCAGGGTAACATTGCCGCCTCACTGAATGCGCTTGATCTTGCGATTTCAGGACAGGGTTTCTTTGCTTTGAAGCCTTCGCTGACTTCTGCCCAGACCGTTTACACTAGAAACGGTTCTTTGAACGTGAATAACGACAGATATGTTGTTGACTCCGCCGGTCAGTATCTTTTGACTTATCCGGTTAACACAGATGGTTCTGTTACCGCGAAAGACCTTGACAGTGCCGTGCCTTTGCAGCTGCCAGTGACATCTGGTGACCCACAGGCGACATCAAATATTAAGCTTGGCGTTAACGTAAACGCGGCATCTGATGTGGTAACAGACAGAGCCCAGTTTCAGGATGGATATACATTTGATCCGAATGATCCGGAAACATTCACCAATTCAACATCCATCACCATCTTTGATGATTTGGGTAACCCAACGATTGCGACCGTATATTTCATTAAAACTCAGGCAGCATCAGCGGACGATCCAACAAACAAATATGATACCCGTCTGGTGATTAACGATACAATCATTAATCCTGATCTGGTGAGCGCGGTGGATGATGCCGGCAAACAGATTTTTGTTGACCGTTTTGGCCAGCAAACCACATCCATTCCTGATGACAACTACTTTATCGAAGGAAAAGGCGCTCCCCTTTATAAAAAAGATGACCTGCAAACTCTTGTGCCCTCACAACCAGCGCGGATCAGTGGTGAAGCCACCAGTTTTGACTTCGGTGAAGAAGGTGACAAGCTGGTTGAGATTGTCACAGACCCGTTACAGTTCAAATCTACTCGTGAAGCAGGTGCCGATGGGGATGTCTATTGGGGCAAGGATTTCTTGCTTGTTAATGTCGATGATTCGGATCAGCCGGTAAGCATTAATATCAATCCGGGACTTTATAACGCCGATCAGCTAGCAGCAGAAGTCGAGCGTGCAATTAATGCCGCTTATGGTGATGACCGCAAGTTTCAGGTAGAGCAGAATGTTGATGATACCATCACTATTGATTTTCAGCGCGTTGGCGCAGACGGTACCGTTACCTCACTGACCAACAAGATTTCCGTAGAATTGCTGGGAACAGACAGCTATGTCACCGAATTGATGGGTGAAGATTTCGCCATTGAAGGCACTTCACCTGACTTTACCAAAGAGCAGTTCCTTGCGCATTCACAGGTTCGCATGAACGAAACGCTTAATGAGTTTGGTCGGCAATATAATGATGATCCGCTAGGTATCGGCGGGCTTCAATTCACTAAATCACGCGGTGAAAGCGTTGATGCCGTTTATGAATATACCCAGGTTATTCAATTCGAACGCGCTGACGATCCAACTGACCAACAATATATGGTGCATTCCTATAGCGGTAGTCGCCCCGGATTAAGTGTTCATTCTGTCCTTAATGAAGTGGAAGGCAACGGCACAAACTTTATCGAATATTCGGCAACGGAAAACCGTCTCAGAATCTTTGTCGAATCTGAGAATAACTCTAATGCTGATCTTTCTGATTATGAACAGGGGCGAAGCATTGTTTTAGCTGGTGACGATACATTCTCAGGCGATTTGAATGGCCGTAGCTTTGTTATTTCGTCAACAGGTACCAGTGATGCCGGATATAAATATATTGACGTCAGCACATCCGGCCTTGCCCTGGCTGATGGTGATTTCAACATCAGCACGTCAGATGCCGATCAAGTATATGTTCTCACCAGCCCATCAGATAATGAGCCAACTGTCGAAGCATTTTTTGAAGGCTCCTACCCTGTTTATGACGGTGCAAAAGAGCAATATTCCAGCCAGAGAATTATTATAAGAGAAATTCAGGGATCAACCGCAAACACCGCTGCCGGCGCTTTTGTGGCTAAAGACTGGCTAATTGCAAATGGAACCGAAACAGCAAACTCTGCTAATCTTTCTACAAATTTAGCAAGTCTGGGACTTGAAAATCTAATTCATCCTATGGTGATTACCGAAGGCACTTTGGTTGATTCATCAGATATCGAGTTAGTATTCTCAGATGGAACGAATACGTTAACCATCGATACTGATGGTACAGGTGACAGTTCGGCAAATGCAACACTGGATGCTTCCGCCACCGCTGGCGAAGGTCTGGAAGCGCTAAAGGATGAACTCCTCACTGTGTCCGACCTCAAGGGCTTTTCATTCACCTTTCTGAATACAAGCGGAGAAGTTCTTTATAGAACCACCGCTTATAACGATGAAAGCATAGAAGACGTAGCCTGGAATACATCAGGAACAGAATTGATTGATGAGAGTGCCAATTTTACAGACACTACTATCACATCTATGCTGGTTAGCCGTGATGATATGACTGATTTCTCTGTTTCATCAACTGATGCTACGGCACAATTTGCGGCAAGCATTACTGGTGAAAATAACACTTCACCTACCGCAATAAATAGCTCAAGCACTTCTGCTAATCTGACTACTACCGTTTTGTCTTCGTCAAGCATTGACTGGGTTGATGAAAAAGACTCACCGGTCAAGATTGGCTATGATGACATTAATCAACGCTTAAGTTTTGAAGTTGACCGGACTGTTCTTGGTTCAGGTACAGACAGTAATTTCAATTCCTTCTCTGTCTATGGATCAAGCACTCAAACTGGTATTAATAACCTTGGTCTAACCAATGCTGATAACGCACCACGCGTACAGATCAGAGGTGGTGAAGTTCTTCACGGTGATCCATTTGTGGCTACTGGCGAAGAAATCCAGCCTAACGATAAGCGATATGGCATTAAGGTTGAGTATAATTCCGAATTCCAGAATTTCAGTATCTCAAGCGGAACTACCGGCGAAGATATTGCTGCAAATGGTGCTATTGGCGTTTCGTCTGAACAGAAATCTTCCAATATCCAGGTCGGTCGTTATGCCATTAGCGAAACCACTGGCGCCCGCGTCGCTCAAGCCTATGATGTTGACGCAACCATCATTGGTAATGGTGATAACTCTCTGTTTGGTCTTGGCCAGACAAAGAATGACTTTCTGTTTGAAGCTGGCACAGGTCTGAAAGCGACTCCGGCACAGGCGATTGGTGCCAGTGCGAACGAACCACTAACAAATGTGTTCAAGCTATCAACCCAGAATGGCGATAATATCTTTAACGTATCCGTTAACGGTATCACCGGTATTATCGAAGTCCCTGCAACGTCTTATGTGGGAACGACACTAGCTGAAGCATTGCAAACGCGTATCAACCAGATTGTTGATCCAACAACCGGTGATACCATCGGTGGTGTGACTGTGTCTTATAGCAGTGATTCGAACAGCTTTACCTTCTCAACCGGAACAACCGGTTCTGATTCAACAATCAAGGTGAAAGGCGCCGCGCGTCTAGGGCTTGATGATGTCCCGCTTGGTGTGGGTTCTGTACCTGAGATTTATAATCTGGTGCAGGCGACTGACGCTGATGGTGTGGCGCTTTATGTTGATGCCAATGGTGAAGTGGTGACTAACCCGCCAGAAAATATCGTGGAAGGATATTATCCGCTATATATTGATGAAGGCGAGTTGACCTTTGATAAAACAGGTAAGCTGCTTAGCCCTAAAAACCTGGTGCATTATGAGAAGCAGGAAGAAGGTTTCTCCATCGCGCTAGATGTTGATTTCTCAACCTCAACCCAGCTTGCACAGCCGTTCTCGGTTCTGACCGTGGAACAGGATGGTTTCACCTCTGGCCGACTGGATGGTATTGAAATTGACTCATCAGGTACGATCCGCGCAAACTATACCAATGGTCAGAATAATCCACTTGGTAAGATTGTTGTTGCTAACTTTAACAACCAGAACGGTTTGAAACAGATTGGTAACGCGACCTACACAGAAACAGCCGTTTCAGGAACACCGCAGGTAGGTGAAGCGGGATCAGAAGGCTTTGGTAACATTCTTTCTGGTTCGCTTGAACGATCAAACGTGGATATCACCGAAGAACTGGTGAACCTGATTACTGCCCAGCGGAACTTCCAGGCTTCAGCTAAAGCGATTGAAACCACAACCGGTCTAACCCAGACAATCATTAATATCCGGATGTAAAGCATCAGGGTGTAACAACAGGTATCAAGAGGCTAAACGATGGACAGATTTATTCATACGGCACTTAACTCAATCAATATGGTTAAGGATAATTCCTTTATCCGGTCAAATAACCTTGCCAATAATTCTGTCCCCGGCTTCCGTTCGGATTATCATCTGAAAACAGCTGGTACGGCCTTTATTGAAACAATGGATTCGCATATTACACGCGGCTTGGCTATTAAAAATAATGAGAATAATTTTGATGCATCTTCAGGTACGTTGAACGAAACCGGGAATGAAATGGATGTTTCTATCCGGGGTGATGGTTACTTTATTACTGAAGCCGCGACCGGTAATGCCTTATCACGTCGTGGTGATTTTTCGACCAATCTGGATGGGCAACTGATAAATGGTTCTAACGCCACCATGGTGGATAGTAATCTTCAGCCGATTGTCATACCGCCCTACCGTTCCATCGATTTCACTCAGACAGGTGATATTGTCATTGAGCCGCTAAATAGTGAACCCGGAACCCGTGAAGTGGTTGCTTCACTGGGGTTAACTTTACCTACTGCACCTTTGAAAAAATTTCCGGATGGTGAAATCCGCTATTTGGACGGCTCACCTATTGTCGCCAATCAGGATGTTACTGTTGTAAATAAATAT
>JAHEII010000159.1 GCA_024639485.1 Alphaproteobacteria bacterium
GGTTAGTGATATATTTGCTTGCCTATCAGCATGATCGCCACCACGCAGTTCATACTGGCCATTGGAAAGCATGGATGCCCGCATCCGGATCATCTGATCCCCCCATTCTGCCGCTATTCCATCATCATCGGACAGGGTGAGGCGGGCAGCGTGGTCGCGGCTTTTGGCCAAATCGTCATCAAGGAGCAATCCCATGCCTGCCATGATAAAATGAGCGCCATAAATCTGACCGTTCCAGACCATGCCCTCAGCCAGTATGCTATCCAGCATCACCATCCCGTGAAGCGGTGCGATCATCACACCACTATCCAGCGGGTTTTTGTGTGCCAGCATGGGGTTTTCTTTCACCATGGCCAGACATTCTATCAAACTATCCGCAAAGCCTAATCCACGGCTAGCCAGCCACTGCACCATGATATTGCTATCCTTGGCCAGCCCCCATGGAACAGGGCAATCAACGGATAGCCCGCGCCATGCTTTTTCAGTCAGTCCACCAAGTTCATTCTGTGATACAAGAGGCATGATATTCGCTTCTATATGATGTCAGAAAGATCAAGAAAGTGCAGAAAATAGCCAGTTATCAGCTATATCATCGGTGATTTCATCAATCAGTGGCGCGCCCTGAAACAGGCAAATCCGTGTCCATAAATCAGATTTCGGATCAAATTTTGCCGCCCCAAAAAAGCTGAGCTTACAGCGGAGCATATCAATCGGGCGTGTGGTATCAGCGACCAGATTATCGCGTATCTCACCATAAGGCGCATTGATTGTAACCAGCACCCGATTAAGGATAAACCGGTGTTGCGGATAGGCCATCATAAAGCGCGGCAAGCTCATATCCTTATCGGCCTGGTTTAAATCAGCCATGGCAGATTGAATTTGGCGTGGAATATCAAACGGCATTTCTCTTTCTGCGCCGTCTTCTTCGTATCGCTTGCCTAGACGGGGTTCTAGTTTTGCGGCAGAAGTATACCAGAATACGTCAGATTGTCTGGGATCATTCAAATCCAGATCAAGCGCCCAGCCATAATCACGGGTGATCCAGCTGATCATATCCGCAACGGCACAGGAATTAGCCGCTACTGGCCGTTCTAGCGCGGACATATCCGAACATAAATCATCAATATCAGCCCCAAATGGTTCCATGATAATGGAATACAGCATTTCTTGTGTTTCCATGGAAAGCGCATCTTGCGCCCATGCGCATATGGCCGCCAGCGGTTGTGTTTGTTGCCAGTTTTGTCGCTTTTCCAGCCATGCGATGACATTCTGCCATTCGGTTTCTAGCTGAACAATACGATCCATTTGAACGGTATCAGCCACACGCCATTCTTCGATATAGGCCATGCCGCGTGTTGCTAATGCCCGGATTTGCTGGATGGCGCTATCCGGAATATCGGTTTTTGATGTGATTATTGCAATGGCTTGTTCGCGTACTGCTATCCAGTTGCTAAGCAAGGCAGGATGATTGACCAGAAACGGCGCCATGCCTAAACCGGTGGAATTGCCAACGCCCATATGCCGCGCCAGTTGCCGCGCCAGAGGTACAGCGTTATTGCCGCCCCTGATCTGTGCCATATGTTCAATCCATTTTAATGAAAACGAACGGATTAGATACACGCTCAGCATTTCTGCCTGAAACGGTTCCATCATGCCGTCACGATTGGCAATCCGTTTCCGGTCGGCAATGCCGAACTTGCCATTGCCATAAACTGCCGTGGTGCGCATGACATAGCCAACATCATTGATCATCTTGGCATCAGGTTGTTTACCACTGGCCAGCGCGTCCACCACATGATTGAACAAACGCATGGATTTATTCGCCCGGCTTAAAGAGAGTTGTTCAGGCATCTGCCGACCGGCTTCTTGCACGGGAACGGTCTGTTCCATCTGCTTGATCTGGTTCAGACTAGGCTCGCCATCAAATAGCGTAAAGGTAGCATCCCATGCTTCTGCAATCACCCTATCGCTTCGCATATCATCATCAATATGGTGGCAAAATGCGACCAGCGAATAAGTATGATGTGGTGTCTTTGCCCGAATAACCGCATAACCAAAGCCGTTTTCATCCAGTTCAAACCGGGGGAAATCAACCTGCCACTGTTCTTGTTGCATCCGGCGCGTTAATTGCCGCGAAAACGATAGCCGCATAGGATGGAAGGAGCCCATGCGTTCCAGCCGCATGACGTGTTCTGGCGACCGCATAGCGCTTGCGTCTGGATGAATGAATGACCGTTTTTCCATGTTTGGTAACTCTCTGGTCTGGAATGGTGATATGCTCGGTCTTGAATTTGTTATTTATAGGATATTGGGCTCTTTCATTAAATATATATTAAGTATTTATCGTCAATTAGGTGCCTGTAAAGGATTTTTCATAAAATTGAAGCCAGTTTCCGCCAAGTATTTTCTTAACATCCTGTTCGGAAAAACCAAATTGGCTTAATCCATCGGCAATCTGATGCCAATCCCGATTATCCTGAAACCAGTCAGGCATAGGCGGGAAGCCAGCTTGACTAGCAGAGCCTTCGCCATAATCAATGGTTTTTGTCCAGCGGCCAACCCGCATCCATTCCACGATGCTATCGGGTTGATCCTGACATAAATCTGTCCCCATCCCGATATGATCAACCCCCATCAGATCAGCGGTTCTGGCAATCATCGTGCAAAAACTTTCAAGCGTGCATGCACTGCCATCTTTCAAGTGATGGGGATAAAGTGAAAACCCAAGCATGCCGCCGCTTTCCGCCAGTGCTTTCAAAACAGTGTCTGATTTATTGCGCCGCGCGCTATGCCAGAATGCCGGATTAGCATGACTGATCACAATCGGCCGGTCAGAATAGGATATGGCCTCAAGCGTGGAATGTTCAGCGGAATGGGACATATCAACCACCAGCCCGACGCGGTTCATTTCCCGCACGACCTCTTTGCCCATGCGTGTTAGTCCGGTATCGTCATCTTCGTAACATCCGGTAGCTAGCAGGGATTGATTGTTATAGGTCAGCTGCATAAACCGAACGCCAAGCCGATGCAGTACTTCAACTAATCCGATATCATCTTCGATAGGAGAAGGGTTCTGAAGCCCGAAAATAACCGCCGTTTTGCCCGCTGCTTTCGCATCACGAACATCTTGGGCGGTAAAGGCCTGAACAATCCGGTCTGGATAATCTTCAAACCAGCGATTCCATACCTCAGTATTCATCACGGTTTCACGAAAGTTTTCATGGTAGGCAATGGTCACATGCACCGCATCAACCCCGCCATCAGCCCATTGTTGAAAAATCTTTGGCGACCACTGGCAATATTGCAGACAATCAATCAGCATGACTATTTTGCCCTGCGTTGTTCGTTTAGATTATAACGCACCAATGCTTTATAGACTTGTGTCATTTCAATATGGCCAACGGCTTTATCATTTTCCGTAACCGTATAAATTCCGTCAACCGCACCATCAGCCTGTGCTATCAGCATTTCCAGTGATTGTTTGGCATCAGCGGTTCCTGCCACTTTCTTTTTTGTTTTGGTTGGTTTCATGATTGATCCGACACGCAATACGCGGGCGCGATTGATATCACTAACAAATTCTTCGATATAAGGATCGGTAGGGTTAAGGATAATATGCTGTGGATTGCCTTGCTGAACAACAAACCCGTCTTTCAGTACCACCAGATGATCGGCAATTTTCAACGCTTCGTCCAGATCATGAGTAATAAAGATAATGGTTTTGTGCAAATCTTCCTGAAGATCAAGCAATAAGTCCTGCATGGATGTCCGGATCAGTGGATCAAGCGCGGAAAATGCCTCATCCATGAGCATGAAATCCGCGTTTGAGGTGAGGGCACGTGCAATACCTACACGTTGCTGCATACCGCCGGATAACTGATGCGGATAGGATTCTTCAAATCCGTTTAACTCAACCCGCGAAAGCCAGTATCTAGCTTCTTTTTCGGCTTTCACTTGGTCTTCGTTTCGCACCATCGGCGCAAGCATTGTGTTTTGCAATACTGTCTTATGGGGAAGCAGAGCGAATTTCTGAAATACCATAGACATGCGCGTTTGACGCAATTGCCGCAACTTGTCTTCGGGTAAATCAAGAATGTTTTTCCCATCAAGCAGAATTTCACCGGATGTTGGCTCAATCAGTCGGTTGATATGCCGGATCAGTGTTGATTTACCAGAA
>JAHEII010000168.1 GCA_024639485.1 Alphaproteobacteria bacterium
ATGGTAATCATATTTTGAGTCATTAACCCAATCCTGATCGAAAAATATTGCCTCGAAACAGAACTGGTGAGGTCAGTCAGTGAACACATAAAACTGGCTAGCCCTACATAAACAAATAACCCCTTGGCTGTCAAATTTATAGCCGCCATATCCTGCCAAAACTTGACATGGCAATATGACACCCTCTAGGCTGATAAGTGAGCATATATATAACGATAAAATAATACTTATCATAGAAGGGGGTGCGGCAATGGATATCAAAAAACATTATGTAAACGGCGAATGGGTGACACCGATAAGCACGGCGGAATTTCCGGTATTGAACCCGGCCACTGAACAGCAAATCGGCACCATTATCCTTGGCAATGCAGCGGATGTTGACCGTGCGGTTGCCGCCGCTACCACCGCTTTTGACAGTTTTTCCAAAACCACCAAAGCTGACCGGCTGGAATTGCTACACGCGCTGATGACCCATACCAAAGCCCGCTTTGATGATCTGGCAGAAGCAATGAGCGCAGAAATGGGCGCGCCCATGACCATGTCGCGTGAGGCACAGGCCGATGCCGCCATTGGCCATTTGCAAGGCTTTATCGATGCGTTAATGGCACAGGATACCCGCGAGACGCTGGCCAATGGGGACGTGATGTTGCGTGAGCCTATCGGTGTTTGCGGGTTAATCACCCCGTGGAACTGGCCGATGAATCAGGTGACATTGAAAGTCATTCCGGCATTAGCCACCGGTTGCACTTGTGTATTGAAACCGTCTGAGCATACGCCAATCTCTGGCGCGATTTATGCCGAGATTGTCCATGCCGCTGGTTATCCGGCTGGCGTGTTTAATCTGGTGCAGGGCGATGGCCCCACGGTTGGCGCAGCCATGTCACGGCATAAGGATATTCAGATGATGTCATTCACCGGTTCAACCCGCGCCGGTATTGCCGTCACCAAGGATGCCGCCGATACGGTGAAACGCGTGACGCTGGAGCTGGGCGGCAAATCCCCAAATCTGGTTTTTGCCGATTGTGATTTGCAGGATCGGGTTGAGGCATCTGTGCTGGAATGTATGTATAACACTGGCCAGTCATGTGACGCGCCCACCCGATTGCTGGTGGAACGGTCATGTTATGACGCGGTGCTTGATATAGCTAAAGCCACCGCCGAAGCACAAACCGTGGGTGATCCTAGCCAAGATGGTGATCATATCGGCCCGTTATTCGATAAGATTCAATTTGACCGGGTGCAGACCATGATTCAAAAAGGCATTGATGAAGGCGCTAATCTGTTAGCTGGCGGCACTGGCCGGCCTGATGGTCATGATAAAGGCTGGTTCGTCAAGCCGACGATTTTTGCCGATGTGACTAATGATATGGCGATTGCCCAGCAAGAAATCTTTGGGCCGGTTCTGGTAATTATTCCATTCGAAGACGAAGCCGATGCTATCCGCATTGCTAATGACACACCATATGGACTTGCCGCTTATCTGCAAACCGGTGATCCGGAACGGGCAGAACGTGTCGCTGGCCAGTTGCGCGCCGGTGCGGTGCATATCAATGGTGGCGGCTTTAATTATGGCTCACCTTTTGGCGGTTATAAGCAATCCGGCAATGGCCGTGAGGGTGGCATGCACGGGCTTGAGGATTATCAGGAAACCAAGACTCTGCATTTTGGCTAGATGTTGCTGGCGGCGGCATAGGCCGATGACCATGCCCATTGGAAATTATGGCCGCCCAGATGACCGGTGACATCAACGACCTCGCCAATAAAATATAACCCGTTACAACGGCGGGATTGCATATCGCGTGATGATAATTGCGCGGTATCAACACCGCCCAATGTGACCTCGGCGGTGCGATAGCCCTCCGTTCCGGCAGGCTTGATTTGCCATTGATTGATCATGGCACCCATGGCGGCCAGCGCTTTGTTCGGAATATCCGTCAGCCGGCCGGACAGCTGATAAAGCTGGCATAACTCCACCGCTAGACGCTTGGGCATGAATTGCGCCAGATGCGTGTGAATGATCTGTTTGGGGCTGGATTGTTTTGCCTTGAGCAATGCGTCCGCGATATTGGCATCCGGTGCCAGATCAATATTAATTGCCTCTCCCTCGCGCCAATAGGATGAGATTTGCAAAACAGAAGGTCCGGTCAACCCGCGATGCGTGAATAACAACCCTTCGGCAAAACGGGTATTATCATGCTTTACCACCGCCTCAACAGATAACCCCGATAGCTCCGCGCATAAGGTTTTTAGCGTGTCGGTAAATGTCATGGGAACAAGCGCAGGACGCGGATCGATAATATTCATGCCAAACTGTCTGGCAATATCATAACCAAATCCGGTCGCCCCGATTTTAGGGATGGATAGCCCGCCAGTGGCAATGATGACAGCTGGGGCAGATATCACATTTTTATCGGTAGTAATGGTGAAATGATCGCCCGATGTATCAATGGCATTTACTGTAGTGCCAAAATCCAGATTAACATGCGCGGCGCGGCATTCTGCCAGTAGCATGTCAATAATATCCTGCGCGCTATCATCACAGAATAACTGCCCCAGCTTTTTTTCATGAAAGCCAATGCCGTATCGCCGGACAAGAGCGATGAAGTCATCTGGTGTATATCCGGCCAGTGCTGATTTTACAAAATGCGGATTGTTTGAAATAAAATGATCAGGGCTGGAATGGATATTGGTGAAATTACAACGGCCGCCACCAGAGATGCGGATTTTTTCAGCCACTTTCTGACGGTGATCAATCAGCAAAACGGATTTGCCTCTAGCCGCCGCGATGCTGGCCGCAAATAATCCGGCGGCACCGGCGCCAATTATCACGACATCCATATTCATCATGCGATCTTTCATAATTGTCATGATAATGCATAAAGCAAAATTAGACAGGGATAATCGGTGCGTTTTGCCGTTTCGTGATAAAAATACTAAGGAAAACGAAAACAGTTTTTTTATTATTTGCAATTATGTCATTATTAAAAAATGATATGACATTGCACTATATAAATCGTCATATTAAGCGCCGACAATGAAGAAATGGATATGGATATGGATAACCATCTGCATGATCTGAAGAAGATACGCCATGATTTCCACCGTCATCCGGAACTGGGTTTTCAAGAAACCCGCACCAAACAGCGGCTCATTGAAATATTACAAAGCCTCAACATAGAAACCCATGAAGGTGCCGGTGTAGTCGGCGTGCTTAAAGCCGGAACAGGCAATCGTGCCATCGGGCTAAGAGCAGATATGGATGCCTTGCCGATTACCGAAAAAAGCACCCATGATTATGTGTCTGGTACGTCGGGGGTGATGCATGCTTGCGGTCATGATGGTCATATGACCATGCTGCTTGGGGCGGCGATGGAACTGGCTCGAACCCGTGATTTTGATGGTACGGTCATATTGATTTTTCAACCCAACGAAGAACATGGGCTGGGCGCAAAACAGATGATAGCGGACGGCGTGCTGGAACAATTCCCTGTTGATGAGATTTATGCCATTCACAATTTGCCGGGGGCGCCAGTGGGGGAAGTATCAACCCGCGATGGCATGATCTGTGCGTCGGAAACCCTGTTTGAAATTGCTATTAATGGTCAGGGTGGCCATGCCTCAATGCCGCATGTTGGCCGTGATGCCATTACTATCGGGGCTGAGCTGGTACAATCGATTCAAACGATCATATCCAGAAAGCTACCGGCTGGTGCAGGGGCGGTTGTATCCGTGACCGAGTTTATTACCAATGGCCAGCGCAATGTATTACCCGGTGAGGCCGTGTTGAAAGGTGATTTCCGCGCCCTTAATCCGGATGACAGATTAGCTATTGAAAAACTGATGACGCAAATGGCAAATGGTATCTGTGCCGCGCATGGCGTGACTTGCCAGTTGAGTTTCCGGACAGAGTTTATTGAAACAATCAACGCAACCACCCCGACAATGGCAGCGGTGCGGGTGGCAGAAAACATGGGGCTGGACACGATAGGCAATCGCAAGCCAATGACCTTTTCAGAAGATTTTGCCCATTTTAATGCCGCTATACCGGGATGTTTTTTCTTGCTGGGCAATGGTGTGTCAGGCGCGCAAGGCCAACCCTTACATTCTGATGATTATGACT
>JAHEII010000171.1:0-2970 GCA_024639485.1 Alphaproteobacteria bacterium
CCAGTCGCCGCTAGGACGGTTTGTCGGATTTTATCTGGCAATATCTTTGCGATAATAAACCCCCGGCCAGTCAATCATGGCAACTTGCTGATAGGCATTGTGGCGGGCTTCGGCTTGATCGTGGCCAAGCGCAGTAACAGCCAGAACGCGGCCGCCTGTGGCAATGATATCATCGTCTTTCTGGCTGGTGCCAGCATGAAAAACATAGGCGGCATGCGCGCCATCATTGGCGGTTGCGGCATCCAGACCGGTAATAACGCCGCCAGCCTTAATCGGCCCCGGATAGCCGCCGTTAGCCATAATTACAGTAACCGCGGCGCCATCATGAAACCGTAAATCCATATGAGCAAGTCCGGATTCGGTAGCCGCCATCAGCGCGGTGAGTAAATCGGATTTGAGCCGTGGCAAAATGACTTCGGCTTCGGGATCACCAAACCGGCAATTGAACTCAATGACTTTGGGGCCATCGGCGGTCATCATCAAGCCTGTATAAAGAAAACCCTGATAGGGCATATTGTCTTGTGCCATGCCGCTAATGACTTTTTCTACAATATTACGCCATGCTGTATCCAGCAGATGCGGGGTAAGTGCTGGTGCTGGTGAAACAGCGCCCATGCCACCGGTATTGGGGCCGGTATCGCCATCACCTGCGCGTTTATAATCCTGCGCGGTGCCAATCATCATGGCATGCTTACCATCGGACATGGCGAATAGCGATGCTTCTATGCCGGTGATGCGTTCTTCTATGACGATTGACGCGCCAGCATGGCCAAATTGCGCATCATCCAGCATGCTGGTAATCGCGGCTATCGCTTCGTCTTTGGTATCGGCAACAACTACACCTTTACCGGCGGCTAACCCGTCCGCTTTAATGACATGGCCATCAGCGGCATGTCCGCGAATAAAGTCACAGGCCTCGGTACTGTTATCGAACCGTTGCCATGCGGGTTGCGGGATATCATGCCGGTCACAAAAATCACGGGCGAATGCTTTTGATCCTTCCAGCATGGCGGCTTGCTGGCTAGGGCCAAAAACACGAATACCGCGCAGGCGGAGCCGGTCAGCCAGCCCATCAACTAACGGGGCTTCGGGGCCAATAACAACCAGATCAATGGCCGCGGTTTCTATCAGATCAAATAACGCCGGCTCATCGGCGCAAGTGATACATGTTGCCAGTTTTGCAATGCCCGGATTGCCGGGGCTTACAATCAGCTTGTTCAGTAGAGGTGATTTGGTAATAGCGTGGGCAAGGGCATGTTCTCTGCCGCCGCCACCAATGATAAGCACATTCATCTGATATTGATCCTGTTCATTAATGTTCCGGGTTGGCCTAATGGTTATCAATATGCCATAACATGGTATGGAAACCAAAGATCAAAGCCATATAGATACAGATAATCAACCTGTCTTTTCGCTTTCCGAGTTATCGCAAGCGATAAAACGGTCGATTGAAAGTTTTGATACCATTAGAGTTCGTGCGGAAATAGCCGAATGCCGGCAATGGTCATCCGGTCATATTTATTTCAAGCTCAAAGATGATAACAATATCCTCGAAGCCGTGATCTGGAAAAATATGGTGCCACGCATTGCCATGACACCCGAAGACGGTCTGGATGTGATCATCACCGGTAAGCTGACAACGTTTAGCCGCCAATCCCGTTATCAGATTGTGGTGCAATCGCTGGAAATGGCTGGTGAGGGGGCGTTCCTCAAACAGCTGGAAGAACGCCGAAAGCGGCTTCTTGCCGAAGGATTATTTGATCCGGATCGCAAAAAACCACTGCCCAGCCTGCCGCGTGTTATCGGAGTTGTGACTAGCCCGAAAGGCGCGGTAATCAGAGATATTCTGCACCGCTTGAATGACCGGTTTCCGGTTCATGTGCTTGTCTGGCCAGTGCTGGTACAGGGAAATCAGGCGGCGACAGAAATCGCGCAGGCCGTGACCGGATTTAACCGGCTAGCACCTGATGGCGATATCCCCCGGCCTGATCTACTGATTGTTGGACGTGGTGGCGGTAGCCTCGAAGACCTGATGCCGTTTAACGAAGAAAACGTGGTGCGTGCGGTGGCGGAATCGGATATTCCGGTCATATCAGCGGTGGGTCACGAAACGGACCATACGCTATGTGATCTGGCCGCTGATTTGCGTGCGCCAACCCCAACGGCGGCGGCAGAAATGGCAACACCGGTTCGCAATGATCTGTTGCGGCAATGTCAGGAACTGGCCTTGCGGATGGATCGGAAAACAGATCAGGTTTTTCAGAATCAGAGCGAAGGATTGCGCGGGCTTGTCCGTGCGCTAGGTGATCCGGAACAGACCATCAGTTTTCGCCAGCAACGACTTGATGCCGCCGAAGATCGCCAGATGCGGGTGATGACCAGCTATCTGAGCGCGCTGTTCGGCCATATTGCATCATTGGCGGATCGTCTGCCGACACCAGCGGCACAAATTGCGGATGTCCAGAACAGGGCAGGGCAGATTATGTTGCGGCTGGATCGTGCACATGATCAGATGGCAACACGTCTGGCGGAATCTTTGCGGCGGCAAGGTGATAAATTGCCTGACCCACAAGCGGTTTTGTCCAGAAAACAGCATCAGATTGATATGATTGATAACCGCATGGCCGGACGGCAGGAACAGATGTTTGAACGGATAACCACCCGTCTGGATCAATTAAGCCGTCTGCTTGATGCGTCATCCTATCAGAAAGTTCTGGCACGCGGTTTTGCGCTGGTGAGTGATGCCGGTGATGGCCGTATTCTGAAAACCGCCGAAGAAGCAAAAACCGCATCAAATCTGATGCTGGCTTTTGCTGATGGTAAAATCGCGGCAAAGACAGATAACGGTAAGGCTAAGGCTAAGGATAACAACAAAAAAACAGCTGATGATAAGAACACTAATCCCAGCCAGCAGGGTAAATTGCTTTAGCGGTAATCGGTAAGCGGTAACGGATGCTGTCAATGCCCGAT
>JAHEII010000171.1:2980-4106 GCA_024639485.1 Alphaproteobacteria bacterium
CGCATCAAATCTGATGCTGGCTTTTGCGGATGGTAAAATCGCGGCAAAGACAGATAACGGTAAGGCTAAAGATAAGGATATGGCCAAGGATAACAACAAAAAAACAGCTGATGATAAAAACACTGATCCCAGCCAGCAGGGTAAATTGCTTTAGCGGTAAGCGGTAACGGATGCTGTCAATGTCCGATATGATGGGGCGTTTCGTTTTTGCTTTCCGGCCAGCGGCGATGTGGCCAGAACCATTGTTCCGGCGTTTCCCTGATCCATTGTTCCAGCCGAAGATTGATAGCAGTCGCAATGGACAGCTCCGGGTCTTTATCCGGATTGGCGGCAAGAATGGATGTCGTATCAACCGCTTCCAGATACAGATCAAACTGGCAATTTTTACGGCGTTTTACTCTGACCAAAATAAGCGGAACATGATGTTTTAATGCCGCCCGAATATAAGATACCGGTGTGGTCGCTCCTTTGCCAAAAAATGGTACAACCATGCCTTCGCGCAATTTCTGGTCGGCAAGCAGAATCATGATATTCTTTCGGCGTGCTGTTTCGATAATCCCGCGCGCGGATT
The DNA here is from genome assembly GCA_024639485.1 of Alphaproteobacteria bacterium. Lineage (GTDB taxonomy): Bacteria > Pseudomonadota > Alphaproteobacteria > Puniceispirillales > UBA1172 > UBA12202. The sequence continues at coordinate 3,552 of JAHEII010000171.1, forward strand.
CTATCCCCTTTACATAGGTTTTTCTGGCAAGCGTAAGCCGTTTGTTCAGCGCATGTTTGGCCAGTGGATTATTTAGCGGCCGGTAAATGATTGAAAACGGAATATTGCGCGAGATGAGGGGCATGGCCGATAGCTCCCAGTTTCCGATATGGCCACCAATCATGAAGCCGCCAGTAGATGCCAGATGATCAATGGAAATATCACCATGTTCAGTGACATATTCGGGGCGCGATAGCCGATCCAGATACGGAAACTCACCCAGTGTCCGCCCCAGATTCCACCACATGGCTCGCAGAATACGGTTTTGTTCAGCGGGGCTTAATTCCGGCATAACAAGCTGGATATTTTTTCTGGCACGGCTATGCCATGATGTCATGGGCGCGACAAATCTGACGATGAAACCCATGAACGCACTTGCCCACCGCACGGGAATAATCAACCGGAACCCCATGATGATATAAATAAGCGCCGCTGGAATTGGCCAGATAATCAATCTTTTCAGCCATGTGTTTATCCATTTAATCATGACATAACTCATCATAAATATCATTGATC
>JAHEII010000012.1:0-9561 GCA_024639485.1 Alphaproteobacteria bacterium
CCTGAATAATAGCCAATATAGCCAGATATTCCATGCCTGCTCCTCAATACCGATAACACATTCCTACCTTGTTATATCATATGCATACGATTTTGCGTAAGAGATTGTGTATGCCTGTTTTAAATTAGTACCGTTTCGGACTTAAATATAAATATAAATGATGTAACCTGTCCGGATTAGTCGCTTATTTCATGCCGGATTCATAAAATAGGTTAAATATGTTGACCTATTCTGTCCTGAACTTTATATAGAGATCAGGATAATTCCTGTTTGGATCACTCTTTGGCGATAAAGAAAAGGAACAAGCCATGACAACCAAGGCTATGTTGCAGTTTGTATCACGCGATAAAGAAATGCCAGCCAAGCGCGGAGCTGAGGCGCGGCGACAGGATTTTCGTGAAATTTATGATGATTTCAACGATGAAAAAGCAGCCGCTCAAGCTGGGCGCTGTTCGCAATGTGGTGTGCCTTTCTGTCAAACCCATTGCCCGTTACAGAATAATATCCCTGACTGGCTTATGCTAACCGCAGAAGGACGCATGCAGGAAGCGTATGAGATATCTGCCGCTACCAACACATTTCCGGAAATATGCGGCCGGATTTGTCCGCAAGACCGGCTCTGCGAAGGCAATTGCGTCATTGAAAAAGGATTTGAAAGTGTCACCATTGGCGCGGTTGAACGTCACATTACCGAAACCGCATTTGAAAATGGCTGGGTGAAACCACCGCAACCTATGTCCGAACGTGGCGAGAGCATTGGCATTATCGGAGCGGGGCCTGCTGGACTATCCGCCGCAGAACAGCTTCGCCGCCAAGGATACCAGATCACGATTTATGATCGTTATGATCGCGTTGGTGGATTGCTGATTTATGGTATTCCCGGATTTAAGCTGGAAAAAGAAGTCGTGGCACGGCGTGAGGCATTATTGCGCGAAGGCGGTATTGAGTTTGTCCTTAACTGTCATATTGGCAGCGATATCAGCTTTGATGAGATTAAGAAAAAACATGACGCTGTGCTGATTGCAACCGGCGTATATAAAGCCAGACAGATTGATCTGGCCGGTCAAACTGAAACTGATGATCAGATGGTAGCGGCGCTTGATTTCCTGACAGCGTCTAACCGGCGCGGACTGGGCGATACGGTGGCGGAGTATGAAAGCGGCCAGCTCAATGTTAAGGGAAAAAATATTGTGGTGATTGGTGGCGGTGATACCGCCATGGATTGCGTGCGAACAGCTATCCGGCAGGATGCAAAATCTGTGTCATGTGTTTATCGCCGTGATCGGGCAAATATGCCCGGTTCCGCGCGTGAGGTGATGAACGCCGAAGAAGAAGGCGTGGCCTTTGAATGGCTTTCGCAGCCAACCGGTCTGTCCCGTGATAAGAATGGTAAGGTTAATGGCGTGATCTGTCAGCGTAGCCGTCTGGGTGCGGCAGATGCTAGCGGCCGTCAGCGGCCGGAACCTATCACGGATTCTGAGTATACACTTGATGCCGATATGGTGATTATGGCGCTGGGATTTGACCCCGAAGACATGCCAAATATGTTCCATGAACCACGGCTGAAAGTATCGCGCTGGGGGACTATCGGTATCGACTGGCGGTCAATGATGACCAGTGTTGATGGCGTATTTGCGGCTGGCGATATTGTCCGGGGCGCATCGCTTGTTGTCTGGGGGATCAGAGACGGCCGTGACGCGGCAACCCATATTGATGAGTGGCTAACCCGGCAAGCGGCTGAAAAAGCTGACGCATCTATTCAACAAGCCCAACATGCAGGAATATAATCATGACCAGAATTGATGAAAAATCGACTTGGCTTAAGCGCCGTCTAGACATGCAGGACAAATTGCAGGCTGGTGGAGTCTGGTCACCCGAACAGGAACATGATGCTTGCGGTGTGGGAATGATCGCGGCAATTGATGGTACGGCATCACGTCAGGTGGTGGAAAAAGCTATCGAGGCATTGCAGGCGATCTGGCATCGTGGAGCTGTTGATGCAGATGGGAAAACCGGTGACGGAGCAGGTATCCATCTGGAAATCCCGCGTGACTTTTTTGCCCAGCATATCGAACATACCGGTCATGTGGTTGATGATGGCCGTATCGGGGTTGGTATGGTGTTTTTGCCGCGAACAGATATGGCCGCGCAGGAAACATGCCGCTGTATTGTTGAAAATGAAATTCTGGCTGCCGGTTTCCGGATTTATGGCTGGCGGCAGGTTCCTGTTGATATATCGGTTATAGGTGATCGCGCGGATGCGACCCGACCAGAAATCGAACAGATCATGTTTTCAACACCAAGCGACTGGCATGAGGATGATATCGAACGTCAGCTTTATGTGATCCGCCGCAAAATTGAAAACGCGATACTGGCTGAACGGATTATGGAATTCTATTTATGTTCGTTTTCGGTCAGATCAGTCATTTATAAAGGTATGTTTCTAGCTGAGCAGGTGTCAGATTTTTACCCTGATCTAAAAGATGAGCGTTTTATTTCACGATTTGCTGTTTATCATCAGCGCTATTCCACCAATACCTTTCCGACATGGAAACTGGCGCAACCGTTTCGGGTGCTTGCCCATAATGGCGAAATTAATACCTTTCGGGGTAACCAGAACTGGATGTCCTGTCACGAAGACCGGATGGCCTTACCAGCATTTGGTGATGATGTTGAACATCTGAAGCCGGTTATTCAGGGCGGATCATCGGATTCCGCCGCGCTTGATGCAGTGTTTGAATTATTGCTGCATGGTGAACGTGATCTGCCTATGGTCAAAACCATGATGGTGCCAGAAGCCACTGGTGATGACGTGAGGCAGGATTTAAAAAATCTATATGGATATTGCAACGCGGTCATGGAACCATGGGATGGCCCTGCCGCGCTTGCCATGGCATCGGGTGACTGGGTGCTGGCATCGGTTGACCGAAACGGATTGCGCCCCATGCGGGTGACGGTGACCACGGATGGGTTCATCATTGCCGGGTCAGAAACCGGCATGGTGCAGGTGAATGAACAGATGGTGATGGAAAAAAGCCGTCTGGGGCCGGGACAGATGATAGGCGTTAATCTGGCCGAGGGACGCATTTATCATGATGCCGAATTAAAAGATATGCTGGTAAAACGGCGCGACTGGGGCAACTGGCTTGGCAAGTCACAGGTGATGGATGATCTGTTAGCTAAAAATCAGAACACGCCATTAGATATTCTGGCTGGTGATGATTTGCGGCGCCGTCAATTTACAGCCGGATGGACGCTGGAAGATTTGGAATTATTGCTTCAACCCATGGGCGAGGATGGTAAGGAAGCCATTGGATCAATGGGTGATGATACGCCATTAGCGGTGCTTTCCAATACCTATCGCGGCTTGCATCATTTTTTCCGCCAGAACTTTTCACAAGTCACCAATCCGCCGATTGATAGCTTGCGTGAACGGCATGTGATGACGCTTCGGACACGGCTTGGGAATTTGGGCAATATTCTGGATGAAAGCCCGGAACAATGTGACCATTTGCTGCTTAATTCGCCTGTTCTGACAATGGCAGAAGAAGCCAGATTGCGAGAATGGCTGGGCGGCAAGGCAGCGGTTATTGATATCACCTATCCGGTGGATCAGGGGGCAGACGGTTTTCAGCAAGCCATTGAAGGCATAGAACGCGAAGCCGAAGAAGCCGTTCGCGGCGGCGCAGAACATTTGATTCTGGATGATCAGAATACATCAGCCGAACGCATGGCGCTTCCATCGGTTTTGGCTGTGGGCGCAGTGCATACGCATCTGGTGCGGCGGCAATTGCGTACCTTTACGTCAATTAATTTGCTCAGCGGTGAATGTCTGGACGTGCATCATTTTGCCGTGCTTATCGGGGTTGGTGCAACAACCGTTACGCCATGGCTGGCCGAAACCAGCTTGCGGGATCGCCATGAACGCGGTCTGTTTAAGGGTATGTCACTGGAAACAGTGATTGGTAATTACCGGACAGCTATTGAAAACGGATTGCTTAAAATCATGTCGAAAATGGGCATTTCCGTGTTGGCATCTTATCGTGGTGGCTATAATTTTGAATCGCTTGGGTTGTCGCGGTCGCTTGTGTCACAATATTTTCCGCCAATGACATCACGCATTTCCGGACTTGGCCTGACTGGCATATTCACCCAGATCAGAGCGCTTCATCATCAAGCATGGTCAGAACGCCAAGCAGTGTTGCCGGTTGGTGGTTTTTTCCGGTTTCGTAAATCTGGTGAAAGCCATGCCTTTGATGCTAATGTTATTCATACCATGCAACGGGCTTGCGATACCGGCAGTTATGATGCGTGGAAAGCATATAGCGATGGCGTGGCTAAATCCGGCCCGGTGAATTTGCGTGATTTGCTGGATTTTGTCCCACAATATGAACCAACGGATACCGATCAGGTGCAAAGCATTACATCTATCCGGAAAAAGCTGGTATCGCCGGGGATATCGTTGGGCGCTTTAAGTCCAGAAGCGCATGAAACGCTATCGATTGCCATGAACCGTATTGGCGCAAAATCCGATTCCGGTGAGGGGGGCGAAGACCCGTCACGCTTTGTTCTGCGTGAAAATGGGGACAATCCGTCTTCGGCCATTAAACAGGTGGCCTCTGGTCGATTTGGTGTGACGGCTGAATATCTCAATTCATGCGAAGAGCTGGAAATTAAAGTGGCGCAAGGCGCAAAACCGGGTGAAGGTGGCCAGTTGCCGGGCATCAAGGTCGATAGCCTGATTGCCAGATTGCGGCACTCAACGCCGGGGGTTACGCTGATCTCACCGCCGCCACATCATGATATCTATTCTATCGAGGATTTGGCGCAGTTGATTTATGATTTGAAACAGATCAACCCCAAAGCCAGAGTATGTGTCAAACTAGTTGCTTCAACCGGCATCGGCACGATTGCCGCAGGCGTGGCCAAGGCCAAGGCAGATACCATTCTGATCTCAGGCCATGGCGGCGGCACTGGTGCAAGCCCGCAATCATCTATCAAACATGCTGGCTTGCCATGGGAAATGGGACTATCCGAAGCGCATCAGGTGCTAACGATGAACGGTTTACGCGATAAGGTCATTCTCAGAACTGATGGTGGTCTGAAAACCGGACGTGACATTGTTATGGCGGCCATGCTTGGGGCGGATGAATACGGCATTGGTACGGCATCATTGATTGCTATGGGCTGTATCATGGTGCGGCAATGTCATTCCAACACTTGTCCGGTTGGTGTTTGTACCCAGCGTGATGATTTGCGTGCAAAATTCACCGGTTCGCCAGAAAAAGTGGTTCAGCTTTTTACTCATCTGGCCGAAGAAGTGCGGGAAATTCTGGCATCACTTGGTGTGGCCAGTCTGGATGATGTGGTCGGCAGAACCGATATGTTGCGACAGGTGAGCCGGGGTAACGCCGCGCTTGATGATCTTGATCTTAATCCTATTCTGGTGCGTGCAGATGGCAACGCCAAACGGAAAGCTCCATCACTGGCCAGAAACGAAGTGCCGGATACGCTGGATGCGTTAATGCTGGATGATGCCAGTCATGCGCTGGATCGGGGGCAACGGACGCAGCTTTCCTATAATATCAAAAACACACAACGGGCCATCGGGACTCGGTTATCATCGCATATCACCCAGAAATTCGGTATGACCGGCTTGAAACAGGACACGATTACCGTGCGTTTGCGTGGGTCTGCCGGACAATCGCTTGGGGCGTTTGCGGTGCAGGGGCTTAAGCTGGATGTTTATGGTGACGCGAATGATTATGTGGGTAAAGGGCTATCCGGTGGCATGATCTGTATTCGTCCGGTGGCCACCTCACCCTTAATTCCGCATGAACATACGATTATCGGCAACACCGTGCTTTATGGCGCTACGTCCGGTCAGCTATATGCCTCTGGTCAAGCTGGTGAACGGTTAGCTGTTCGCAATTCCGGTGCTACCGCTGTGGTGGAAGGATGCGGAACAAATGGCTGTGAATATATGACTGGCGGCGAAGTAGTTATTCTGGGTAATGTCGGATCGAATTTCGGGGCGGGTATGACTGGTGGCATGGCCTTTATCTATGATCCTGATCTTCGGCAGGAAAACCAGATTAATCCCGAAACCATCGGGCTTTACCGGATTACCAGTGATCACTGGTCGGATCATTTGCGGTCATTGGTGCAAGCGCATCATGATAACACCGGCTCACCCATTGCCAGCCAGATGCTGATCAATTGGGATGTAGCGGTAAGCCAGTTCTGGCAAATCGTTCCGCATGAAGTGTTGCCGCGTCTGGCACATCCTGTTAACGTGTCCGGTGAAGGCGAGGCCATCGCATAATTGCAATAAAGACACAACATAATGACTACGACTGATCTTTCCTATCAGCTGCGACAGCAAACCCCACAGGATATGCCGGAAATCAACCGACTGATGGGACTTGGCTTTGCGCCTTCACATGCCGGGCGCGCTATCTGGCAACTTCGGCAAGGGGCGCCGGTTTTATCGCTATCGCTGGTGGCGGATGCTGGCGATCATTTGTTGGGGTCTATCCGGTACTGGCCAATTATTATTGGCGGCCGGCCGTCTATCTTGCTGGGGCCATTGGCAGTTGATCCGGATGTGCGCGGCAAAGGCATTGGTGTATCGCTGGTAAGGGAAAGCCTGCATCTGGCCGGTGCGGAAGACTGGGAATGGTGCTTCATTTCGGGGGAGCCGGATTATTATCTCAAATTCGGTTTTAAACCGGTTACTTATGATGATATCACCCTGCCTGCCCATATTGAACCGGAACGTCTGCATCTGTTGGCATTGCCGCAAGCAAAGCCGGAATTAATGCCGGAAAAACCATGGGTGATTATGCCATCTGATCCTGCTGCCAGTGATGCCAGTGATAATAAGGATGATGTGCGACAAGCAAAGGATGTAAGCTGATCATGCGAGTATTGCACCATTATATGCTATCGTCAGGATCACGGTTTGTCCGGCTATATCTGGCAGAACATAAAATGGAGTTTTTGCCAAAACTGGAAGAATACTGGAAATCTGAGCCGGCATTCCTCAAGCTGAATGTGGCAGGAACAGTTCCTGTTCTGGTCGAAGATGACGGCGCGGTGTTGTGCGGTGCTTACGCCATTGCTGAATATTTTGATGATATTATGCCAGAAACCACCTTGATAAGCGGCAATCCGGCTGAGCGGGCAGAAATCCGCCGCCTCTTTGACTGGCTCTCTGGTCGATTTGAACGCGAAGTGGTGCAACCATTGATCAATGAACGGCTTATTCGCCGGATGACAGGGGAGGGCGTGCCTTCGTCTGTTGTTATTCGCACCGCGTTAAGCAATCTGTCTGTGCATCTGGCCTATTTTAACCATCTGGCCGAACGGCGGCAATGGCTGGGCGGGGCGAAAATGTCGATTGCTGATCTTATGGCGGCGGCATCGCTATCGGTGCTGGATTTCATGAACGATATGAACTGGGATGACTGGGCTGAGTTGAAAATCTGGTATGCACGGATAAAATCGCGTCCGGCTTTTCGGGCATTGTTGGCGGATCAGGTTACTGGAATAACTCCGCCGGGTCATTATACCAATCTGGATTTTTAAATCACTGTTACCGCTTTGTATATGTTTTGCGCGTAATCTCAGCAAGGGTGGCAAGCAGGGTATCCAGTTGATCCGGTTCAGAAAACCGGTGATCGGCATCAGCATCAAAAAGCACATCGACATCATCGCCGGTGATCGCATCAGCAATGCGATTTGCGGTTTGCCACGGGACTTCTTCGTCTTTTAATCCTTGCAGTAACCGCACAGGGCAGCTGATGGGAATAGGATGGTCAAGGATCAAATGATCACGGCCATCGGTAATCAGCTGATAGGGGTAAATTACCTCACCCTCAACATACGGATTGGGAACGGAAAGGCGGCCGGTTTTTTGCATATCGGCTTGCTGGTCAGGGGTTAATTCATTCCAGATCAGGTCTTCGGTAAAATCCGGTGCCGCCGCAATCCCGATCAACCCAGCCATCCGGTCTGGGCGTGCCATGGCAACCAATAACATCAACCACCCCCCAAGCGACGAGCCAACCAGATAGCATGACCCCGATACCAGATGATCAATGATGGCCAGACAATCCGCTTTCCAGCGGCTTATCGTTCCATCCATCATATCGCCGCTGGATTGGCCATGCCCGAAATAATCAAACCGGATACATCCGAATTTCTGCTGTTTTGCCCATTCTTCTACGACTAGTGCTTTTGTTCCATCCATGTCGGAACCATGACCATGCAGAAAAACAATCGTTGGCTGGCCTTCGACCAGATTGGCGCGGTAAGCAATGTTTTCGCCACCAAGTTTCTTATCCCCGTTTCCGTCATGTTGAAGATAGGAAAGCGGAGTGTTGCTCGCATCAGTCATCAGATCATCCTTTTGATCATGCCATCTGTAAAATAAAGCGATATACAAGACAGCGTTGAGGCGTTAAAACAAACCTACCTTGTGAATGTCCAACCTGTCCAGTGTAACGTCCCATGCCCCAGTGTAACGTCAAATGCCAATAATCAACCTTAAAGGTAAGACTATTCTCCAGATTCTGCCAAACCTCAAACAGGGTGGCGTAGAACGTGGCACGATTGAAATGGCGAAAGCTATTGTTGATGCTGGCGGTACGGCCATTGTGGTTAGCGGTGGCGGGGCGATGGTGGCGCAATTGCAACGCATTGGCGTGGAACACATCATGCTTCCGGTGGGATCGAAAAACCCGCTACGCTGGCCATCTATCCGCCGCAAATTGCGTCAAATTATGACAGATAATAACATTGATCTGGTGCATGTACGGTCGCGCGCGCCAGCATGGATTGCCATTCCGGCGGCAAAAGTGTTGAAAATTCCGGTTGTAACAACCGTGCATGGTCGTTTCAAAGCCACCAATATGTTCAAAAAATACTATAACAGCATCATGATGCGCGCTGACCGGATTATCGCCATATCCGATTATGTATCTGATCTGATTACCAAACAATTTCCCAAAGCCGCTGATAAGATCACCATTATTCATCGCGGTGTTGATGTTGATCTGTTTAACCCCAAGGCGGTAAATGCCCAGCGTACGATTAACGCGGCAGACAAGCTCAATGTGGATGAAAACAAGAAAATCATCATGCTTCCGGCCAGACCAACTTTATGGAAAGGGCAGGAAGTCATGATTGCGGCCATGGCCAAGCTGACACATAAAGACGCTGTTTTGATCCTTGTCGGGGCAGGTGCCGGTCGGGACGCGTTCCAGTCAAAACTGATGGCGGTGATTGCCAGCCATAACATGCAGGGGCGCGTTATATTAGCGCCTGAAACTAATGATATGCCAGCGGCCATGATGCTGGCTGATGTGGTAGTTATGCCGTCGCTAACGCCGGAACCATTTGGCCGCGTCGCTATTGAGGCACAGGCAATGGGCAGACCGGTGGTCGCATTTGATCATGGCGGAGCGGTGGAAAGCATCATTGCCGGAACTACTGGCTGGCTGGCCAAATCTGCTGATGTGGATGATCTGGCCGCCGCTGTTGATACGGCCTTATCAC
>JAHEII010000012.1:9571-21133 GCA_024639485.1 Alphaproteobacteria bacterium
ATGTGCTGGATGATTTCACCACCGATTTGATGAAAAGCAAAACGCTGACCATCTATCGCAAATTGCTGAAATGACGGATGTCGTTCGCATTTGCATGTATCTCCTCTTGAAGCCTGTGCCACAACAGGATAAAACCATAATTGATGTTTCTATCACATTGAGGACAATATGCCTGTCATAACGCTACCTGATGGCGCCAAGCGTCAATATGATCACCCTGTTACCGCGCTTGATGTTGCGGCTGATATTGGCCCCGGGCTTGCCAAAGCTGCGCTAGCGGCACGGCTAGATGGTGCGCTGATTGATCTTAGCCATGTGATTGAAACCGACGCTACGCTAGCCATGGTGACAGCCAAAGATGATGATGCACTGGCATTAATCCGTCATGATTGCGCCCATGTTCTGGCCGAAGCCGTGCTGGAATTATATCCGGAAACGCAAGTCACTATCGGGCCGTCTATTGATAATGGGTTTTACTATGATTTCTATCGCGAAGCGCCATTTTCTGCTGATGATCTGGCGGCGATTGAAACCCGTATGCATGCGATTGTTGATCGCGATGAAGTCATCACCCGCGAAGTCTGGACACGGGATGAGGCGGTGGCGTTTTATCGCAAAAATGATGAACCGTTTAAAGTCGAGCTGGTTGACGCTATTCCGGCCAATGAAACCGTTACATTCTATCGGCAGGGGGATTTCATTGATCTGTGTCGGGGGCCACATGCGCCTTCAACCGCTAAAATTGGCCATGCATTCAAACTGATGAGCGTTGCCGGTGCGTATTGGCGCGGTGATTCCAACCGTCCCATGCTTCAGCGGATTTATGGCACGGCGTTTTTTCAGGAAAAAGAATTAAGCGCCTATCTGACCATGCTGGAAGAAGCTGAAAAGCGTGATCACCGCAAGCTGGGTAAAGCGCTTGAGCTGTTCCATATTCAAGAAGAAGCCACGGGGTCTGTGTTCTGGCACCCGAAAGGCTGGACAATGTATCGCGAAATTGAAAGCTATATGCGGCGGCGGCTGGATGCGGCCAATTACCAAGAGGTAAAAACCCCGCAAATGATTGACCGGAGCCTGTGGGAAAAGTCAGGCCACTGGGACAAATTCCGCGAAAATATGTTCACCGCCGAAAGCGAAGGCGACCGTATTCTGGCGCTTAAGCCAATGAATTGCCCCGGCCATGTTCAGATTTACCGTCAGGGCATTACATCCTATCGTGATTTGCCGTTGCGCATGGCCGAGTTCGGATCATGTCACCGTAATGAGCCGTCAGGCGCCTTGCACGGGATCATGCGGGTACGGGCATTTACCCAGGATGACGCGCATATTTTCTGTACCGAAGACCAGATTGACAGCGAAGGCCGCGCCTTTTGTGATCTGTTGCTGGATATCTATCGTGATTTCGGGTTCGATGATGTCAGGGTCAAGTTTTCTGACCGGCCTGAAACCCGCGCCGGTGATGATGCTACATGGGATAAAGCCGAAGCCGCGCTGGAATCTGCCACGAACGCCGCCGGACTTGATACAACGCTCAATCCGGGGGAAGGCGCGTTTTATGGCCCCAAGCTGGAATTTGTCTTGCGGGATGCGATTGGCCGTGATTGGCAGTGTGGCACTTTGCAGGTTGATTTTGTTTTGCCGGAGCGGCTGGATGCCGAATATGTGGCCGAAGACGGATCACGCCAGCGGCCGGTGATGTTGCACCGCGCTATTCTGGGATCAATGGAACGCTGGATCGGTATTCTGATTGAACAATATGCTGGCCGTATGCCGCCGTGGTTGGCACCGGTTCAGGTGGTGGTTGCACCCATTACCGATGCCGTTACGTCTTATGCCGCTGAGGTGCGGGAACGTCTGGCCGCCCATGGCGTGCGCGTGCAACTGGATAGCCGCAACGAAAAGATCAGCTATAAGGTGCGCGAACATTCGGTTGCCAAAGTGCCGTTTATCATAGCTATTGGTGAGCGCGAACAGCAGGATGGCACAATTGCATTGCGCCGATTAGGTGACAAAAATCAGGAAACCATCGCGCTAGATGCGGCGGTTTCCATGTTAATTGAAGAAATAACACCACCGGATTTGAAAAATAGCTGAGTTCTGCTATAAAATAGGATTTATAATACGTCCGACAGGCCACTTACATAAGGAGATACGTCAATAGCCCGTCCACCACAAGGCCCTCAAAAAGGCACATCAAAGAGCAATAGCCCTCGTGTTAACGAAGCTATTTCTAATCCCACCGTACGTTGTATTGATCACAATGGCGAACAGCTAGGCGTTGTAAATACCGCTGATGCGTTGCGTCAGGCGTTTGATGCTGGCCTCGATCTGGTCGAAGTTCAGCCGAATGTTGACCCGCCGGTATGTAAGATTCTTGACTATGGCAAGTTCAAATACGAAACGCAGAAACGCGCTAATCTGGCGCGGAAAAAGCAGAAAATCGTTGAGGTCAAGGAAATCAAGCTTCGCCCGAATATCGATGAACATGATTATCAGGTGAAGATGAAAAATGTCCGGAAATTCATTGATGCTGGCGATAAGGTCAAGGTCACTTTACGTTTCCGTGGCCGCGAAATGGCGCATCAGGAATTGGGCGCTCAGGTGCTCAGCCGCGTTAGAGAAGAAATGGAAGAGCTGACCAAGGTAGAAGCCATGCCAAAAATGGAAGGCCGCCAGATGGTGATGGTGCTAGCCCCGGCCTGATTGGGGTTTTGTGCTATTTCTGCTTGCATTATGCGTGGTTTATGGCTAAAACCCGACCATGTTCCGCGACCGGGCGTAAAGGGCATGCCCGGCCGGTTGATCATCAACCCGGTTGTTTTGCTTAAACAACCCCTATTGAAATGAGGTTAAAATGCCCAAAATGAAAACCAAAAGCGGTGCGAAAAAACGTTTTCGTCTGACCGCATCTGGCAAGGTTCGTGGCAGTGCCGCGTTTCTCCAGCACAATCTCCGTCGTCGTTCCCAGAAAATGAAGCGCCAAGCGCGTGGCACCATGATCCTCAGTGATGCAGATGCCCGTATTGTTAAGCGTTTCATGCCTTACGCGTAAAGGAGATTTAGCATGGCAAGAGTTACTTCCGGTACTACCGCCGCGGCGCGTCACAAAAAAGTTATCGCCGCCGCCAAAGGGTATTATGGCCGCCGCAAAAACGTTTTCCGCGTAGCCAAGCAAGCGGTTGATAAAGCCCGCCAATATGCTTACCGTGACCGCCGCGTCCGTAAGCGGGAAATGCGCGCATTATGGATTCAGCGGATTAACGCCGCGGTTCGTATCCACGGCATGACCTATTCGCAATTCATGAACGGCATCAAACTGGCCGGCATTGAAGTCGACCGTAAGGTGATGGCTGATCTGGCGGTGCGTGATGAGGCCGCGTTCAAGGCGCTGGTTGAATCGGCACGCAAAGCAACAGCTTAAAGCGGGGTTTTGACGCATGGCTGGTGCTGATCCGCAAGCGCTGAAGGATACCATTTTGGCCGCGATTGATGCGGCTGATAATCCTGACGCGCTTGAAACGGTTCGCATTGAATCCCTGGGTAAAAAAGGTGAGTTGACCACGGCGATGAAATCGCTTGGTCAGCTTGAAGGCGATGCCCGCCGCGACATGGGGCAGGCGTTAAACGCGGTCAAAGACGCGGTGACGCAAGCGCTCGATGCTCGGCGTTCGGCACTTGCCATGGCGGAACTTAACCGCCGGCTGGCTAGTGAAACGGTTGACGTTAGCTTAACCCCCCGACCAGAAACCGCTGGCGTTATTCATCCGTTATCGCGCACATTGGAAGACATTCTGGCGATTTTTGCCGAAATGGGGTTCGTGGTTGCCGAAGGCCCCGATATTGAAAGCGATTATTATAATTTTACTGCGCTCAACATGCCCGAAGATCATCCGGCCAGACAGGAACATGACACGTTCTATATGACGCCGGATGCAGACGGCCAGCGCAAGGTATTGCGGACACATACCTCACCCGTGCAAATCCGCACGATGGAAAAAATGCAGCCGCCTATCCGGATCATTGCTCCCGGCCGGACATACCGGTCTGATCATGATGCCACCCACTCGCCGATGTTTCATCAATGCGAAGGGCTGGTTATTGGTGATGGTATTACCATGGCGCATCTGAAAGGCTGTTTGATTGAGTTTTGCCGCGCCTTTTTCAATGTTGATGATCTGCCGGTGCGGTTCCGCCCCAGCTATTTTCCGTTTACCGAACCCTCGGCTGAGGTGGATATCGGGTGTAGCCGTGATGGTGGCGGGCTGACCATTGGCGCCGGTGCAGACTGGCTTGAAATTCTGGGATGTGGGATGGTTAATCCGCGGGTGCTGGAATATTGCAACATTGACCCGAATGAACATCAGGGCTTTGCCTTTGGCATGGGGCTGGAACGTCTGGCCATGTTGAAATACGGCATTCCTGATCTGCGGCCGTTTTATGATAGTGATTTGCGCTGGATGCGGCATTACGGGTTTATGCCGTTTGATGCACCATCGGTTCATCTTGGGCTAAGCTAGGGAGCGGGATATGAAATTTACCTGGTCATGGCTCAAGGATCATCTGGATACAGATGCCGACATGTCTGACATTCTTGATGCTCTGCCTATGCTGGGGCTTGAGGTGGAAAGCGTGGTTGACCGTAGCCAAGCGCTTAAGCCGTTTACCATTGCCCGCATCATATCAGCCGAACCGCACCCGAACGCCGATAGCTTGCGCGTTTGTCAGGTGGATACCGGTGATACGGTGATTGAGGTCGTCTGCGGTGCGCCCAATGCCGCCGCTGGTCTGGTTGGGGTTTTTGCTCCGGTTGGCGCCTATGTTCCGGGCATTGATGTGACATTAACAGAAGCCGATATTCGGGGCATTACCTCACGCGGGATGATGTGTTCAGAACGGGAAATGATGCTGTCTGATGAACATGATGGTATTATTTCGCTCCCCGAAGACGCACCGATTGGCACTTCTTATGCGGGCTGGGCGGGGTTTGATGATCCGGTGATTGAAATAGCGATCACCCCGAACCGTGCTGATTGTCTGGGGGTGCGCGGGATAGCGCGTGATCTGGCCGCCGCTGGTCATGGCACGCTGAAACCGCTGGAATCCAAGCCTGTCGAAGCTAAGGGCGAAAGCGCAATATCATGGAAACTGGATTTGCCAGCTGATCAGGCGCATCTATGCCCACGCATTGCTGGCCGTAGTTTTGCCGGACTGACAAATGGTGCATCACCAAAATGGATGCAGCACCGGCTGGAAGCCGTGGGGCAACGGGCGATATCTGCGCTGGTGGATATCACCAATTATGTGATGATTGATCTGGGGCGGCCGCTCCATGCCTATGATGCGGATCGGGTGGACGGCAACACGCTAACCGTCCGGCTGGCCAAAGCTGGCGAAGACATGACCGCGCTTAACGAAAAAACTTATAAGCTGGATGCCGAAATGCTGGTCATTGCCGATGCTGGTGGTGCTGATGATCTGGCCGGAATTATGGGCGGGGAACGCACCGGCGTGAGCGATGCTACTACGACCATGTTTTTAGAAATAGCCATCTTTGATCAGGTGTCGGTCGCCATGACTGGCCGTAAGCTGAACATCCACTCAGATGCCAGATACCGGTTTGAACGCGGTCTTGATGCAACCTCGCCGGATACGGCTATGGAATATGTATCGGCTATGATTCTGGATATATGCGGCGGCAAGGCATCAGAAATAACCGCAGAAGGCAAGGGCGCAGACTGGCAACGGCAGATTGCCTATCGCCCTCAACGCTGTCTTGAACTAACTGGCGTGACGGTGGCGGATAATAAGCAGAAAAACATTCTGGAAACGCTGGGGTTTACGGTTAGTGATGCCAATAATCAGGACGATCATAGCTGGCAGGTTTCTCCGCCGCCATGGCGCGGTGATATATTGGGGTCAGCTGATCTGGTGGAAGAAATTATCAGGGTTAGCGGCTATGACGCTATTCCGGAATTACCATTGCCACGTGATCGTGTGGTGAGTCAGGCGGCGGTAAATGCCGAACAAAAACGTCCAATTACCTTGCGGCGTGTGATGGCTGGTCGCGGCATGAGCGAGGCGGTGAGCTTCACGTTTCTGGATGAAAACACCGCAAAACGTTATGGCGGTGGCGATGATACGCTTAAGCTGGTCAATCCGATTAGCACGGAACTGGCGGTGATGCGGCCATCATTGATACCGGTTTTGATGGATATTGTTGCCCGTAATCAGGCACGCGGCGACAGCGATGTTTCTGTTTTTGAAATTGGCCCTGTTTTTGCCGATGATACGCCAGCAGGCCAGCATCCGGTTCTGGCTGGATTGCGGCATGGCATGACGGCGGCGCGGGAATGGACAGGTTCACAACGGCCGGTGGACTGGCTGGATGCGAAAGCCGATGCGATGGCGGCACTGGCGGCTTGTGGCGTTAAAACGGATGCGTTGCAAGTCCGGGCAGATGCGCCTGACTGGTATCATCCGGGGCAAAGCGGAACGTTAAATCAGGGGAAAATGGTGTTGGCGCGATTTGGTGCTATGCATCCGGCATTCATGGAAGCTCATGACATTAAGGGCCCGGCGGCCGGATTTGAAATCCTGCTTGATGCGGTACCGATGCCTAAATCCAAGGCTGGTAAATCCTCACAACGACCGCTGGCAAATCTGTCACCATATCAACAGGTTGGCCGCGATTTTGCCTTTCTGCTGAATAGTGATGTCACGGCCGAAAAGCTGACACGTGCGGTTCGGGGAGCTGGCAAGCCACTGGTAACAGATGTATCCGTGTTTGATGTTTATGCTGGTAAAGGCATTCCCGATGGCCAGAAATCGGTTGCGCTAGCCGTAACATTACAGCCGACCAAGGCCACATTAACAGAACCCGAAATAGAAGCAGTAAGTCAGGCGATTATTGCGGCGGTCGAAAAGAATTGCGGCGGCGTTTTGCGCGGCTAATAACAGCCCTATACCATCCGGTTAAGCGCTGATACTACCGCCCGAATAGGGGCGCGGGTAATGGATGTATCCAGCCCAACTCCATATACATGCGCGCCATCATCATCAGGAACGGCCAGTTCAACATAGGCGGCGGATTCCGCTGTGGATGTAGCGCTTCGGGTATTCTGGCCAAAATCCTTGAGCCGGAAGCTTAGCCCGAATGTTGTCCGGATACCTTCTACAAAAGCAGATATAGGGCCATTGCCGGTGGCTGTGAAGCTGATTTCCTCACCGCGATAATTCACGGTTGCGGCAATGTCTTCTTGGTCTTTGCCATTAGCTGATTTTTCGCTTGTAAAACTGATCAGCGTGAAAGGGCCATTCTGGTTGATATATTCATCCATGAAAATATCATAAATCCGCGTGCTGGTAATTTCCTGACCAGTGGTATCGGCCACTTTCTGAACAGCTTTGCTTAACTCGATTTCTGCCCCACGCGGCAATTTGATATGATGATCAGATTCAAGCAGATAGGCCACGCCGCCTTTGCCTGATTGCGAATTCACGCGGATAATAGCCTCATAAGTGCGGCCAATATCTGATGGATCAATCGGTAAATATGGCACTTCCCAATATGCCGCGTCGCTTTCTGCTATGGCATCCATGCCTTTGCGGATAGCGTCCTGATGACTACCGGAAAACGCCGTATGCACCAATGATCCGGCATAGGGATGCCGCTCAGGAATAGATAACTGATTACAAAACTCAGCGGTTTCTATCAGGGCATTTATATCGGAAAAATCCAGCTCAGGGTTTACACCCTGTGTCAGCATGTTCAACCCCATGGTAACAATATCCACATTGCCAGTGCGCTCACCATTACCAAACAATGTTCCCTCAACCCGATCACCACCGGCCATTAATGCCAATTCGGTTGCCGCCACGCCACATCCGCGATCATTATGGGGATGAAGCGATATGATAATGCTATCACGGCGCGAAAATTGCCGGCACATCCATTCAATCTGATCAGCATAGATATTTGGCGTTGCCATTTCCACAGTTGAAGGCAGATTGATAATGGTTTTGTTATCAGGTGTTGGTTGCCAGACATCCATGACGGCATCACAGACTTCCAGCGCGTAATCCAGTTCTGTTCCGGTAAATGATTCCGGTGAATATTGCAGCTGCAGGTTAGTGTCTGGCAAGCGTCCGATACGGTCTGCTACCATTTTAGCGCCATTTACCGCGATATTCTTAACGCCTTCGCGGGTATCTTTGAACACAACCCGCCGTTGAAGCGTCGAGGTCGAGTTATAAATATGCAGAATAGCGTTTTTGCTTCCGGCCAATGCTTCGAATGTCCGGTCAACCAGATGTTCACGCGCCTGTGTTAGCACCTGTATGGTAACATCATCAGGGATATGGCCGCCATCAATCAGCTCACGGCAGAAATTGAAATCCGTTTCGGATGCGGCTGGAAAACCGACCTCAATTTCCTTGAATCCCATCGCAACAAGCATCCGGAACATGGCCATTTTGCGGGGGCTATCCATAGGTTCGATAAGCGATTGATTGCCATCACGCAAATCAACGCTGCACCATATTGGCGCGCGTGTAATAGTTTGATCCGGCCATGTGCGGTCGGCAAGATCAACAGCCGGGAAAGGCCGGTATTTTTTGTAGCTTTTCTGCGTTGCAGCTTTGCTAGCAGATGTGTCTGGTGTTGTGGTGGTCATAATAAACCTTCTTTTCTGATATTCCGTTTTTAAAACAGATGATGCCTCAACATAATGAGCAGGCCGCATGCTGTATGCTTAAATCATAAATCCCGACTCCGGCCGTCTGTTAAGGCGAGAGCCGGGCTGATTAGTCGAAATAGTGTACGGATCAATAACCACATGTTTATCTTTTACTGCCCGATGATCAGCGTGTCAATCTGACCGTTGCGCGAAGCTGCAGAAATGGGTATGAGTATAACTCAATATTTGAGGATCATCATGGTACCGGTTTCCAACATACGGAATTTTTCTATTATTGCGCATATTGATCATGGAAAGTCTACACTGGCTGACCGGTTGATCCAGTTTTGCGGTGGTCTGACTGACCGTGAAATGAAAGAGCAGGTTCTGGATAATATGGAACTGGAACGGGAACGGGGGATCACGATTAAGGCACAAACGGTGCGTTTATCCTATACTGCCAAGGATGGCGAAGAATATATCCTTAATCTGATGGATACCCCGGGGCATGTTGATTTTGCTTATGAAGTGTCGCGGTCGTTGGCGGCTTGCGAAGGCTCATTGCTGGTGGTTGATGCCTCACAAGGGGTTGAGGCGCAAACGCTGGCCAATGTTTATCAGGCGATTGATGTGAATCATGAAATTGTGCCGGTGCTTAACAAGATTGATCTGCCTGCCGCCGAACCTGATCGGGTTCGCACACAGATTGAAGATGTTATCGGTCTGGATGCTAGCGATGCCATAGAAGCCTCAGCCAAATCAAATATCGGTATCGAAGACGTGCTGGAAGCATTGGTAAAACGGCTGCCATGCCCCAAAGGTGATCCTGATGCCCCGCTTAAAGCCTTGCTGGTAGATAGCTGGTATGATCCCTATCTGGGAGTCATGACGCTGGTCAGGGTGATTGATGGCGTACTCAAAAAAGGCATGAAAGTCCGGATGATGGCGACAGATGCCAGCCATACCATTGAAAGGGTTGGTGTTTTTGGCCCGAAAGCGACCAGTGTTGATGATCTGGGACCCGGTGAAATGGGGTTCATTAATGCCGGTATCAAAACCGTGTCTGATGCAAAAATTGGTGATACGATTACCGATGACAGAAAACCGGCGGATAAAGCACTGCCCGGATTTAAGCCATCTGTTTCGGTGGTGTTTTGCGGATTATTCCCACTAGATGCCGGTGAGTTTACGGATTTGCGGGAAGCGCTTGAAAAATTGAGCCTCAATGATGCGTCTTTTTCGTTTGAAGCAGAAACATCAGCGGCATTAGGTTTTGGCTTCCGTTGCGGGTTTCTTGGGCTTCTGCATATGGAAATTATCCGTGAGCGGCTGTTCAGAGAGTTTAATCTGGAACTGATCGCAACCGCGCCTTCTGTGGTGTATCACATTCATAAAACCGATGGTGAAATGGTATCGCTTCATAATCCGGCGGATATGCCGGATGTAACCCGCATCAGTCATATCGATGAGCCGTGGATCGAAGCCACTATCATGACGCCGGATGAATTTCTGGGTGCGGTATTGACGCTTTGTACCGAACGTCGCGGAGAACAGGTTAACCTGACCTATGCCGGCAATCGGGCGATGGTTATATATCGTTTGCCGCTGAATGAGGTGGTGTTTGATTTTTATGACCGGCTGAAATCTGTCACCAAGGGGTATGCGTCATTTGATTACCATATCACGGGATATAAAACTGGCGATCTGGTTAAGGTTTCCATTCTGGTAAATAGTGATCCGGTTGATGCGCTGGCCATGATTGTCAATAAGGAACAATCCGAAAGCCGGGGGCGGGCGATTTGTGGCCGTTTAAAAGACTTGATCCCGCGCCAGATGTTCAAAATTGCTTTACAGGCGGCGATTGGCGGTAAGGTGATTGCCAGAGAAACGGTTGGGGCATTACGCAAGGATGTAACCGCAAAATGTTATGGCGGCGATATTTCCCGTAAGAAAAAATTGCTGGAAAAGCAGAAAGAGGGCAAAAAGCGGATGCGCCAGTTTGGTAATGTGGATATTCCACAATCAGCGTTTCTTGAGGCGCTCAAGATGGGTGATAATTAATCCCGCATGTCATCAAAACTGGCGGGGCTGGCATGTTTGCCCGTGCTTGTTCTATTTTTACCGGCTCTATTTTTGCCTGTTCTATTTCCGTTGGGTTTGCTGCCGTTTTGCCCTCGTCCCTCACGGTATTTGCGCCATAGGATCAGCAAGGCTGTCACCCCGATAAAGAATGGCGCGGCTGGCAAGAGTAGAAAAAACGAAATGACCGGATGCCATAAAAATGGCGCGCAATCCAGACTGATAAACAATCCGCACGGATCGACATACCGGCTAATGATGGCTTCGCTGATTTGCAGACTGCTTGGCGCTAGCTCAAACCACAGATAGCCCACATCGGTAAAACCGGCGCGCCCATCGGTAAGGTCGGTATATACCGCCACCAGCACCATCAGCCCGAAAAATAATCGAAATGTTGATCCAATTAATCGCATGGGGCTGATTATGCCTTGGCCATGGGGTTTTGGCAATTGTCTGATCTGGTTGATCACCAAAAAGTGATCAGATAAGACAGGCTGTCTGGCCAAATCACCAAAAAGTCAGGCCAATGCACCATTTCTAATTGCGTCAGAGCATGGTTTTGGCTATGTTGCCGCCAGATAGCTTGCATTTTAAGTTCCGGTGAGCTGTCTTGCGTAAAGCATCAGCGGAGAGATGGCCGAGTGGTTTAAGGCGCACGCCTGGAAAGCGTGTTGGGGTTAACGCCCCTCGGGGGTTCGAATCCCCCTCTCTCCG
This sequence comes from Alphaproteobacteria bacterium, assembly GCA_024639485.1. Lineage (GTDB taxonomy): Bacteria > Pseudomonadota > Alphaproteobacteria > Puniceispirillales > UBA1172 > UBA12202. The sequence goes on from JAHEII010000012.1 coordinate 21,040, forward strand.
CCACTATCTATTATCTTTAATTCTAATTACTGCTTTTATTCCTCTGTTTAATCCCTGTATTTATGGGATAATACTTGATTATCTGTGCATAAAA
>JAHEII010000174.1 GCA_024639485.1 Alphaproteobacteria bacterium
ACCTAAAGAATGCCCAATTTCCGGACAGCATTAAACTGGCAAACGGCAAGCTGATATCAAAACCCAAGGCATGGCTTTAGCATGATCCAGGCATATTTTGGCTGATGCCGATAAATAGGTTCATCCGGTAAAGCGGGTCTGGTTTTTTTGTTCAATCCAGTTGCTAAAGGTTCTATCAGTATCAAGCCGATTGGCCATCTCGCGTCTGATGCCGATCCAGCGCAAATGCATGGAGTTTCGCATAATTTCTTCGTCCAGTTCTTTGAATTCATCAACAACCGGTGCCCATGCCATGAAAGCATCCGAGCTGTGGGAAAAAAATCCGTCACCTTTGGCATGGGTGCTGTAATCGGCTGTTTTGGCTCTGGCTTTTAATTGCCTGATCATGGCCGTGAAAACCTTTGGGTCAACATCGGTCTGTTCCACTGATTTGAGAATGTTGCTACCAAGCTCAATCGATATGGCGGCACAGGTCGGGTCATCGGCGTGGTCGGATTTCCGGAATTGCGCGGCGGCAAAAAGCGACAGATCACAAACAGATGCCGAAAAAATATGCCAGCGCGATATGGTAAGCGATGTTAAAAAATCAGCATTTTCGAACATTTTAGGAAAAGACGTGCCGGCGCGTGCTTTCACATAAGTATATAACGTGACTTGACTCACAAAGGCGGAATTTTGATCAATAAAGGCACTTAAATCAGATATTGAGCTGATTCGAGGCATTTTTTTCAATCCTAAATGTGAAAGAATGTTGCTGAAATTAAACAATATTTTCTCTTTCGCTCAACAAAATATGGCATAAATGTGATAAAACTATAACAAATCTTTACTCTAAATGTTACATTCTTATATCGGCTTTTGTCGAAATACATCTGTGTCGGGGATTTTTCGGCACAATTATGTTGATCAATTAAGGGGGATATTTTTTATGTCAGCAAAATCTGATCAACAACAGCATTGGGCGGCGACAAAGCGTTTGACGTTTTTGACGCTGGTTATCTGGGCTGTTGTTTCATTTGTTATTCATTGGTTTGGGAGCTCTCTGAATTCAGAGTCATTTCCCGGCGCCTACTTTATGGCTGGAATGGGGTCACAGGTAATATTTGTGCTTCTCGTATTCTGGTTTTCTGTTCGTCAAAATTCCATTGACGAAGAGTACGGCATGAGTGAAGGAGATTAGTCATGAAATTAGAAGGTGGTTTTATTAATAACCTTGGTCGTGTCTATGGAATCTACACTCTTGGATTTCTAGGCTTTGTCATTTTAATGGGCATCTGTGAAGCTGCAGGTGTTGCCAATACCTATATTGGCTGGATGTTTGTTGCCTTTACGGTACTGATTTATGCATTGATCGGCGTGTTATCGCGAACGATGGATTCCAGTCAGTATTATGTGGCCGGACGCGAAGTTCCAGCGGTTTATAATGGTATGGCAACAGCGGCAGACTGGATGTCTGGTGCGTCCTTTATTGCCATGGCTGGCGGGATTTATCTCAAAGGTTATCCATATATGGCGTTTCTGGTCGGGTGGACAGGCGGTTATGTGCTTGTTGCATCGCTGATTGCGCCATATCTCCGCAAGTTCGGATGTTATACGGTTCCTGATTTTATCGGAACACGTTATGGTGGTAATCTGGCACGTTTCTGCGCTGTTGTAGTTCTGGTTGTTGCATCATTTACCTATGTGACAGCACAGATCAACGGTACAGGTACTGTTGCCGCGCGTGCGCTTCAGATTCCATTTGAAGTCGGCGTCTGGGTCGGTCTGGCTGGTATCCTGTTCTGTTCCATGCTTGGCGGCATGCGGGCGGTAACATGGACACAGGTGGCACAGTATATTGTTCTGATCGTTGCCTATCTGATTCCGGTGTTCTGGATGTCAAACAAGCTTGGTTACGGGTTAGTTCCGCATCTGGCACAGTTTGATGCAGTGCTTCGGGTGCAAGAGCTTGAATCAACCCTAGGTGTTGGCACATTGCTACCAACAGCAGAAGCACAAGCCGAGGCTGGCAAGCTGGCCGCACTAAAAGTCGGCATTAATGATGCCAGTGATGACTGGATGTCACGGTGGAAGTTCTTCACGCTTGTGTTGTGTATGATGGCTGGTACAGCGTCATTGCCGCACGTTCTGATGCGTTACTTCACCACATCATCGGTTAAAGCCGCGCGTCAGTCTGTGGGCTGGTCACTGTTCTTTATCTCCTTGCTTTATCTATCGGCGCCTGCATTGGCTACCTTTACCAAACTGTCACTTCTTGATCCTAATGTTGCCACAAGCATCATTGGTAAATCAGTTTCTGATGTGATGAGTCTGGAATGGATTCAACAATGGAGTAATGTTGGCTTCCTGAAAATCGTTGATGGAAATGGCGATGGTATTGTCCAGATCAATGAATTCTTCATGCGTGGAGATATCGTGGTTCTGGCTACACCTGAAATGGCAGGTCTGCCATATGTGATTTCCGGTCTGGTTGCTGCGGGTGGTCTTGCGGCCGCAATGTCAACAGCTGACGGTCTTCTGCTGGCTATTGCAAACGCTCTATCACATGATCTGTACTACAAGATCATTGATCCGAAAGTTGATACAGCTAAGCGTCTGCTTGTTGCACGTATCCTGCTCTTGGTTATTGGTGCGCTGGCAGCATGGGTGGCTTCTATGAAGCTAACCGGTATTCTGGGTGCTGTGGCCTGGGCGTTCTGTTTTGCCAATTCTGGTCTGTTCTTCCCGCTAGTCCTTGGTGTCTGGTGGAAACGGGCTAACCGTGCTGGTGCTATCGCCGGTATGGTTGGTGGCTTTGGAACAGGTGCATGGTATCTGTACATGGTTCAAACAGGCATGGAGCCATGGTATGGTATTGATGGTCTGCGTTTTGGCATGATTGGTATGCCAGTCAGCTTGATCCTCATGGTTGTCTTCAGTCTGATGACAGAAGCACCGGATGAAGAAACCCAGAAAATGGTGGAAAGCATCCGCATACCAAAAGGTAAGACATATGTAAGCTGATCATTTCAGCATATATATAAATTATGATAAGTCGGGGCAGGTGCTTTTCCTGCCCCGTTTTTTATGGCAGGATTAATAATATCTAACCGCATGTTGCATGTTTCTGGGGGCATAATATGGATCAGGTAACTCTGGCCTTTCCTATCTGGATTATCGTTTTGGATTATCTGCTTGGCGCGGCCATGTGGACACTTATCGGGCGTTTCGGGATGAGCCTGTTTTTAAGGCCGGATTCCAATTTCTTTTTTAATAAAGCCTTTCAATGGCTGACTGATCCGCTGTTGCGGATATGGGCTCCAATCACGCCAGCTTTTCTGGTGGTGGTGATGCGGCCGCTTTATGTGGCGTGGTTTATCTATATGTTACGGTTTTATGTGGTGCCATTATTATTTGGATATAGCGTCATGGGGGTGTTGTCGTTTCCGTTGGAAAGCGAAGTGGCGCAATTCATCTATGATCTTGGCAATTTGCTGACAACAAAGAATTAAAGGTAAGCACATGACCATATCCCAAACCCGATTAACCCCGCCTGCGCGCGGATTTACCGAAGCCGAATTCGCAAAACGCTGTTCCGCCGCGCAACAAGTGATGGCAGAACAGAATCTGGATGCCATGCTATTCGCATCAGAACCGGAAATCCGGTATTTTACCGGTTTTATGACCCCATTCTGGCAAAGCCCGACCCGTCCGTGGTTTCTGGTATTGCCGCAATCCGGCAAACCGATTGCTGTCATTCCGACCATTGGCGTGCCATTGATGGAAACCTGTTATGTGGGCGATATCAAAAGCTGGGCATCACCGGCGGCAAGCGATGATGGCATGAGTTTATTATCAGATGTTATCCGCGCCCATGTGCCGGATGCTGGCCGTATGGGGGTTTTGATGGGGCGTGAGGCCACATTCAGAGCACCGCTGGCAGATATTTTTGTTTTAAAAGATGATCTGGAACCGCGCCAATGGGTAGATGTTACCTCTGCTATTCAGTATATCCGCATGATCAAATCCCCGGCTGAGATTGCTAAGACAAGCTATATCTGTTCGCTTGTATCCCATGTGTTTGCCGATATTCCCCATTGGCTAGTGGCAGGAATTCCA
>JAHEII010000024.1 GCA_024639485.1 Alphaproteobacteria bacterium
GTGTTGGTCGTCCGGTTAATACCTCATAAGCATGGCGCACCATAGATGTGCGGACAACCTCACCGAATGTGCCAATATGCGGCAAGCCGGATGGGCCATATCCAGTTTCGAAAATCGCAACATAGTCATCTGCTACCTTCATTTTTTTAAGCCGGTCAATCAGCAGTCGCGCTTCGGCAAAAGGCCAGGCTTTGGCATCCTGTGCCAGTGCAATTAATGAAGATGAAGAATCAGATATCATAATATGTCACAATCGGGTTTGAATTTTCTACTGAAAGCGATAGTTAAGGGGAAGTAGCCCCAGCGTCAATAGGGATACTGCCAGATGGATAAAACTTTGCTATGATATCCACTATCCCAAGTCCGGAGCAATCATCACTATTATGACCGCATTTCCATCCCTGCAACTGGCCGCCATCATGCCTATGCCAGACCATGTGATCTGGATTGATTCCGATGGAAGCATCAATCAGCTGAGCCATAACGAGGCTGGCGACCGGCTGGATCATGAACCTGTTCTGTTTTGTCACCGGCGCTGGACCATGAGCAAATTGAAACATAATTCGGACAGCTTATCAGGGCTGGATTTGCTGGAATTATATGCTTTTGTGCATCCGGCACGGTTCGCTGTTCCTACTGCTGGCGGGCTTGCCACCGCGCTTGGCCTGAGCAGTCATAATGATGCCGAAGACCAGACTATACTTATGCCTGTCATTGCCGATACCTTGCTGGAACACATCGCATCATGGCCAGAAAAACAACAACATATTGCTAGCCAGATGGCACGGTTCATGGCGGCTGGGGGTTGGGGCTGGGCACCTATGGTTCTGCATGCTTGCGGCGAAGATATGCCGACGGCCGCCCCACCCAATAGCCGTGATGGTGCTATCTGGACGCGACTGGATGAAATTCCGGATTATGGAACGCCGCCGCCTGCCGGTGTGATGCCGGTTAAACCGGATGCCATGCATGCGCGGCTAAAACATATGTTGGGCGGCAGACGTGTTCGCGATGGCCAGATGGCCTATGCAGAGAGTCTGCTAGCCGCTTTTGATCCACCTAAAGACGATGAAAACCCGCATCTGATCATGGCAGAAGCCGGAACAGGAACCGGCAAAACGCTCGGCTATCTGGCACCTGCTTCGGTATGGGCAGAAAACAATATGGCACCGGTATGGATATCTACCTATACCCGCAGTCTTCAGCATCAGATCGAAACGGAAATGGGGCGGCTTCACGCGGATCAAACCGAAAGAGAAAAGCGTGTTGTCATCAGAAAAGGCCGGGAAAATTATCTCTGCCTGCTTAATCTGGAAGACGCCTTAACCGCCGCATCAGCCACCCCACGCAACGCTATTGGATTGGGATTAATGGCCAGATGGGCAGAAGCCAGTGGTGATGGTGATCTGACCGGATCAAAGTTTCCGGCATGGCTGACGGATTTGTTTGGCTATGGATTAACACTTGGGCTATCGGATAGGCGCGGCGAGTGTATTCATTCTGCCTGCTTGCATTATCAGAAATGTTTCGTGGAAAAAAACCGCGCGCGCGCCACTATGAGCGATATTGTTATTGCCAATCATGCGCTGGTCATGATTACAGCGGTAATGAATCAACTGGCGCCGCATCCCGATGCCAGACGTATCAGCCGCTATGTGTTTGACGAAGGACATCATATTTTTGATGCCGCAGACAGCGCTTTTGCGGCGGCTTTTACTGGTGCGGAAACCGCGGATATGCGGCGCTGGATCAGAGGCGCAGAACAAAGTCGCGGTAATCGTCGGGCGCGCGGAATTCGCCAACGACTAGGTGACTTGCTAGAAAACGGAAGCCCGGCCATGCAGGATTTGGAAGATGCGTTTCAAGCCGCTGATATCCTGCCAGCGACCGGCTGGCGCAAGCGGCTGACGGATGGTGAGCCATACGGCATATTAGAAGAATTTTTCTATCATATCCGGCAAGTGATTTATGACCGTATTGATCAACCCGAAAGTTTATATAGTCTAGAAGCACCATTGCATCCGGTTGATCCACGGTTGGCGCCATTGATTGCCCCCCTCCGACAGGCCATCACCGGATTGGCCACGCCATTAATGCGGCTGGCCGAAAAGCTGAAACATATGCTTGCAGATGAAAGCGAAACGCTGGATACCGCATCGCGGCAACGGCTGGAAGGCGCAGTGCGTGGATTGGTCAGTCGGGCATCAGGACCCTTGGCGGCATGGATTGATCTGCTGGGCGGGATTGGCGATAGCGGGGCTGACGGATTTGTTGACTGGATAGAGGCCACGCGCCGCATGGGTGAAGACACGGATATCGGTATTCACCGCCACTGGATAGACCCGACCCGTCCCTTTCATGATCATGTTCTGATACCATCCAAAGGCGCGGTGATTACCTCCGCCACGCTGACCGACCGCACCACGCCTGACAGTGATCAACCAGATGCGCAGGCATGGCAAATGGCAAAGCGGCTAACCGGTGCCGCCTATCTGGAACAACCGCCACATATTATTTCGGTATCGTCACCATTTGATTATGCTGAACAGGCACGGGTATTTGTGGTTAATGATTGTGACCGGAACGATATCCGGCAAACCATTGCCGCTATGTCAACGCTGATGCTGGCATCTGGTGGTGGGGCGCTGGGGCTATTTACCGCCATTACGCGACTTAAAGCTGTCTATCCTGATCTGGCCAGAGAATTGAGCGAAGCAGGTTTGCCCATTTACGCCCAGCATATCGATGCCATGAATCTGAACACATTGATTCAGATTTTCAGAGCTGAGCCAACATCCTGTTTGTTGGGGACAGACGCGGTGCGTGATGGGGTTGATGTGCCGGGGGACGCGCTCCGGCTGATTATTTTTGACCGCGTGCCGTGGCCAAGGCCGGATATGCTGTTCAAAGCCCGCGCCAATGCGTTTGGCCGTGAGGCATGGACAGACCGCCTGACCCGCATGAAATTGCGGCAGGCCTTTGGCCGGTTAATCCGGCGTGAGAGCGATAAAGGCGTGTTTATCATGCTGGATAGTCGATTGCCCACCCGCCTGACCAGCGCCTTTCCGGCCGGCACCCCAATCATCCGATGCGGGTTGGCCGAAGCGATACGGGAAACCCGATCTTTTCTTGCCAGTGAGTAGGAATAAATAAAAAAAGCCGGGGAAAAACCCCGGCTTTTCGTATGCATAATAAGGGTAAGGCTTGATTAGAAGCCCATGCCACCCATACCGCCCATGCCGCCCATATCAGGAGCAGGAGCCATAGGTGCCTTAGGTTCTGGCAGTTCACTAACCATGGCTTCGGTAGTGATCAGAAGACCAGCAACAGATGCTGCGTTCTGAATAGCAGAACGAACAACCTTAGTCGGGTCAATGACACCAGCCTTGATCAGGTCTTCGAACTTGCCTGACTGGGCGTTGTAGCCATTTGTTGCAGACTTGTCTTCGACCAGCTTGCCAACAATAACCGCACCATCAGCACCGGCATTGTCTGCGATCTGACGAGCAGGTGCCTGAATCGCACGGCGGACAATATTGATACCAACATTCTGGTCATCATTATCGCCTTCCAGCTTTTCGAGAACACGGATGGACTTGACAAGAGCAGAACCGCCACCGGGGACGATACCTTCTTGAACAGCCGCCCGCGTCGCATGCATCGCATCATCAACACGGTCCTTACGCTCTTTCACTTCGACTTCGGTAGCCCCGCCGACCTTGATCACGGCAACACCGCCAGCCAGCTTGGCCAGACGTTCCTGCAGCTTTTCACGATCATAGTCTGATGTGGTTTCGTCAGCCTGTGCGCGGATCTGGTTGCAACGTGCTTCGATATCTTTACGCTTGCCAGCACCGTCAATGACCGTGGTGTTTTCTTTTGTGATCTCAACACGCTTGGCTGTGCCGAGCATATCAAGCGTTACCGCATCAAGAGAAATACCAACATCTTCGGAAATCACTGTACCATTAGTCAGGATAGCGATGTCTTCGAGCATGGCTTTGCGGCGATCACCAAAACCGGGCGCCTTAACAGCCGCAACCTTGAGGCCAGCACGCAAACGGTTAACCACTAGCGTAGCCAGTGCTTCGCCTTCGATATCTTCGGCAATGATCAGAAGCGGCTTGCCAGACTGAACTACCTTTTCAAGAATTGGCAGCATGTCTTGCAGATTTGTCAGCTTCTTTTCATGGATCAGGATATACGGGCTTTCCATTTCGGCACGCATCTTTTCGCTGTCTGTGATGAAGTATGGTGACAGATAGCCACGATCAAACTGCATGCCTTCGACAACGTCCAGCTCTGTTTCCAGGCTTTTTGCTTCTTCGACGGTGATAACACCTTCGTTACCGACACGTTCCATTGCTTTTGCAATCATTTCACCAATATCGCTTTCGCCATTGGCAGAAATCGTACCAACCTGCGCAACTTCGTCAGACTTGGAGATTTTCTTTGATTGCTTTTGCAGGTTCTGGACGATGTGTTCAACCGCGAGATCAATACCGCGCTTGAGGTCCATCGGGTTCATGCCAGCAGCAACGGCTTTACAGCCTTCTTGTGCAATCGCCTGTGCCAAAACAGTTGCTGTTGTTGTGCCATCGCCAGCCATATCGTTGGCTTTTGATGCTACTTCGCGCACCATCTGTGCACCCATGTTTTCGAACTTGTCCTTAAGCTCAATATCCTTGGCAACAGTCACGCCATCCTTGGTGATGCGTGGGGCGCCGAATGATTTATCAAGAACAACATTACGACCCTTTGGGCCTAGTGTTACCTTTACGGCGTTAGCAAGAATATCAACGCCTTTCATCATTTTCTGGCGCGCATCTGAGCCGAATTTTACATCTTTAGCAGCCATGGTTAAAACCTTTCATGTCTTTCTGCATTATAAATTGTGGGTTAAGGGAGGTCGTCAAGATTAATCCGTTGTGAGGATTAACCCATAATCCCGAGAATGTCTGATTCACGCATGATCAGATATTCGGTGCCGTCAATTTTGACTTCGGTGCCGGAATATTTACCAAACAGTACAGAATCGCCTGCCTTAACATCCAGTGCTACCAGCTTGCCGGTTTCATCACGGCTGCCTGAACCTACGGCCTTGATAACACCCTGCATTGGCTTTTCTTTGGCAGTATCAGGAATGATAATGCCGCTAGCTGTTTTTGTTTCCTGCTCTACGCGCTCAACAAGAACGCGATCATGAAGTGGCCTGAATTTCATGCCAATATCTCCTTATTTTTTCATATCAAATAAGCGTTATGCTTAAATTAGCACTCTCATCATGACAGTGCTAATTCACGATGAGTGACATATGGGCATAGAAGCCATCACTGTCAAGATATTTCAAAAGAATTAATCCGCTGATCTAGGTTTGCACCAATATTTAATACTGTTGTCTATATATAGATGCGCGTTGATCTGCCACGCCCCATGTTATTGTCAATGACTTGGGAAACGGTTAACGATTCCCTATATAGAAATCACGCATATTGATAAAAAGGTCGAACATAAATGGACAGAACCGCCAATACATCCGTGATCATATGGTTAATGGGCGTAGCACTAATGGTATTTGTGATGATTGCTATTGGTGGTATTACGCGGCTGACCGATAGTGGGCTTTCCATGGTGGAATGGCGGCCTTTGATTGGCACATTGCCGCCGCTGACAGATGCCGAATGGATGCGGGTATTTTCGCTTTATCAACAGTCACCCGAATATCAAAAAATTAATGCCGGCATGGATTTATCTGCATTTAAATGGATTTTTTTCTGGGAATATCTGCATCGGTTATTTGGCCGGTTAATCGGGCTTGCATTTATTCTGCCCCTATTATGGTTTGCTGTCCGGCGACAAATCCCGAACGGTTTCGGCCGCCGCTTTCTGATTCTACTGATACTGGGCGGAACTCAGGGGGCTATTGGCTGGTGGATGGTGAAATCCGGTCTGGTGGATGATCCTTATGTATCGGCATACCGGCTGGCAACGCATCTGGGGATTGCGCTGACTATTCTGGCGGTACTGATCTGGACGATTGCTGATCTGAAACACGGGCGCGCCATTCTGCCGCGTGGGCATGTCGCTGGTGTCATTGGCGTTCTGGCAATAACAATCCTTGCCGGTGCATTTGTTGCCGGAATGAATGCCGGACTGATCTATAATGAATATCCCTTTATGGGCGGTCATTTGGTGCCGATTGAATATGGCTATTATGGTATATCCGACCCATTTGAAAATCCGGCATCAGCGCAATTCCATCATCGGTGGATAGCCGTGCTTGCGGTGTTAGGCGTGATAAGTCTGTGGTTCCGCGCCCGCAAAGCCCATCTTAGCGGCATTAATCTGGGGCTATCGGGGGGCGTTATGATGCTGGCTGTATTTGGCCAGTTTGTGCTTGGTATAATGACGCTGCTTTATCAGGTACCGGTCAGCCTTGGCACTTTGCATCAGGCTGGCGCGGCGTTTCTGCTGATCTGTGTGATATGGGTATCACATGGATTGATGCGGCTAAAATAACAGACGCGGCAAACGCGTCACCATATCTAGCCAGCGGGTTTGATAGGTAACTGCTTTCTGATATGCAATTCGGTCAGCTGTTTGTCATCAACTTCGGATGGCGCACCCATCATTAAATCTTCGGCCTTACCATTCATCGGGAACAGAATAATCTCACGAATATTTGGCTCATTGGCAATCAGCATAACAATCCGGTCAATCCCCGGGGCAATTCCGCCATGCGGTGGTGCGCCAAAACGGAAAGCATTAATCATACCGGGGAATTTGTTATCCACCACTTCGGGGCCATAACCGGCAATTTCAAAAGCGCGATACATCACTTCGGGCAAATGGTTCCGGATAGCACCGGATGATAGCTCAATTCCATTGCAGACAAGATCATATTGCCATGCCTTGATATCCAGCGGGTCCATGGTGTTTAAGGCTTCCAGTCCACCTTGCGGCATGGAAAACGGGTTATGGGAAAATGCTATTTCGCCAGTGAGTTTGTCTTTTTCAAACATCGGAAAATCAACAATCCAGCAGAAATGATAGCCATCGGCGATCAGCTCTTTTTCCTGACCAATGCGCACCCGTGCTTTGCCAGCAAGCGCGGCGGCATCTTCTTCGGTGGAACAGGCAAAGAACAGTGCATCACCATCGGCAAGCCCCATCTGCTCACGCAATGCCATCGCCGCCTCATCACCTAGCGCTTTGGCAACCGGCCCACGGGCTTCACCTTCGCCATAAATAATGTATCCCATGCCCGGCGCGCCTTCGCCTTGCGCCCAGCTGTTCATTTTATCCGCAAATGCACGGCTACCACATGCAGGCCCCGGAACAGCGCGAACAACCGACCCATTGGCCACGGCCTTGGCAAATATACTGAAACCGGAATCCCGGAAATGTTCGGTCACATCCTGAATTTCTAGCGGAATACGCAGATCAGGTTTGTCTGTTCCATATTTCAACATGGATTCGGCAAAGCTGATGCGGGTAAATGGTGCTGTGATGTCCTGATCCGTAAACTCATCAAACACGCCAGCAATTACCGGTTCCACCGCTGCAAACACATCATCCTGTTCAACAAAGCTCATTTCCAGATCAAGTTGATAAAACTCACCGGGGCTTCGGTCAGCGCGGCTGTCTTCATCGCGGAAACATGGCGCGATTTGAAAATACCGGTCAAAACCTGATACCATAATCAGCTGTTTGAATTGTTGCGGTGCTTGTGGCAGAGCATAAAATTTGCCGGGGTGTAGCCGTGATGCAACCAGAAAATCCCGTGCGCCTTCAGGGGAAGACGCGGTCAGGATAGGCGTTTGAAATTCCATAAATCCCTGATCTACCATCCGGCGGCGGATAGATTGAATGATCTGCGCCCGCAAAAGAATATTCTGATGCGGCCGCTGGCGCCGCAAATCCAGATAGCGATAACGCAGGCGGGTTTCTTCACCAGCATCTTCATCAGAATTAACCTGAAGCGGCAGAACATCAGCATGGGATAGCACTTCAAACTGCTCAATCCGTACCTCAATCTCACCGGTTGGCAGATTACGGTTGATGGTATCATCTACGCGCTTAACTACCGTGCCTTTGATGCGTACTACCGATTCGACGCGGGTATCTTCTACTTGCTCAAAACTGGCATCTGAACTATCTGCCACGCATTGGGTAATGCCATAATGATCCCGCAAATCAACAAACAACAGCTGACCATGGTCACGCTTTCGGTTAATCCATCCAGATAACATGACGGTTGATCCGACATCAGCGCTGGTTAAGGCTTGGCAGGTATGTGTGCGGTAGGCGTTCATCTCAAATCTCCGCTTGCGGCAGTTAGGCTTTTCGCCTCTTATCTATCGTGAGGACGGCAAGTCATGCAAGTGATTTTGCATGAAATCATACATTACCCTGCGTCTGACGCATCATTTTAGCGCGATCATATCACATCTGGCGCGTTTATGATTTGCGGCGGCGGCGGCGTTGATTGCTGGCCGCGCTGGTAGATGAAGATTGTTCGGGAATATTTTTCCATGGCTTGCCCAGCTCAGATTCTAGTCTGGCCGCATCAACCGCTGGTCGGTCGCCATCAGTGGCCTGATCAAGCGCTTGCCGCATTGCACGGATATGATCAGGGCTTGTCCCACAGCAACCGCCAATAATCTGAACACCGGCATCACGAGCCAGAACAGCATATGTCGCCATTAGTTCCGGTGTGCCGTGGTAATGGATTTTACCTTCAACATATTCCGGAATACCGCAATTGCCTTTGGCGATCCGCATCACGCCATCCGCTGGATGCATGGCTGTCACCGAATGCATCAGCTCAGCTGGCCCTATGCCACAATTTGCGCCGACCGCAACAACGCCCTTTTCGCTGATTTGTTTGGCAAAATCAGCCGGATCAACGCCCATCATGGACTTGCCTGCCGTATCAAAAGTCATGGTTGCGGCAACTGGCAATCCTGTTTTCTTGGCAGCTTCCAAAGCGGCAAAAACTTCTTCAAATGCAGAAATGGTTTCAATCCAGAGCATATCAACACCGCCTTCGGCTAATGCTTCGGCCTGTTCGGTAAATGCCGCCACCGCCGCATCATGGGTAAGCATGCCCAGAGGGGTAAATAGCTCACCTGTTGGGCCCATTGATCCGGCAACCGCAATCTCTCTGCCAGTGGCGGCATGATAGTTATCAGCACATTCACGCGCTAATCTGGCGGCAGCAATATTTAATGCCCTGACCTGATCTTCGGCTTGATGAAGTTTTAATCTGTGGCTGGTTCCTCCAAAAGTATTTGTCAGAATGACATCTGATCCAGCCTCAATAAACCGCTGATGCAAGCCTGATACATGTTCCGGTTTTTCCAGCGACCATAATTCGGGGGGATAGCCTGTTTCCAGCCCAAGTTGAAAATAATTTGTTCCCGTTGCTCCATCAGCAAGGATAAAGCCCTGTTTTTGCAAGATGCGATCTAGAATAAACATGCCTGTTCTCCTGTCTAGGCACGGCTCCGTCGTCTTGTGCGGCGACTTATGCCGGTGATTTCTGTTTGCCGGTCATGTAATGTACTGATCAGCGTTCTTTGCTCATCGGTGGTCATGCTACGCCATGATGCAATTTCGGAACGCGTGCGATAGCACCCCGTACATAACTCACTGGCCGGATCAATTTGACAAATACTAATACACGGAGAAGGAAGTTGATCCATTGTCATGCCATGCTCAATTCAACGCTGAAATTACGATGATCTTTTGAGATTATTGCATTAAGCGGCGTTAACCTCATCAACCGTATTTGATACAGCAAGCGCCAGACTGTCAATCATTTCTGATATGTCTGCCGATTTACCAGCAACAACAATATGATCACTGGCTAAAACATGGGTATCATTTTCTGGTGCGATATCTGCTAGCAAATCAAGCGACTTGGCCATATCAACCCCACCACCAATGAAAAGAGACGGTGCTTTTTCACGGAGAAAAGCCGATATAATCCGCTTGGCATGGCTATCTGATAACAATGCTTTGAGATGCTGGTCACCATCGGGAATAACCATCATGTCATAATCAACAGCAAGCGTTTCGCGCCATACACCATCAACAGGATAGGATAACCCCCACTGCTCACCAGCCCAGCCATTAATCAGGCCATTTTCTTTTGAAACCATCTTGGCTTTGACACCTGCAGCATTTAGCTGTTTTTGCAGATTGATCAAAACGCTTTCGCTGAAACCATGTGAAACTAGGATAGCAGCAGTTTTTCCTGCTAGCGCGGAAAGGGACATTCAATAACTCCATCTGTTTTGTTTTAGCGTCGGAGAGGGGTCATACCTCAATCCTGCGACTATGTCTGAATGCACTCTATATAGGTTTATTTATTCAAAATATCAATAGCCTGTTCTTAAGTCATATGATCCTGCCGCAGGACAGGTTCTGCTTTTTTCTTTTACAAATGATGCCAGAGGAGCAAGACTGAAAGAAAAAAATAAATTAGAAAATACTAATGCACCTGATCAGCTTACATCCGGCAAGGCGGATTTTTTATGTTATCCTTGCAGTATTTTTACCTCTGCTGGTTGGGTGCGGGGGCGGAAATGGTACATTCGTTTCCGCCCCACCCCCTGCGGGCGTTAATCTGACTGATCTGACCAATGCAACCCAGCTACAGGTTGATCAGCTTTTTGCCAAAATTAATGGTGATGGCAAAAAATGGATTACGGTGATGGATACCGATAGTCTCAATCTGAAACTGGGTGGTCATGTGGATGATGCTACTATCGGGGCGGTATTACGCAAATTGCCGCCAGTATCGGATGCCGGTTCTGATACAGTTACCAACCGGTTTTCACGTTTTGGGACAATATCATCGCCGCTTGATCGCCGCGCTGATGTTGCGGCACGGCTTGTTGTCTGGGGGCATCAGACATCTGCCCTGCCTGACCATGATATCACCTATGATATGAGCTCCTTATGGAATTGTGTTGCCTGTGACGGGGCATTTGACACACGCAGCGGACAGGCCACTGGCGCCTTGCATCTGACATCGGATAACTATCATGTTTCGCTTGATCTGGCCGGTGATGGCTTATCGCTGAGCGCATCCATGTTGCTGGATGATCAGATCAATTTTCAAACTCATGGGGATATGCAGCTCATATTTGATGGCGTTGAACAACAGCTGGATCGTCAATTTGTCACCGGCACCCTGTTCGGTGCTGATGCCAGCGAAGCCGGGCTGGTTATCGGGCTGGAAACCCGGCAGGGGGCATTATTCAGCATTATGGCACTTGGCCAGATACCAAATTAAATTCACAGCCAGATTTACAGCCCATAAGATCAAAAGTTCATTGTTAGCTGGACTCTAAATACCTAATGAGCCATAGCTCTGTACCACACGTTCAACCGCAATTTTCATAGCCGCCACCCGCATATCCTTAACGTCCGGATTAGTGTTCCATTCATGGCTGATATGTTTATAGGCTTCACGCATGGTGTCTTCCAGTCCTGACCGTACCAAAGTCAATTCTGTTGATCCTGTTAGTGCCTGTTCGCGGAACGTATCAGGGAACGGTTTTCCTGTTAGCATTTCAACACCATTAATGATCGCACTAAAATGATCATGATTTTCGCGTCTTTGCATCCGGCCAAAACGGATATGGCTCAGATTTTTAATCCATTCAAAATAACTGACCGTGACCCCACCAGCATTGGCATAGAGATCAGGAATAATAACAATGCCTTTTTCGTTCAAAATGGGGTCAGCCGCTGATGTGATAGGGCCGTTTGCCGCCTCAATAATCAGCGGCGTTTTTATCCGGCTGGCATTGTCCTCGGTGATGACCATTTCCATAGCTGCCGGGATCAGGATATCAGCATCCTGTTCCAGCATTTCAAGCCCACTGGCCACAAATCCGTCATAGCTTTCAGCAGTGCCATGCGTGTTCATATGATCTTTGAGCGCACGAATATTGATGCCATCCGGATTTACTATCGCGCCGCCACGTTCCAGAACATGGGTGATGATTGCCCCGTCTTCTTCGGATAAAAACAATGCCGCGTGATATCCCACATTCCCTAAACCCTGAACAATCACACGCTTATTTTTTAACCCCGGCGCAAGTCCGGTTTTTTTAACATCTGCCGGATGATCAAAAAAGGCGCGTAAGGCATATTGAACGCCGCGCCCCGTGGCCTCAACCCTTCCCTGAATACCGCCCTTGCCCACCGGTTTACCCGTCACACATGCCCAGGCATTAATTTCAACTGAATTCAAACGGCGATATTCATCTGCCATCCAAGCCATTTCACGCTCACCTGTTCCCATATCAGGTGCTGGAACATTCTGTGATGGGCTGATCAGATCACGTTTAGCCAGCTCTTGGGTAAAGCGCCGGGTAATGCGTTCCAGTTCCTGTTCTGTCCAGTCACGCGGGTTGATATGAAGCCCGCCTTTCGAGCCGCCAAAAGGAACCTCAACCAATGCACATTTGAATGTCATTAACGTGGCTAATGCTTCTACTTCTTCTAGAGAAACATCAAGACTATATCTGATGCCGCCCTTGACCGGCTCAAAATGTTCACTATGAACACAGCGGTATCCGGTGAATGTTTGCATAGCACCGCGTAACCTTACCCCAAAACGGACAATATAAGAGGCATTTGTTACTTTGATTTTTTCAGATAATCCCGGCGCCATTTCCACAAGACTAGCGGCTTTATTATAGACGTCTTCTACTGACTGAAGAAAAACATTGCTCATCTCAACCCACCTGATGTTGCTATTAAAACGATTTGAAAAATATAGCACATATTGACCATTGCCTAATGCATAAATAAGCGTATGGTATACATATTAAAGACTAAAAGAAGCATATTCAAATGGCGTTTCGCGCACCCATTCGCATCGCTTCAGGCGGAAGCCCTAGCGGTAACACGCTTGGGATTATTTATGGCATGAATAGCGCATCAATGGCTGTATTGGGGTCATTGATATCGCTAGTAGGGCTTAATATTCTTGATAATAGCACTGTGGCTTTATCGCTTAGCCTTTTTCTTTCGGCGCTGATCTCTTTACCCATCGTTCTTTATACTGGCAGTCTGATTAATCTGCTGACACGAAAATACGTTTTCACCATTGGCGTTTTTATTGCGCTTTCCGGCAATTTGATGTTTTTGCTGGATACGCCCATAACGTTTGTGCTGGCGAATGCCTGCCGGATGGCCGGTGGGGGTTTGATGTTCATGTGTATATCCCTATACACTATGGATTTTACCCCCCGCAAACAACTCGCCAGAGCAGAAAGCAGAAAGTTTCTTTTTGCCGGTATTTCATGGCTAATCTTTCCCTTTGTCGGAACATGGATGTGGGTCAATGTTGATTATAAGGCGCCTTTTTTATTATCCATCACGTTGCTTTCCATCCTGATTGCTATCTTCTGGTGGTTACGCATTTCAGAAGCCCAGAATATTAAACCCCCAAAATCCGGTAATCTGAATTTCATCAAAAATGTGCGTACTTATTTTGGCAATCCACATATGCGCGTGGCCTATCTGATTGCCGTGGCGCGGTCATCATCATGGGTGGTATTTTTTACCTATGGCCCCATTTATTTGCGTGATGCTGGCATATCAACACAATGGATCGGGTTATTCATGGGTGGCATCATGGCCGCGCTTTTACTATCTAGCCGGTTTGCCGCTATTGCCCAGTATATCGGTATTCGCAAAACCATATTATTAAGCTTTTCCATGGCAGGCATCAGCATGATTACACTCGGCTTATTGCCTGAGCCAACGATATGGGGATTGTTGCTTTTGCTTCTGGCATCACTGGGTTTTGACATGCTTGATATTATCGGCAATATCCCGTTCATGCGGATGGTCACACCCAAGGTACGGGTCGAAATGACCAGCGTATTTTCTACATGGCGGGAAATGTCTTTTGTGGTTACTCCCGGGCTGTCTGCTTTTATTTTGATATTTACGGATATTAGCGGATTGTTTCTGGTGCTGGGAATTGTACTAGTTATAGCCGGATTGTTGAGCCGTACCATGCCTATCCGGGTTGATTAAACTGTCTTAAATCTATGCCGGTTCAGTCAAAGCATCGGTGCGCGCACCAGCGTTGGTCGCAATAATGCCAGCAAAAACAATCATGATAATGCCATAAATATCACGCATTAATAAACTCTGTTCCAGAAATACCCATGCCGCTAATCCGGCAAAAATAAGGAACGCATATTCATAAACATTAATATAAGTCGGATCACCAATCTGATAGGCGCGTGTCATAAACCACATGGCAATCGTGGAAAAAAAGGCCTGTATAAACACCAACCCGAGAACATTCCATGTCAGAGGCGCCCAGCCAGTAGTAATAAATGCTGTCATCTGGCCGCTAGGTTCAATCGGATAAACCGTTAAAGCCAGAGAAGCAACAGCACCACCAATTCCTAAAAAAGCAAACCCCATTCCCGATAACAGAATAGGGCTTTCCTGATCGCAATAGCGTTTTGTCATGATATTGCTTAGCGCTAGAAAAGCGCCGCCACATACCGGCAGAATATTCATCCATGAAAATGTCGCCCCATTCGGGTTGAGAATAATCAGCACACCAATAGACCCCACGACCACGGCGCTAATTCTGCGCCAGCCAATGTGCTGACCAAAAAACACCCGTGAGAATATCAATACGAAAATCGGGCAGGTAAATATTCCGGCACCTGTCACCGCCATCGGCAAAAAAGACAGTGACGAAAAATAAAGCAGCATCGCAGTCATAAAACATAAATTACGGATAATCATCGCCCAAGGACGATAAATCGTCAGATCAGACCGCATTACCCACGCCGCCATTAAAATCAGCGGGACGGCAATCAGGCTCCTGAGAAAGTGAAACTGGCCAACACCAATATCGTCTTCCAGCACCACAACTAGCGTATCATTAGGGCCAATGATAAACATGGCCAGAAGAATATATAACCCGCCCCAAATTTCACCTGACCATGATTTCATTGCCTAGTCCTGCTTGAATTCATGCCGGATGGCATCGGTATGCTGACCCAGATCAGGAACATCGGTTGCGGCATATATCTGGCCATCAACAAGCGCGCCGGGGGTCATAATTTCCATTTCACCTTCGGATGTACGGATCGTCATCAGCCGGATTTGCGGGTGATTGATTAAATCATCCATATCGCTCAACCGGCCAAAGGCAATATCTGCCTCTGTCATGATATGTGCCATATCATCACGGCTATGTTTTGCAAAAACGGCAATGATGCGGGCATCCAGCGCGGCGCGATTTGTAACGCGATTAGTGTTACCGGCAAATTGGTCTTCTTTTGCCATATCAGCATCGCCTAGCACATCGGTGCAAAACTTCACCCATTCCCGTTCGTTCTGGATAGAAAATAAAATCATGCCGCCATCACCACATGTATAAACCCCATAAGGCGCAATAGTCGGGTGATGCAGACCCGGCCGGCTTAACGTGCGGCCGCCATGTCGGGATTGAATGTAAGGAACATTCATCCAGTCAGCGAGCGCATGGAATAAGGATACTTCAATATGTCTGCCTTTACCGGTTGCGGCGCGGCCAATCAAAGCCTGCAGAATCGCCTGATACGCGGTCATACCGGCACCGATATCACAAATGGAAACACCAACACGGCCGGCGGCTTCTGCTGATCCGGTTAGATTGGCTAGCCCGACCTCTGCTTGAACTAGCAAATCATAGGCTTTCATCTGGCTGAAAGGGCCGGTTTCGCCATAGCCGCTGATCGAACATGTAATTAGCGCCGGATATTCCGCGCGTAAATCATGAACATCCAGCCCCAGTCTTGCCACGGCACCGGGCATCAAATTCTGAATAAAGATATCGGCCTGACCAATCATGGATTTGACCAGCCCCAGATCATCAGAATCTTTCAAATTGAGCGCAACTGATTCTTTGCCGCGATTAAGCCAGACAAAATAGGAACTTGACCCCTTGGCATCCTTATCATAGCCGCGGCCAAAATCACCTTCGGGACGTTCAATTTTTATTACTCTTGCGCCAGCATCAGCCAGCTTGCCAGACGCATATGGCGCGGCAACAGCCTGTTCAATAGTAACTACGGTTATGCCGTTTAAATCGCTGGCAGTCATCATATATTTTCCCAATAAAAAGCCTAGATAATGGCGTTATCCTATCGCAAGCCATATCAGATAGCCACATCCAAAGGCGATATATATTCAGCTTTAACACTAACCCCATCAGCAACGCTATCATTACGCCCCGTATTAAGTCCTGTTATTAAGCTCCGTCATTAAACCCGTTAATAGCGCCAATAACCGCATCAGTTACGTCACGGGTCGTGGCCTTACCGCCCACATCCGGAGTCAGAATTCCCTTGGCACAAACCTGTTCTATAGCGGTCATTACCATCTTGGCCGCCTGATCCTGCCCCAGATGATCCAGCATTAATGCCGCTGTCCAGAATGTCGCCACCGGATTAGCAATGCCCTTTCCCGTGATATCAAATGCTGAGCCATGAATAGGTTCAAACATGGATGGAAAACGGCCTTCCGGATCAATATTCGCGGTCGGGGCAACCCCTATACTGCCGGCTAATGCCCCTGCCAGATCAGACAGAATATCCGCATGAAGGTTAGTCGCCACAATCGTATCAAGGCTTTGTGGGTCAAGTGTCATGCGTACTGTCATGGCATCAACCAGCATCTTATCCCATGTTACATCCGGATACTCTGTTGCGACTTCTGCCGCGATATCATCCCACATCACCATGCCATGCCGCTGGGCATTGGATTTGGTGACAACAGTTAACAATTTACGCGGACGTGATGCAGCCATAGCAAAGGCATAACGCATAATGCGCGTAACGCCACTGCGGGTAAAAACAGATATTTCGGTGGCGACTTCGTTCGGGTATCCTTCATGCACACGGCCGCCGCTACCGGAATATTCTCCTTCGGAGTTCTCGCGGATAATCATCCAGTCCAGATCATCATGATCGACATTCCGCAAAGGCGATTTTATCCCCGGCAGAACGCGTGTTGGGCGGATATTGGCATATTGATCAAACCCCTGACATATAGGCAATCGCAATCCCCATAAAGTAATATGATCAGGGACATCCGGTGCGCCAACCGCGCCAAAGAAAATAGCATCAAATGGCTTCAGCTGATCAAGCCCATCGGCTGGCATCATCTGGCCATGCGTTTTGTAATAATCCGATCCCCAGTCAAATGACGTCACATCAAAATCAAACTGACCAGTCCGGCGTGCCACAGCGTCTAGCACCTCAAGACCGGCGTTAATAACTTCAGGGCCTATGCCATCGGCGGGGATGGCAGCAATACGATATGTTTTCATAATGATTCCATTGCTTATTCAGGCTATTATTGATTTGGATTTTGGTCGGCAAAAGCAATACCGCCCTTGCCCCAATCCTGTTGATCCACATCAACCAGAACAACGTCCACGACATCTGGCTTCGCACCAGTGGCGCGGCAAAACCCATCTGTCAGCTCTTTGATAATGGCGCGGCGCGTGTCGCGGTCGCGACCTTTGAACATTTCTACTCGAATGATAGGCATAAATACTTTCCTCATGTCTAACTAGCATAATGACAACACAGATTATCTGTCTCAACATTGGTAGGCTGTAATAAATCATTTCTTTTTGCATTAAAAATGAATTACGATCATATGGCATTCTATTGAACAGATCATCATTACTTCATGTTACATAATCATGTCACATAATAAAGCGATTGCTATTATTTTATTGGGTGGCAGTTTTATGTCATTGGTTGGACTAGTCATGCGGTTGATGGAAACCGATGATGGCATGGTTATTCTGTTTTATCGATCTATCAGCCTTTCTGCTATGGTTATGACTGTTGCCTGTTTGCGTCGGCGCGAAAGCCCGCTTACCTTTCTTGGAAAACTGGATAAAACAGATATAGCAATGGGCGCGGCGCTATCCATTGCATTTACCACTTATGTTTTTGCCATGCTGATGACGTCTGTAGCCTCAACGCTTTTCATTCTGACAACCGCGCCGTTTATGGCCGCCCTGATTGGCTGGGTCTGGATAAATGAGCGGCCACATCCATTCACATGGGTAGCTATGGTCGTGGCATTAATTGGCGTAGGGTTGATGATCAGCGATGGCTTTGAGCTAGGTCGCACACAAGGCAATATTGTTGCGCTGTTATCTGCATTCTTTTTTGCTGTCATGCTGGTACTCGCCCGTCGAAGCAAGAAAGATGATGTTCTGGGTGGAACATTCCTTGGCGGTATCATGGCATTAGGTCTGGCCGGAATATCAGCGATAGGATTTGGTAATGGGCTCGACATTGCCGGATATGATCTGACGCTGGCATTATTCATGGGAGCTTTCACCATTGGCATTGGCATTGCTCTGGTCACATCAGGCGCACCATATGTTCCGGCCGCAGAAGTCAGTCTTCTGGTATTGATCGAATCTGTGCTTGGCCCGTTATGGCCGTGGCTATTTTTAGGCGAAGATATGTCTATGCTCGAAATTATTGGGGGTGTTACTGTTATGGCGGCGGTGGCAGGGCTGGCGATGTTAGGAACAAAAAAGCAGCGCCTCGCGGCATAGCAATAATTAGTATAAATACCGCCAATGTGTTGCCAGCATCCTTGATACTGACCTCAATGCTCCCATTTATATTACATAGTCCTAATATTATTTGAGTGTATCATGTCCATTCGTCCTATTAAAATGTCTAGTCAGGCAAAACCACATAAAGAAGGTGCTGGTGTACATCTGCACCGCGTCTTCGGATTTGGGGAAACCGAACCCTTTGATCCTTTTCTGATGATGGATGACTTTCGCAACGATGACCCGGCAAAGTATTTAAATGGTTTTCCATGGCATCCGCATCGTGGCATTGAAACGATCACCTATGTTTTAAAAGGAAATGTTGAACATGGTGATAGTCTTGGTAATCACGGGATATTGAGCGACGGTGATGTTCAGTGGATGACCGCCGGTTCCGGCATCATTCATCAGGAAATGCCACGCGGAAATGCTAATGGTGAAATGCATGGCTTTCAGCTCTGGGCTAATCTGCCTAGCCATCAGAAAATGACAACCCCGCGCTATCAGGATATTCCATCACCTGACATTACTACCCTGACTGATGATGACGGCACGCATATTCGTGTCATAGCCGGTGATTATCGCGGCTATCGGGGGCCTGTTGATGGCATTGATACTGATCCTAGCTATCTGGATATCGCCATGCCCGCCAACACAACGAAGCGGTTTCCATTTGACACAAGACGGCAAGGTTTTGCCTATATTTTTGAAGGAACTGCCAGCTTTGCGGATGCGTCCCTGCCTTTTGGCGTGAATGTAGAAAAAGAATATATGGGCGAAGAACTCAAGATCAGAGATCAGTCCGGAAACCGGACGCTTGTTGTTTTTGGTGAAGGCGATGAAGTTGTCGTAACATCCGGTGAATTAGGTGTCAGATTTTTACTTATTTCCGGCGCTCCACTGCGTGAACCGGTAGCATGGCATGGACCAATAGTGATGAATACTCATGATGAGCTGGTTGAGGCGTTTCAGGAATTGAATAACGGTAAGTTTATCAAAGAAGGTGCTGAGAACTGGATAGGTAAACCTCGCAAATAATATGACATTCCGGCAACAATAATTGCTTTGTTCATGTCATCTATCGCACTAACCGGGCATATATCAGACTATACAAAACCAGAAAGAACATAACAGCAATAGCGCAAATCTTACTGGATGTATGAAAAGCAAGTCCGGTAAAAACAGGGATCGTTGCCATTGGCAGGATGATCGCCGTAGCAATCGGGTTTGACCATAACCGTGGTATCCTGCCCTTGCTATAAATCTCAATCCGGCGCATCAGAACATGATGAAAATGCATCATATCCGGCCGTGTGGCATCGGTGTTTTTATAAAACCGCCTGAAAACAGAATGAACCATATCCATCGCTGGCCAGAACACGATTAATAGCACCGCCCAGCCCGATAACTCCGGATGCCGTGATTTTAATGCAATCAGCGAAATAGCAATTAAAAACCCCAGAGCATAAGCCCCGGCGTCACCCATAAACAACCGGCCAGTTGGGTAATTCAGCATAAAAAACCCTAATACCGATGAAAAAATCAACACATTAAGAATAACAATACCCGGTTCGGCAAAATGATTAGACAAGCCAATAATGGCGGCTGACATGATTAATGTTTTGCCGGATGCTAAGCCATTAATGCCATCAATCATGTTGATAGAATTGATTAAAATCAGAATAGCAAATACGGTAAAAGCCACCCCGAAAACGGGATATTGTAATAACATATCAAAATAGGGAACATTAATTTCCCGGAGCCATATCCCAGTAAAATATACACAGATACCAGCAGAAATAGCCCCAAGGCATAACCGCATATATGGATGTATCGGATAATTCAAATCTTCCATAATACCAGCCATAAAAATAGGCGTGATTGCGATTAGAAGATACCATTTAACCGATATTTCAAGCATGAATAAACCGGCGAAAATAGCAATAATAATTGCCAGTCCACCCAGCCGTGGCGTAGCGATTTTATGCGCAGCCCGTTTTTTTGTTACATGATGATCCTGGCTATGGATAAGCCGCGATATGCCAACAATAATAATAGAGATAAAAAAGCTAAGACCAAGAGTAATGAAAAACGGAATGGGGATATGCATAATCAACACCCAATAGGAATTACTAAATCGGAATTATTAATTGTGATATCAACATGTAAAACCAAATGTTCCATGAAGAATTATATCATTTTTATTCTGTGCAACATAATTAAAATTGGCGAAACTTAATTCATCA
>JAHEII010000187.1 GCA_024639485.1 Alphaproteobacteria bacterium
GCCTGCATCTGTCCTGATTTAATAATCTGATTTTATATTATTAGAGGCTTGGGATAAGGGTTTTCCCCTTATTCAAGCCTCTTTTTTATTAAAGAAGCAACTTCTCTTCATTGCATAAAAAAAATTGATAATTTGATCTATGTCATATCGCCAAAACAAAAGACCACTTTATTGATAAGAGCACTGATAAAGTGCTTCCCTTTGATAGCGTCAATGCCCATATCCGCGACTATCTTCATGCCCGATCTTTGCAGACAGGTATCAACCAGTATATCACTCTGCTTTCTGGCAGTGCTAATATTGCCGGATTTGATCTGGAAGATATGTAATCTGTTATTTGTCTTTGCATAGGCGGCAAAAACAGGTTTTGTTCGGCTTAATTTACTTTATGCGGAATGTCCGGTTAACATATGGGGTGCAATTGCATATAGTCAGATCACATGTGATAAAAATGTGATGCTGATATGATCCCCCGCAATATGTTTGAATTTTTAAAAGTAAAATCTGTCCCCCGATTATTCTGGAGCGCGGCGCATCCGCTAACCATGCAACCGAATATGATTTCTATCATCATGCTGATTATCGGTTTGACGTTGTTCGGGTTGGGTGAAGCGTTGTTGATTGCATCTGGTGTTGGCGTTAGCCCATGGACAGTGCTGGCACAGGGGATCACCAATATCACTAGCTGGAGCGTTGGTTTTGCCACATTTGTTGTTAGTGCGATTGTATTGCTGACATGGCTACCCTTGCGGCAAATACCGGGGATAGGCACGGTATCCAATATTGTCATAATTGCACTGGTTATTGATCTGTCGATGCCGTATTTGCCGCGATTTGATCTCTTATCGTTACAGATCACTACCGCCGTGGCAGGCGTGATAGTTACCGGTATTGGCGGTGGTATCTATCTGATTGCGCATCTGGGGCCGGGGCCAAGGGATGGATTAATGACGGGCTTGCAACGGGTAACCCATTTGCCGATTGCATCAGTCCGAAGCGGGATTGAGATATCAGCCGTAGGGGTAGGGTGGTTGCTTGGCGGTGTTGCCGGTATAGGCACATTGCTATTTGCTTTAGGCATAGGGCCATGTGTTGCCGCGACAATGTATGTTTTGCAACGATGGTTCAAAAACAATGCGGGATAATTGCAAATCCTGTATTGACTTCGCTGGTAAAGCCGTTAGGCATGCATCATGCTAACGATTTCAAATATCTCATTCGCGATTGAGGGCAAGCCGCTGTTTGAAAGCGCATCGGCGAATATCCCCACCGGCCATAAAGTAGGCATTGTTGGCCGTAATGGCACCGGCAAAACAACGCTATTTAACCTGATCAGAAATATCTATCAGCTGGATTCCGGTTCTATCGATATGCCAAGTTATTATCGCATTGGCGGCGTGGAACAGGAAGCACCGGCAAATGATATCTCATTGCTGGATACGGTGCTGGCCGCAGACGAAGAACGAGCAACGCTAATGGCAGAAGTCGAGGCCGCCGCCGAGCCGGAACGACTGGCTGAAATCTATCAACGGTTGAGCGATATTGATGCCTATTCAGCAGAAGCAAGAGCGGCATCCATTCTGGCAGGTCTGGGGTTTGATCAGGACGCACAAATGCGCCCTTGTCATGAGTTTTCGG
This sequence comes from Alphaproteobacteria bacterium, assembly GCA_024639485.1. Classification (GTDB taxonomy): domain Bacteria; phylum Pseudomonadota; class Alphaproteobacteria; order Puniceispirillales; family UBA1172; genus UBA12202. The sequence continues at coordinate 1,639 of JAHEII010000187.1, forward strand.
GCGGCTGGCGGATGCGGGTAGCCTTGGCTGGTGTATTATTCTCACAGCCTGATCTGTTACTGCTGGATGAACCGACTAACTATCTTGATCTGGAAGGCGCGGTCTGGCTGGAACAGTTTCTGGCAAAATATCAGAAAACAGCGCTAATCATTTCCCATGATCGTGAGCTATTAAACCGGTCAGTAACAGGCATTTTACATCTCAGTCATAACAAGCTTGATTATTATACTGGTAGTTATGATCAGTTTGATAACGAACGCCGCACCAAGCTGGAACAACAGCATTCCATGAAACGCAAGCAGGATGCCCAGCGCGCCCATATCGAAAGCTTTGTTGAACGGTTTCGGGCAAAAGCATCGAAAGCCCGACAAGCACAATCACGGCTAAAGCAACTGGAAAAAATGCAACCCATTGCGGCGTTAACCGAAAATGCCGTGGCCGGTTTCAAGTTCCCCACACCAGCAGAGCTACGGCCGCCGCTATTAGTGGTGGAAAAGGGACAGGTTGGATATGATGATAAAGCGGTTTTATCAAAGCTGGAATTGCGGCTAGATGCCGATGATAGAATTGCCCTTCTTGGTGCAAATGGTGAGGGGAAATCAACCTTATCGAAATTATTTGCTGACCGGTTGCCATTAATGGCCGGACATATGTTTAAAACCAATAAATTGCGGGTTGGTTTTTTTGCCCAACATCAACTGGATGAATTAGTCGAAGGCGATAGCGCCTATACGCATATCATGCGTCTGCGTCCCAATGATGATGAAAAAACATTGCGGGCGCGCCTGGGGGCAACCGGATTTGGCATTGATATCGCTGATTTGCCAGTAGAAAAGCTATCAGGAGGGCAAAAAGCCCGTTTGCTGATGTTGATGGCAACGATTGATGCGCCGCATATCCTTATTCTGGACGAACCGACAAACCATCTGGATATCGAAAGCCGTGAAGCGCTGGTGCTGGCGCTGAATGAATATGAAGGCGCGGTTATACTGGTCAGCCATGACACGCATCTGGTAGAAACCGTGGCCGATAAGTTATGGCTGGTTAAAGACGGTATTGTATCGCCGTTTGATGGTGACATGAATGAATATAAAGCGCTAGTGATTGACGCCCATAGAAAGCCGAAATCAGCCAAGGGAAAATCAATCAATCAACTGGCCACTAATAAACCTAAAGTTAATATTGTACGATTGAAAAAAGAATTGGCTGATCTGGAAAAAAAGATAAAAAAGCTTACCAGCGAAAAACACGATCTTGAGGCGGCAATAGCCACGCTTGATTTCTATGATGGTAGATCACCGGATAGTATTGCCAGCAAGACAGGCGCGTTATCCGATACCATAGCCAAGCTTGATAAGCTCGAAGAACAATGGCTAGATATGCAAAGCCAGATTGAGGAAGCGCAATAACCGCAAATCAGCTGTTTCCGGCAATCATTTTATACCGGTCATCCAGCACCTTTTGGCGATGCAGGGCATCTGGTGCCAAATCGGCGCTTGCCGGAATATCACATTCGAAATGATTATATTTATCCGTGCCACGTACCAGCATTGCGGTATCCAGATCATGTTTTGTCTGGCGAACATGCGCGGCCAGATATTGCACATTAAAACCGATACGCCGATCATCGCTATGGTTTGGCATGGATGCATGCAATGTCCAGCCATGATGAAATGATGCTTCACCGGGCTTTAGCGGGCATAGCACCGCTTTGCTTTCATCTACATTATGAACGGTCTGGCTTTGCAACAGCACATTGGTGCTATCGTTGCTGACCATGTGATCAAAACAGCCTTGGGTATGGCTGGTGGGGATCATCCGCATACAGCCGCTGACGTCATCCGCCACCGATAGGGCTAGCCACATAGTCACCTGATCATCATGGCTTAACCCCCAATAGGTCAAATCCTGATGCCAGCTAACATGGCTGGGGCTATGCGGCTCTTTGATAATATAGGTGGAATTATAAAGCAGAATATCAGGACCAATCATGGCCTCAACCAGATCAAGCACATCGGGTCTGGTCGCCAGCGCAAGCGGTGAGGTATGGATGGTATGCATTTTTGATTGATAATGCAGATTGGTATCAAGCTGTTTTTCCGCCTGTTCCAATGCCGACCGATGTTGTTGGGCTTCTTCCGTGCTGAGGATAGGAACGCCAGAAACATAGCCATCACGGTTATAATCAGTTGCCAATGCCGCAATATTCATAAATCAGTCCCCCAATATAATGAACACAGATATCTTACGATATGGTCACCACTAAATAAAAAAATCGTGGCTGTATCAATGGATAATGGCAAGCTAAAATTAAAGAAATAAATCTTAATTCAATCATTATCGATATTGCCGGCGCCGGCGCCACGGCTTCTGGATAGTTCATTTTCCGGAACGTAGCTGTTTTGGGC
>JAHEII010000191.1 GCA_024639485.1 Alphaproteobacteria bacterium
CTGTCTTGTGGAATAGCGTCTGTTCCATAAAACGCATCATATAAGCTACCCCAACGGGCGTTTGCCGCATTCAGTGCAAAGCGGGCATTTAATACCGGCACCACCAGTTGTGGGCCAGCGACCAATGCCATTTCCTCATCAACATGATCTGTGGTGATTTGAAAATCTTCACCTTCGGGAACCAGATATCCAATGTCTTTAAGGAAGCTTACATACTCAGTCTGATCAATATCTTTGCCCCGCCGGTCTATAAACCATGCATCAATCTGATCTTGCAATGATTTACGTGTGGCTAGCAGATCACGGTTTTTCGGGGTTAACGTGGTTACGGCTTCGGCAAAGCCTTTCCAGAAATCATCTTCGGTTATGTCCAGCTGTTTCAATACATCCTGATTGATAAATTGATAAAGCGACTTGTCTATTTGCAAGCCGAATGAGTTTACGCGCTCCGACATAATGATCCCCATGATTGATAGATACTTAAATAACGATCTGTTTATAGCGATTGTAAGGTGTTGTGGCAATTCTGTTTCAATGAAGCAGTTAAGGTTTTTTCCATCCCGCTGATTGAAGCCGGTGATAAATGCTGGATTCCAGTTTATCCATTGCCGCTTTATCATGGCCTTCGGCGCGGGCTACTAATTCGGCACCGGTATTTGATGCCCGGATGAGCCACCATCCATGATCAGTAGTCACACGAATCCCATCAATGGCATTAACATCCAGCGTGCCATGATCCGGATTTGTTCTGGCGGCTTTGGTAACAGCATCAACCAGTGCGAATTTTTCGCTTTCCATGCACGGTATCCGCAATTCCGGTGTGGCAAAAACAGGCGGCAAGGTATCAACAAACGCCGTGATATCACGTCCGGTTTCTGCCATTTCTTTTAATACCGCCACAGCAGATAATAGCGCATCGTCAAAACCGTACCAACCGTCAGCCATAAACAGATGGCCGCTCATTTCGCCTGCTAGTGGGGCGCCGGTTTCTTTCAAGCGCATTTTCATATGGCTATGGCCGGTTTTCCATAATTGCGGCTGGCCGCCGGATGCCTTGACGTGATCTAGCGCTACGGATGACGATTTCACGTCAAACAGAATCGCCGCCCCCGGATGACGGCGCAACACGCCGTTGGCCAGATAGGCGGTCAGCACATCGCCAGCGACTTGCCGGCCTTTGCCGTCTATTAATCCGATGCGGTCGCCATCACCATCAAACCCGATACCAATAACCGCGTCATGATCTGCTACGGCTTGCCGTAACAGATGCAATGTCGCCGGATCAACCGGATCAGGGTGGTGATTGGGAAAAGTGCCATCAATGTCTGAAAACAGAACCTGATGCTGGCCGGGTAATTCTGCGGTTAGCATATTTACCATGGGGCCGGTTGCACCATTGCCGCAATCCCAGACCAGCGGTGGTTGCCCCAAATGGTTGAGATCACCAGCATATGTTTTAAGTGCGGTAATATACTGATCCGAGATATCAGCATGATCATGGCGGCCGCCTTCGGCGCTCTCTACGCCATTCGCCATCATCTGCCCCAGACCGGTAATATCAGCATCATAAAATGGTAAATGACCGACAACCATTTTAAAGCCATTGTAGTTCGGTGGATTATGTGAGCCGGTAATCTGAATAGCGCCATCAGATTGATAAATCCGATCAGCAAAATACAGCATCGGTGTTGGAGAAATGCCAATATCAATGACATGCATGCCGCCAGCAACCAGACCGCTAGCCAGATGTTCGGCTAGCATAGGCGAAGATAACCGGCCATCACGCCCGATCACAACTTTATGCCCATTTCTAGCGCGGATATGCGCGGCAAAACCAATGCCAATAGCATAGGCATCATCACCGGTTAGGGTTTCGTCCAGAATGCCACGAATGTCATAAGCTCTGAGGATAGTGGGATCAAAAAGATGTTTTATCATTGATTAAGACTTTTTAGCCATGGCTCTAGCCGGTCGGCCAGATCATCACGGGATAGGGCATAGGAAATATTTGCCTGAAGAAAACCCAGCTTTGACCCACAATCAAAACGGGTGCCAGAAAACTGATGGCTGAAAAAAGGAACGTGGCCAATGCGCCGAGCCAGTGAATCCGTGATTTGTATCTCTCCACCTGTGCCGCGTTCCATTTTTTCCAGTTCACCAAATACGCCGGGCTCAAGAATATAGCGGCCAACCACAGCCAGTGTGGAGGGCGCATCGTCCGGATGCGGCTTTTCAATTAACCCCTTTACTTCGGTTAATGCCCCATCAACCACCCCGGGGGTAATGATGCCGTAAGACGCGGTTTTTTCCTTTGCTACGTCCATTGCCGCTACCATGTTGCCGCCGGTTTCCTGCCATGCCGCAACCATTTGCTTGAGGCACCCCACGCCGCCTTTATCAGGCTGGATCAAATCATCAGCAAGCAAAACTGCAACCGGCTCACCATTTGTGTAATGGCGGGCGCACCATATGGCATGACCAAGTCCAGCGGGTTCTTGCTGGCGAATATAGGCTACCGAACCCGGTGGTTTCATCATGCCGCGAACAGCGGTTAGCCCGTCATCCTTGCCACGTTTTTCCAGAGTATCTTCGATTTCGGTTGAATGATCAAAATGATCTTCTATGGCGGTTTTTCCACGGCCAGTTACGAATATAAACTCCGTGATGCCGGCTTCTGCGGCTTCTTCGACCGCGTATTGGATAAGCGGTTTATCCACGACAGGCAGCATTTCTTTGGGCATGGATTTCGTAGCAGGTAAGAACCGTGTTCCAAGCCCGCCAACTGGAAAAATAGCCTTTGTGATTCTGGCTGACATGTTAAATCCTGATCGTTAGAATTAATATTATCTCATACACTATTTATGATACGTGTTGCAATCATCCTAACCCAGCTCAGCCATTGCCATGCCAGCGGCGATACCATTCGACAAATTGCGGGATGCCAGTTTCAATGCTGGTTGATGGCGCAAAGCCGGTTAGCTGTTGAATGGCATTAATATCTGCAGCGGTGCGGCGAACATCCCCATCCTGCATTGGCAGATATTCCTTAATCGCCTTGATGCCGATGGTATCTTCTAAAACGGTAATGAAATCTTCTAGTTGGGTGGGATTGTTATTTCCAATATTGAGAATGCGCCACGGCGCCGAACTGGTTGCTTGATCCTGCGTGGTGCTATCCCAATCAGGGTTAGGCGCTGGTGGCACGGGGATCAACCGGATCATGCCCTCAATAATATCATCAATATAGGTGAAATCACGGCTCATATCGCCATCACCAAATACCTGGATAGGTGTGCCTCGCATGATGCGGTCGCTAAACTTCCACAACGCCATATCTGGCCGCCCCCAAGCGCCATAAACGGTAAAAAACCGCAATCCGGTGCAGGGCAGGCCATAAAGATGGGCATAAGAATGTGCCATGGCTTCGTTAGCTTTTTTGGTTGCCGCATAAAAGCTGACAGGATGATTAACAGGCTGTTGTTCTGAAAACGGATAATCCGTTGACGCGCCATAGACCGATGATGATGAGGCATAGATCAGATGCTCAATATCATGCTGGCGGCTTGCCTCAAGAATATGAAAAAATCCGGTCATATTGCTGTCCATATAAGCGGCGGGGTTTTCGATGGAATATCGAACGCCAGCCTGCGCCGCTAAATGGATTACCTTCTGGGGTTTTATATCTGCAAATAATGCCATGACCGCATCATGATCGGCCAGATCAAGATGTATAAACTGAAAGTTTGGGTGATCTAGCTGTGCTAGCCGGTCTTTTTTCAGCTTGGTGGAATAATAGCTGGTCAAACTATCCACACCAATAACACTATGCCCATCACGAAGCAGACGGTTTGCCAGATGAAAACCGATAAATCCGGCAACGCCAGTAACAAGAATAGGGGCAGATGTAATCATGCCGTGAATGTAGCAGAAAGGACACTTGCCGTATAGGTTAGGCAAGTCTTAAAATAGATTTTCATGATCAGAAACATATGAGTTGCGGCTTATCGTGATACCACATTTACAGGATG
>JAHEII010000046.1:0-19657 GCA_024639485.1 Alphaproteobacteria bacterium
CGCGCCTTTATTAACAAAACGCATAATCGGTATCTGTATGCCTTCTTCGTAAAGCGAATTGCCATCCGCGCCAAAGCCACGTCCGCCAACATCCACCACATGCGCGGTTGAGCCAAAAAATCCGATCAGTTTCTGGTGCCGGAAAACCGGCGTTACCACCGTGATATCATGTAAATGGCCAGTACCCATCCACGGATCATTGGTAATATAGACATCGCCATCGGCCATATGTTCTATGCCAATCTCACGCATGAAATGGCCAACGGATTCAGCCATTGCGTTGACATGGCCGGGAGTCCCTGTCACCGCCTGTGCCAGCATATTGCCCTTGTGGTCATAAACACCGGCAGACAGATCACCGGCTTCTCTGACTGAGGTAGAAAAGGCCGTTCGGATCAAGGCTTGTGCCTGTTCCTCCACCACTGAAATCAGCCGGTTCCACATAATCTGAAGCGCAACAGCATCAAGCATGATCAGCATCTCCATCGTTATTCGGGTTTCCGTCTAGCCGGATATCAATGGTGCCGTCATCATGTTGAATGGCAACACCGCCACGTGGAATTAATATCGTGGTTTCGGCTTCTGTGATAATGGCAGGACCTTTGATCAGGCTTCCATGAGCAAGCGATGCCCGCATATAAACCGCCGCGTCCAGTGCTGAGCCATCTGACAGATCAGCCATCACCCGCTTGCGCGTGCTGGTTTCATGTTGATAGCTATCTGCCGGTTTCGCTGGGGGTGCTGGTTCAATTGGCGTTGATGCAAGCACCGTCCAGCTGGTGATTTCAATATCCAGCCCATCAACAACACGGCTGAATAACTGGCTGTATCTCTCCTCAAACAGACGTGTGATAGCGCCTTGGTCTGGTGCGTTGCACCATCCGGCATCCAGTTCGATAGGTATCTCCCAGCCTTGCCCGACATAACGCATATATGCCTTGGCGGTGATCTGTATATCCGCATCCGGCACGGATGTTTCAACAAATTGTCTGGCCTGTGCGGTGAGCGCGCTTAGCATGCTGGTAATGGCATCCTGCCGCCAATCCGACAGCCGGACATAAAGCGACTGGCTTGCCTCAAAGCTGAATGGTGCTTTGAGGAATCCAACTGCTGATCCGACACCGGCCGATGCTGGAATAAGCACGCGATTGATATGCAACTTCTGCGCCAGCCGGATAGCATGCAGTGGCCCCGCACCACCAAACCCGATCATGACATAACCGGCTAAATCCTCGCCGCTTTCGACCGCATGAACACGGGCGGCATTTGCCATATTTTCATCAACAACCTCAGCCATGCCAAAAGCGGCGCGGGCATGGGTCAGATCAATAGGGGCGGCGATGTGTTCGGCAATGGCGCGATCAGCTAAATCGACAGATAGGCGAATAGACCCGCCAGCAAAATCGTCAGGATCAAGTTTCCCCATCATCAGATCAGCATCAGTCACTGTTGGCCGGTTGCCGCCGCGCTGATAGCTGGCAGGCCCCGGTTCAGACCCGGCGGATTCAGGGCCGATCCGTATCTGCTGCATCGCATCCAGTGAGGCAATAGACCCACCACCAGCACCAATTTCAACCATATCAATCACCGGAATGGAAATCGGCATGCCGGAGCCTTTTTTAAACCGGTAGCTTCGGGCGACTTCAAACTGGCGTGAGGTTTTTGGTTTCTGATCCTTGATCATGCATATTTTTGCGGTTGTCCCGCCCATATCAAAAGACAGCACCCGATCAAGCCCAAGGCGGGCGGCAATATCAGCGGCAAAAATAGCACCGCCAGCAGGGCCAGATTCAACTAGCCGTACCGGAAAGGCCGCGGCGCTTTCAATGTCCATGATACCGCCGCCAGAATGCATCAGAAAAACCGGTGCCGGAATATCGTTATCGCTTAGCCGTGATTTCAGGCGTTCCAGATAGGATGCCATAATCGGTTTTACATAAGCATTGGCGGCAACCGTATTAAACCGTTCATATTCGCGCATTTGCGGGGATACATCCGAGGATAGTGAAACAAGCATATCAGGCGCATGTTCGGCCAGAATAGCGCCGATCTGTTGTTCATGCACCGGATTAGCATAAGAATGCAGTAACCCGACTGCTATGCTCTGTATGGATTGCGCTCTTAATTCATCAATACATCTGATGACTTCGTCTGTATCAAGTGGCGTATCGATGCTTCCGTCAGCTAATAGCCGTTCTTTTACCGTATAACGATACTCACGGGCAATTAACGGTTCTGGCAAAACCAGATTCAGATCATATTGTTCAAATCGGCTTTCTGTCCGCATTTCAATCACATCACGGAAACCGGCGGTTGTGATCAGCGCGGTTCTGGCACCGCGCCGTTCAATCAGCGCATTGGTGGCAAGCGTAGTGCCATGAATAACCATGCCGATATCAGAGGGGGAAATTGCCGCTTTATGGCAAACAGCCAGCAAGCCCTCAATGATGGCATCTTCGGGTCTGGTATAGGTGGTCAATACCTTTGTTGATATCTGGCCAGATGGGGTTTCCAGTACAATATCAGTAAAGGTTCCGCCAATATCAACACCGGCACGGATAGATTTTGATAATATAGTGGACATGGCTATTTATGATTTGGCTATCTTTTCTAGTTTAATAATGTCACGTTATTTTAGATAACAATTTATGTAAAGACGAATAGGAAAATATGACACATGCATTATTTGCATACCATGGTTCGTGTGACCGACATTGATACTTCACTTCGTTTCTGGTGTGATGGGCTTGGTCTGGCAGAAGTCAGCCGGAATGAATATCCGGATGCAAAGTTTACGCTGATTTTTCTGGCGGCACCCGATGATAAGGATGCTTTCGCCAAGACTCGCGCGCCAGCACTTGAGCTAACCTATAACTGGGATAGTGACGAAGTGTATGACGAAGGCCGCAATTTTGGCCATCTGGCCTATGCGGTGGATGATATCTATGCGCTTTGTCAGCATTTGCAGGAAATGGGAATTGTGATTAACCGGCCGCCGCGTGATGGGCGGATGGCTTTCATTCGCTCACCTGATCACATTTCTGTTGAATTGCTTCAAATCGGTGACCCCAAACCTGTGGCAGAACCGTGGGCTTCCATGCCAAATACCGGAAAATGGTAATATCAAATGGTAGTATCCGCGAATGGGCGTAACATTGCCCTGCTTGCCATAGCACAAGCTATTTTCATGACAACGGTGAATATGAATATCATCGTTACCAGTCTGGTTGGGGTGGTTATTGCACCGGAACCATGGTTAGCGACGCTTCCGCTATCAATGCTGTTTGTGGCATCCATGCTTACCACATTGCCCGCCTCGCTTATCATGGGACGATTTGGCCGTAAGGCCATTTTCATATGCGCAGCGGTGATTGGGGTGGTGGCATGTTTGCTCTTGGCACAAGCCACGATTATTGAATCGTTTTCTTTATTTATGGCGGCATCTATCATGCTTGGGGTTACGCATGGGGTGGCACAATTCTATCGATATGCCGCCGCTGATAATGCTGATAAAGCCAATAAAGCAAGGGCATTATCGCTGGTTCTGGCTGGTGGAATTCTGGCCGCGTTTATCGGGCCTAATCTGGCTCGCATGACATTCTTGGCCATTCCTGATCATATTTATGCCGGGTGTTTTTACGCAGCAGCAGGGGTACAGGCTGTGGCCTTGGTGACTTTGCCATTCTTGCGGATTAAGGCAGATATACCATCAGACGTGGCCGTGCCATCGGTGCCCATTGGAACAATTTTCAGACAGCCTTTTTTTATTGCCGGACTGATTTCGGCATCAATCGGATATGGCGTGATGACGTTTGTCATGACAGCAACGCCGCTTCAGATCGTTAACACAGAACAATTTGGAAATGATAGCAACGCGATTATCATCCAGTGGCATGTCGTGGCTATGCTCTTGCCATCATTAATCACGGGGCAGCTAATCCGGCGTTTTGGGGTGATACCTATTTTATGGGCTGGCGTTTTATTCTATCTGGCTATGGTGACGGTGACGTTATCGGGGGATAGTTTCTGGCATTATCTAATTACGCTGATTCTGCTTGGGCTCGGCTGGAATATGCTATTTGTGGGCGGGTCTAGCATTGTCGCCCAATCCTGCACGCCAGAACAAAGGCCACGGGTGCAGGGGATGGCTGATTTGACCATTACGTTTATGATGGCAATGTCATCACTGGCCGCCGCCACGATGCATTATCTGTATGGCTGGCAGATCATGATTCTGATGTCGATAGCGTTAATTGCCATCATATCGATCAGTATTCTGACCGCAATGATCCGGCCAACGCCCGATCATATGAAAATATGATAGATGGGTGGGATCACCTTTATTTGCCAACAGATATTTATAGAGCAGATTGCGGCCAAAAAAAAAGCCGCGAGCGTTGCCCGCGACTGAGTTAGGGAGGAAATGAACGTCTATAAGACGTCATGCCAGTGATATGTTCCTCAACAGATAAAAAGTCAACATGCATGACCTAAATTTTTTCATAAATTATCGCGACATTTTGTCATGATATCTAAAATGTCATTTTTGCTCATGCCCTGTTGCCGCATATGATGAATACCAAGATCATTATTGCGCTTGGCAAAACGCTCGCCATCAGCATTGAGGATAAGCTTGTGATGGGCATAGCGTGGCGGCTTAAGTCCCAGTAATTCTTGTAGAATTCGCTGAACCGGAACCACATGTAGCAGATCATCGCCCCGCGTGACCAGCGTCACACCGCTATAATGATCATCCAGAACAGTACTAAGCAGATATGAGCTACCGATATCACGTCTGGCAATCACTTCATCAGCAATATGATCAAGATCAATATCAATCTGGCCATGGATCAGATCATGGGCAGTAAGCATGGGCAGATGCTGGCGGATATGATCCATCCGAAGCCGCCAAGCTGGTTCCATGTCACTGTTTTCTCTTTCTTCTAATTCATGGGGATTGATCAACTGGTCGGTATTTGTGGCATCATGTGGGGCGGATAGCAGATGATTAATTTCCCGTCGGCTCAGATAGCAGGGATAGATCATATCCTGTTCATGCAAATAGCGGATAGCATCGCGGCTTCTGTTCAGGTGCTGGCTTTGATATTGCACTGGCCGGGCATAGGGAATATCCAGAAAATCCAGATCAGCGAAAATAGCATCTACAAAATGCGGTTTGCATCGGGTGCTATCAATATCATCAATCCGCAACAACATATCATGGCCACTTGCCTTGGCGATATGATGGGTGAACATGGCCGAATAGCAATGCCCCAGATGCAGGAATCCAGACGGTGAGGGGGCAAAGCGCGTGATATCACCGGCTTTTACCTGTCTGATCAATTCTGGTGCAATGGTGATGGTCATTATTTATTCACGATATAGTAATAAAAGATTTCGTCCTGATTGCCCTATTAAGGTATAATAGCCGAAAGGAAAGAGTATCATGTCGACCATTATTCGCCAATCTATCGCTGATCATAGTGTGCTTATCCACCAGAATAGCAACACAACGCCGCCGCAACAGCTGATCGTTCTGCTGCATGGCTGGGGGGCGGATGGTAGTGATCTGATTGATCTGGCACCGCATCTGGTTGCACGATTTCCGCATGCCGTGATCTGTGCTCCTGACGGGCCTGAACCATGCACCGCTAATCCGATGGGGCGGCAATGGTTTGATCTGGGTGTAGATGCTACACAAATTGACGAAGGCCCCGCAAGCGCGATGCCCGGTTTGCAAAAACTATTGATGGCTTTGATGGAACAATTCAATATTCCGGTCGCCCAGACCGCTATCGCCGGTTTTTCCCAAGGCGGCATGATGGCGCTATATAGCGGTGTTCGCATGGCGGCGGCACCGGGCGCGATTATCAGCATCGCTGGTGCTTTGCTTGCCCCAAATCAAATGGCGCAAGCCGTCACCGCCAAGCCGCCAGTTCTGCTGGTTCATGGCAAAGATGATCAGGTTGTCCCGTTTCAGGCAATGGATTTGGCAAAAACCGTTCTGGAAGCAAATGGAATAGCCGTGGAAACGCTGGCCTGTGATGGTGTTGGTCATGGCATATCCGAGGAAGGCCTCAACCGCATGATCAGCTTTATGGCCGATCAACTGGAACCCCGTGCGGAATAACAACAGGCTCCGAATCACAAAAAGAAGCATTATTTATTCTTCTGGCTACTATATGTTGTGTTATTTCCCTAAATATTGGTTGAATTTATAATGGTGATATGATGTCATGGAATCATGAACAGATCGATTTCACCATGTTAGACTGTCATATTCATCACGGCCCGGATCGGGGGCTTGCCCCTGCGCTGGCGTTGAATGCGGATTTCCGGCCGCTTAGTTATTTTCCGCTGTCGCTATGGTCATGGCAGGATACGATTAAGGCGGTGTTTTTAAAACGCGTCACGATTATTTCCGAATATGATACAATGATCCACTCACCCAGCATGCAAATGCGTCTGCCTAGTGTGATTGCGCTTAAGGATTATGTTCAGCAAAGCCGGTTTCCGGCTTTTACCCGATTTAACGTGTTTCTGCGTGACCGGTTTACCTGTCAATATTGCCAGAAACCGTTTCCGGCACCGGAACTCACCTTTGATCATGTGATCCCACGGTCGCGTGGTGGCCGGACAAAATGGGATAATGTGGTGGCGGCTTGTGGACGGTGTAATCTGCTCAAGGCCAATAAACTGCCCGAAGCATGTGGCATGATCCCACGGGTGAAACCGCAACAGCCATCAACATGGGTGTTGCAGGAAAACGGCCGCCGCTTTCCGCCAAATTATCTGCATCATAGCTGGATGGATTATCCATACTGGGATAGTGAGCTGATGCCAGATCATGATCAGAAACATGCGCTTGCCCAGGATAGCGATCAGGGCGGAAATGATCAGAAATGGCCAGATGAATTCCGGCTGACCGATGATCAGATGGAAAAGGCGTTCAAGCGTTAAACCCGCTCGGCCAGTTTTATGGCCACCCGACAACCGGCTTGTATCACGCGCCGCATCACCGGATAACCGATGGCTTCTTCGCCGTCATGATCTTTGGCGATATCCCTATGTTCCAGTTCTTCGTCACGGAACCGTTCCAGCGTTTCTGCCAGCGCATCCTCACCTGATTGTGTTTCGGTTAGCGCTTTGGCCTGTTTGTCATAATGGGTGCCTATGACTTCTTCGACAGCAATGGTGCATGCCATCGCGGCTTTCGGCCCCATGGCGGCGGTCACCGCGCCCAGCATAAATCCGGCACCGTTCCAGAATGGGGATAACAGCGTTGGCCGTACCTGATATTCGTTAAGCAATTCTTCGAATGTATCCAGATGTTCCTGTTCCTGATCGCGCATATGGCGAATTTCAGCGGCGACCGGATGATTGCCCAGAACAGCCAGCTGGCCTTCATAGATGCGCCTTGCGCCCAGCTCGCCTGCGTGATCAACACGCAAATAGCGGCTAACGTCATCCTGATCTTCGTATTTACGCTTCATGATGCTGTCCTTTATGCTGGTCTTATTCTGTTTCAATTCTGTTTCAATTTTGGGCTATTTAGCGATTGGCATAAGCCGTTAAAAACGCATATGCCGATAATGTTAAACTGATGATGAAATTCCATCCTGCCATGGAAACCCCGATGAAAGACCATGGCACCTCGTCGCACCTGACCGGCTTGGTGGCTAGCAGGTTATCCAGCACGGCGCTGGCATTGCCGCCAAAATCAATGCCGCCACTGCATCCGGTGGGGCCGGCCAGAATACCCCATTCCACGCCAGCATGCCAGAAACCTAATCCGGTGCTAACCGCCATCACCAATCCGGCGATGATCAGAAATCCGCGTTCGGTATTTTGCCCAAACCAGAATGTCAGCACCCCGATGCCAATGACCACCGCATGCGGGATGCGTTGCCAGTAACACATGGTGCAGGGTTGTAATCCGCCCAGATATTGAAATCCGTATGCGGCGGCTAGCATGGCAATACCAGCCAGTGTAATCAGAATAATAGCCTGATAGGGGGTGAACAGGGATGATAAAACAGACCGGATCATGTTGATACCATCCACCAGAAAAACCCGACTAGCATCAATAATAATGTGACTAATGCCGTGGCAAGTGGCCGGTTGGCACGTGTCCGGATAATCGCCGCGACCAGCAAAAACCGGCATCCGCGCCCTAGCAGAGATGCAATAATCAGCGGCCATAGCCCGACCCCTAAAAACCCGCCGGAAATCACCGTGACCTTATAGGGCAGTGGCGTGAACGCCCCCATCATGATCAACATCCAGCCATGGGTGGCAAAGGCCGCGCGTATCACCTCAAACTCATGGGTTTTGCCCAGCCATTCAATCACTACCAGCCCCATTTCATGCCCCAGATACCATCCGGCCACGCCGCCTAGCGTGGAAAAAATGGTGGTGATCATGGCCAGAAAAACAAACCGGTTCGGTCGCGCCGCCACCATCACGGCCAGCATGGGGTCAACCGGTATGGGAAAGAAAATGGATTCGATAAAGGCGAAGAAAGCCAGCCATGCCACCGCGGTTTTACGCCGCGCCAGATCAAGCATCCAGCGGTTCCATGCCAGCATTTGCGCAGATAGGCGAGAAAATAATGTCGGCGTGACCGTCATAAGCGTGACCTATCTATAAAAACAACGCGGCAATGCCGAATGATCCGCCATCCGGTGGGGTTTAAGTTTCTGTAATATATAAACTTATAAGGCCAGTGGCAAGAGCATCGTGATGCTTTTATGATGTGGGTATATATCCGCCGCCACCACTATTGACGGCAAACATGTTAAGGGATAATGATAGGGATTGAGGCCATAATTCGTATTGTATTGGCCGATTAGCCAAAGGCATAAACAATAAAAATATCCCTGCCTTGGGTTTAGTAAGTTTCCGTTTTTTTTTAGTAGTTGAGTTTTCTTAGCACCGGTTTTGAGGCAACCCCTTGGCGCATTGGCCGGATGATTGTTCTTTTAACATTCTACATCGGAGCTAACAAAATGGCTGAATATGATCTTGCAGAACACAGATTTAGATTTGCTGCTTGGCTTGCTTCTAGAGCTGCTGGAACATCACCGCTATGTAGGTTTAAAGTTAAAACTGGATTTAAATTGTTAGAAAAATGTGATGTCAAAAACTGTTTTCAAACATGGGAAGATTTACCAGAATCTCAAGAAGAATTCGATGAGAAACACACTGAAATCTGCTGTAAAATTTTTAACGAATCAAAGAATATTGAAGAGTGTAGTGAATTAACATATGGAATAGTTGCTAAGCTAATCAACTGCTATCTGAAGGCTATTTATCAATGTGGGATTCAGCCGGTGCCTGAGCCAGAAATATTTAAGAGAATGAATTTTATTCATCCACCCATTGATAGAATTCTTTTGGAAAATTGTCTAAAGGCAGATTCTTGTTATTTTAAAGATTTGAAAAAAAATATGTCTTGGTCAAAGTTTGGAAAAGAAGACTATCAAAAGGTGATTAAACTTATACAATCCTACGAAAATAAACCGCTCTGGTTTATTGAACGTTATTGGGATGGTCACCAGTAAAGCATTTAACCTAATCATTTTTGCGGATTTTGATAAATGATTGGTGCGAGTGGAGAGACTCGAACTCTCAAGGTGTTGCCACCGGTGGATTTTGAGTCCACTGCGTCTACCGATTCCGCCACACTCGCCTTACCCATGCTTTTATGCTGTAAAACCGCTTTCGTCAAGAATGTGTCTGTCAGGAATATTTGAGCATCGCCTTATACAGCGTATTAATATAATGATCCGTGATATTCAACGCCGCCAGCGCTTTATGGGTTTCAATCAGATAATCCCGGCAAGGGCCGGCAAATCCGCTGGCGGTGGCGATCATCCGTGCCTTGGTTTCCATATCAATATCGGTAATATAGCTGTGGTGGTCGCGGTTCATGACAAAGCTGATCACCGGAAAGCCCTGTTCGGCCGGTTGATGATCATGATCACCGAAAAACCGCACCATGCGCGGCTGATAGGATGAGTTCAGCATTTCCCGCCGCCACAATAAATCCAGCTCATGCACCGGATTATCAGACCCTATTTTTAAGGCCATGCCGGTACATGACCCGCCATGATCAAGCCCCAGCACCAGCCCCGGATCACCGGGAGAGCCGCGCCCAACCTCAGTCTTCAGGCAAAAGCGCCGGTGATATCCGTAAATTCGCCCCATTTTTTCCGCGCTGATATCAATGACAGGATTCCACAATAATGAACCATAGGCGAAAACCCATAAATCACCTTTATAGTCATCAGGGATAAGCCGCCGCCGCGAGGCTAGTAAATCATCATCAGATAATAATGTGCGATCATCACCACGCGCGCGAACCAGTTTCTGAACCGCATTACTGGCCAGTGTTTCGCGGTTGATAAACTGTTTTGATGCCGATGGCGGAACGGAAGATGACATAATGTTAAAAAATCTGTTACTACTCGGGGCTAGCTGTTGATGGATCAATAAGCCGAACATCCCGCTGCGGATAAGGAATGCTGATGCCTGCGTTATCCAGTGCTGGCTTAATCTGGCGCATCATATCCCAGTAAAGCGGGAAATAGGTATCAACATTGGCATATAGGCGTAAGCGCACGGTAATCGCGCTATCGGCATAGGCAACGACCAGAAATTGTGGTGCTGGCTCAGCCAGAACACGGTCATCGGAAACAAGTGCCATAAGCGTTTGTTCGGCATAGTCCAGATCCGTTTCATAGGAAATGCCGATATCCAGGTCCATCCGCCTTGTATTGTATTTCGAATGATTGATAATAATACTGCCCCAGATCGATGAATTGGGAACAGAGATATAAATATTATCAAAGGTATTAATGATGGTGGAAAACAATCCAATTTCAATCACTGTACCAGATACAGAACCGGTTTCCATCCAGTCGCCTACCTTGAACGGCCGCAAGAATAGCAACATAACCCCGGCCGCGACATTGGATAATGTCCCCTGAAGCGCCAGACCAACCGCCAGACCAGCGGCACCAATCACCGCAATGATGGATGTGGTTTCGATGCCAAAGCTGCCTAATCCGGCAACAAAGGCGATCAGCAAAATGACGTAGCGAATGACGCTGGCAATGACCGGTGACATGGTGGCATCAACAGATTTTATTCTGGATAAACGGGTTCTGATGATATTGGATATGCGGCCGCTAAACCAGAATCCAAGGATAATAATGACAAGCCCGGATAACATATTACCAGCATAACCGGTTAGTTGTTCAACAACAGGTAGCGCAAGCAAATCGTTAAATGATGATATATCTGAAATATTCATTGTTATATTCTATCGTTAATTTTGTGTTCTGACTAGCATCAGACATTGATTTACCATAAATCCCAAGTATAGTCCGTGCAATATTTACATCACTCATTGTATTTGCAACGAAAGCCTGCCAGCGCATGATGCCAGATTTAACCCGCCCATTACAAATCGCACCGGATTGTCAGCTGATAGACTGGTCAATTAGCCAGCCATTACCAATATCTGATCTGGCTGATCACGGCGCGCCACCATTGGCGGCGGCTATCGGTAATTTTGACGGCGTGCATCTGGGGCATCGTAAGCTGATTGCCGGTGCCTGTTCACATGGTGATGGATTAATCCCGTCTGTGATTACATTTCATCCGCATCCACGGCGATATTTTCAACCGGACTTGCCCGGATTTGCCCTAGCAGATGATACCGATAAACTGGCCTTGTTGTCTGATGCCGGTGCCAAGCGGATTATCCGGCTGGAGTTTGATGACGCTATGCGCCAGACCACGGCACATGAGTTTGTTAGCCGTATTCTGCCGGCGCTTGGGGTTCGGGCGCTTTATGCTGGTGCTGATTTTGCTTTTGGAAAACAGCGTAGCGGCAATATGGATATGATCCGCGAGGATGGCCGCCAATTTGGTATTGATGCCCATACTGTTGAGCTGGTATCAGAAAATGATGCCATTATTTCATCCAGCCGGATCAGAGCCGCGATTGCACGCGCTGATATGGCCGAAGCCGCAAGGATGCTGGGGCGGCCCTATGTGATTAGCGGCCATGTCTGCCATGGCGAAAAACGCGGCCGTACCATTGGCTTTCCTACGGCTAATATCATGCTTGGTGATTATGTTCTGCCGCCATTTGGGGTGTATGCCATATCTGCGTGGTTGCCGGATGCACCGGATCAGCCTAAAATGACTGGTGTAGCAAATATTGGAATGCGGCCAACGGTCGATGGTCAGACCCCGCGGCTTGAGGCTAATCTGTTTGATGTCGACCTTGATCTTTATGATCGCCGGATTAATGTGAGCTTTCTTGATTTCATCCGACCAGAGCAGAGATTTGACAATCTAGACCAGTTGCGCCATCACATAGCGCAAGATGTGGAAAGCGCCCGCGCCTTTCACGCAAAACAGAATTGAGTGCCAGCACATGACAGATGATCTAAAATCCACCGTATTCCTGCCAAAAACGGATTTCCCGATGCGGGCAGGGTTGCCAAAAAATGAACCACTCATTATTGAGAAGTGGGAAAAAATGGGGTTTTACGAAAAGCTCCGTTCGCACCGTAAGGGCAAGGAAAAATTCATCCTTCATGACGGCCCACCCTATGCCAATGGTAATCTGCATATCGGTCACGCGCTGAACAAGATATTGAAAGATATGATTAATCGCTTTCAATCCGGACTTGGCAAGGACGTGAATTATGTGCCGGGTTGGGATTGCCATGGCTTACCGATTGAATGGAAAATCGAAGAAAGCTATCGCAAAAAAGGCAAAGATAAAGATCAGGTGCCGATTGTCGAGTTCCGCAAGGAATGTCGTGATTTTGCATCACATTGGGTGAATATCCAGTCTGAGGAATTTCAACGGCTGGGGGTCATGGGCAATTGGGCTGATCCCTATCTGACCATGGCCTATAAAGCCGAATCCGTGATCGCCGCCGAAATTGGAAAGTTTCTGATGAATGGTGGGCTGTATCGTGGCTCAAAGCCGGTGATGTGGTCAGCGGTTGAAAAAACTGCCCTTGCCGAGGCAGAAATTGAATATTTTGATCGCCGGTCAACCACCATCTATGCCCGTTTTCCGGTGCGCCAGACAAGCCATGATTTGCTCCGTGATGCGGTGATCATAATCTGGACGACAACGCCATGGACGATGCCGGGCAACCGTGCCACCGCTTATGGTGCGGATATTTCCTATGGGCTTTATCATATTACCGATACCGCCGAAGATTCGCTGGCCGGGACAGGTGAGCGCATTGTGCTGGCCGATGATCTGGCCGCGTCTGTGGCTGAGGCATGTGGGCTAACCGGACTTGACCGCATAGCGGATATTGCACCGGATATGTTCCGTGATACGGTGTTGGCGCATCCGATGGCGGATCATGGCTATGATCATGATGTGCCGATGTTGCCGGCGGATTATGTCACAACTGATCAGGGAACCGGCATTGTTCATATTGCACCCGGCCATGGGGCGGAGGATTATGTGCTAGGGCTTGCCCATGGCGTACCGGTGCCGGAAACCATTGATGCGGCTGGCCGTATCATGGCGCATCTGCCCATTTTTGCCGGTATGAGCGCATTAAAAGATAACGAAAAAATTGCTGATATTCTGGCTGAACATGGCGCCTTAATCGGTCGGGGTGATGTCACGCATTCCTATCCGCATTCATGGCGAAGCCACGCGCCGTTGATTTTCCGGAATACGCCGCAATGGTTTATTTCCATGGAAACCCATGATTTGCGGGACACTGCGCTGAAATCATTATCGGAAACAACGTTTTATCCTCCATCTGGCCAAACCCGTCTGACCAGTATGATTGCCAACCGGCCGGATTGGTGCATTAGTCGCCAGCGGGCATGGGGCGTGCCTATTCCTGTGTTTTTCCATAAAGCCACCGGTGCGCCATTACGCGATCAGGCAGTGATTGATCGGATTGTTGCCGCCTTTGCAACCGATGGGTCGGATGCGTGGTTTGAACGGCCAGCGAGCGAATTCCTGGGTGATGATTACAGCACTGATGATTATGAACAGGTGATGGATATTGTTGATGTCTGGTTTGATTCCGGTTCAACACATGCGTTTCTGCTGGAAAATAATCCGGATATGCACTGGCCGGCCGATATGTATCTGGAAGGATCAGATCAGCATCGGGGCTGGTTCCATTCATCACTACTGGAAGCATGCGGAACGCGGGGCAGAGCGCCATATAACGCTGTTCTGACCCATGGATTTGTTCAGGATGAACAAGGCCGTAAAATGTCAAAATCATTAGGCAATACGGTTACACCGCAAGAGATCATTGCCCAGAATGGCGCGGATATTTTGCGCTTATGGGTGGCTAATTCGGATTACTATGATGATCTGCGGATTGGCAAGGAGATCATTCAGCGGCAAGTTGATCACTATCGCCGGTTACGCAATACCTTGCGTTATCTGCTAGGTAGCCTGAACGGTTTTGCCGAGGCAGAAAAAGTGGATATCGCGGATATGCCACAACTGGAACGCTGGGTGCTGATGCGGCTGAAGGAACTGGATATCCAGATCAGAGCCGCCGCCGCAGAACATGATTATCATCATATCTTTACCCTGCTTCATCATTTCTGCAACAATGATTTATCGGCATTCTATTTTGATATCCGTAAAGACATGCTGTATTGCGGCGATACGAATTCTAACGAAAGACGGGCATGCCGGACAGTGATGGATACGCTGTTCAATACGCTGGTTGTGTGGCTGGCGCCAATCCTGACTTTTACTGCCGAAGAAGCATGGCAGACACGCTATCCTGATCCGGATGACTCGGTACATTTTGCGGTATTCCCCGATTTGCCAGAAGGCTGGCTAGACGAAGAACTGGCGACGCGCTGGGCGCGTATTCGTACGGCACGTCTGGCGGTGACAGGCGCGATTGAAAAAGCCCGTAACAATGGCGTGCTGAAATCATCCTTACAGGCGCATCCGACCCTACATGCCCCTGATGTGGTGATTGCGGCATTTGACGGGCTTAATGCGGCAGATATCTTTATCACCTCAGATGCGACATTAATCGCGGGCATGCCACCTGTTGATGCACATATTGATGATGATGATCTGACCACAGGGGTAACGATTGCGCTGGCAGATGGTGATAAATGTGATCGCTGCTGGAAAATTCTGCCTGAGCTTAACGAAGATGAGCATAAGCTTTGTGGCCGGTGTCATGATGTTCTCGCTGGCTAGGCTTTATCACGGATATCTGTTTGTGGTGATCATCATCTGTATTGATCAGATCACGAAATTGATCATGCTTGATCTGATCTTTGATCCGCCGCGCATCATTAGCATTCTGCCTTTTCTTAATCTGGCACCGGTTTATAATACAGGAGCCAGCTTTGGTCTGTTGGGACATTCAGGTTTCTGGGGGCTGGTTATGCTAACCGGACTTGCTGTTGCGGTGGGGGTATTGCTTCCATTTATCGCACGGAATTGGTTGCTCTTTCAGCGATGGGGTGCCATCATGATGGCCGGTGGCGCGTTGGGAAATGCGATAGACCGTTTGCAATGGGGCAAGGTAGTAGATTTTATCGATGTTCATGTTGGTGGCTGGCATTGGCCTGCTTTTAATGTGGCGGATAGCGCGATTGTTATCGGTGTCGGATGTATTCTTTATGGCACATGGCGACATGATCACGAAGAAACAGCCTAATATGAACAGATATAGCCAAATCAAGATGGAACCGTTATAATGATGAACATGAAGATCATGACCAGAAATGTTTTGCACCCCTTATGGAATTATCACGCGATGGTTCCGGCTTTGTTTCTTTTTGCTGTGCTTATGCTTTCGGCTTGTTCCAGTGGTAATGGGCTGATCGGTGCGAAGAATGCCCCGGATGAGTTTGAGGTGGTGATCCGTCCACCACTGACCTTGCCGCCAAATTTCACATTGCGGCCTAATGATGATAATGATGCCGCCAGCGTAAACTTGGCCAATGCTCAGGCCGGTGTTTCTGCGATTGGGCAAAGCCAGAGTCTCTTGGGAACAAATAACAGCGCCAATGCGTCCTCATTCGAAGAACTGTTTGGCACAGATCAGATCATACCGAATATCCGCAATATTATTGACGAAGAAACGCTGGGTATTCAGCTTGACAGACGCGTGCCGCTTGAACAGATTTTTGGTGGCCAGCCAGAAGTAGGCCCTGATCTGGATGCCGCCGCTGAAGCATACCGGATCAGACAGGCAATCAAAGACGGTCAGCCACTAACCGATACGCCGACCTTTGCGAATGATCCACTGGACAACATTCCTCTAACCATAGAATAAATCACATGATACGACTGCTTCCGGATCGCATAATCAATCAAATTGCTGCCGGTGAAGTCATAGAGCGTCCGGCCAGTGCGATTAAAGAGCTGGTTGAAAACGCCATTGATGCCGGTGCTAATCAGATTGATATATCACTTGCCGATGGTGGGCGAACGCTGATTGCCGTTGATGATAACGGGGCAGGAATGAATGCGGATCATTTGCGGCTATCGGTGGAACGCCACGCAACATCCAAGCTAAATACCGATGACATTATGGAAATCCATTATCTGGGGTTCAGAGGCGAAGCCTTGCCGTCTATCGGTTCTGTTAGCGCTATGACGATCACTAGCCGTGATCCGGCAGATGATAATGGCTGGACGTTGCATGTTGATTATGGGCAAGTTGGTGAAGTAGCGCCATCATCGCGGCAAAAAGGTACGCGGGTCATGGTTGAGCATCTGTTTGCCAATGTGCCAGCGCGATTGAAATTTCTGAAAACAGATCGCACCGAAACGGCACAAATTATTGATATGACGCGGCGGATCAGCATGGCGCATCCGGATATCGGCTTTACCGTCACCGATAATGGCCGCCAGAGCATGGTGCTGGTTGCCAGGCAAACATCTGACCATCAGAACCATCAGAACAATCAGCTGGATAATCAAAGAGCGCGTATTCGTGATGCTATGGGCGCAGAGTTTGCTGATGAGGCATTAGCGCTGGATGCCAAGCGTGACGCTATGACATTAACCGGTCTGGCCGGGTTGCCAACATTCAACAAACCCACCGCCGCCGGCATCCATCTTTACGTTAATGGCCGCGCTATCAGGGATAAAACGCTGATAGGAACTGTCCGCGCCGCTTACGCGGATACATTGCCGCGTGGCCGTTATCCGGTTGTTGTGCTGTTCCTTAATGTGCCATCCGAAGATGTTGATGTGAATGTGCATCCGGCTAAGGCAGAGGTGCGGTTTCAGGATGCTGGCATTATTCGGTCACTGGTCATTAATGCGTTGCGCGCGGCCATTGACAGTGATTTCCGCACATCCGGCCAGCTGGGTCAGACGGCGCTAGGTATGGCAAGTCACCAGCAATATGGTAGAGGATCATATAGTGGCGGATCATATGGCGGGGGGCGGCCAGCATATCGGGGCGGTGGCAGCTCATATGGGGCATCACCGGACTGGCAGAATCCAGCTCATTATAATGAAACATTGCCCATATCGGATATGCCGCCACAAGCAAGGCTAGCCGATGATCAGCATCATATTCATGCACAAGATCAGGCACCGGATCATGTGACAACGGATACATCCAATGCGGATGACATAACAACAGATTATCCGCTTGGTGCGGCCAAGGCACAATTGCATAAAACCTATATTGTTGCCGAAACGAAAGACGGCATGGTGATTATTGATCAACACGCCGCGCATGAAAGGCTGGTGCTGGAACGCATGAAAGCCCAGCGGGATCAGGCTGGCGGAATAGAACGGCAGGCTTTACTGATTCCAGAAGTGATAGAGCCGGGGGCGGCGGCGGTCATGGTATTGCTTGATCATGCTGAAATGCTGGCCGGACTTGGTCTGGTCATCGAAAGCTTTGGTGATGGCGCCATTCTGGTCAGAGAAATGCCGGCCATTCTGGGGCAGACAAATATTCAGCAACTGGTCAAGGATACCGCCGAAGAATTATTGGAACATGATAATAGCCAGTCACTGGAAGCGCGCATGGATCATGTGCTGGCCACAATGTCCTGTTATGGGTCTGTTCGTGCTGGTCGTCCGCTTAACGCGGCAGAAATGAACGCCCTGTTGCGCGAAATGGAAGATACGCCCCGTTCTGGTCAGTGCAATCACGGTCGCCCGACTTTTGTGACTTTAAGCCTTGCTGATGTAGAAAAGCTGTTTGGTCGCCGTTAATTTATGGCCGTTAATTTATAGCATCACCCCGGATGATATCTCAAAAAACATACGCCTGCTTTTCCGGCTTTGCGTTGATCAACAACTTCAAATGCCGCATGCGGCTGTGGCGGGAAACGGCGGTCATGTTCAATCACGATAAGCGCATCTTCGGCTATGCCGCCGGCTGTTATCAAATGTTCTAATGCTATCATACTGGCATCAGGCGCATCAGCGGTATTCTGCCATGGGGGGTCAAGGAATATCAATCCGGCTTGACCGAACGGCCAGCTTAATGTGGTTAATAAATTCCGCGAAACCGCGCCACATTCTGCGCCTGCATCCAGTTTGTCAATATTGGTTTTGATCGCGCGTAACGCCGCCGCGTCCTGATCAATCAGAATCACGCGTTCCGCTCCGCGTGACCATGCTTCCAGCCCCATGGCACCGCTACCGGCAAAACCGTCAACGATCAACGCCGCGTCTAGCGGATTGCCGTGCCGCCCTCCATCAAGAACATTGAAAATCATTTCCCTTGTCCGGTCGGCGGTTGGCCGGGTGTTTTGTCCGTCAGGTGCGGTTAGGGTTGCGCCGCGTCTTTTGCCGCTGATGACTCGCATGTGGTTTCTGCCTTTTTCTGGCTTGCTGGGGGTTGGCGGTGCTGTCGTCTGATGCGCGGTTTGGTTTTAATCCAAGCTGATCACGCAAGATAGCCGGTTTGACTTCGGCGATGTCGCCATCTTCGAGTTTGTTCAAAGTAAATGGCCCGAATGATGTCCGGATCAGGCGGCTTACCTGATAGCCGAAATGTTCCATCAGACGGCGAATTTCACGGTTTTTACCTTCTTTCAAGGCAATATCAACCCATGCATTGCTGTTAGTCTGGCGGTCGAGGCTGGCAATAACTGGCCGGTATTTCACGCCATCAACCGTGATACCTCTGCCCAGTTCTTTGAGATGTTCGGCCTTAACCTGACCATGAACCCGAACCCTATATTTGCGCGTCCAGCCAGTTGCCGGTAATTCCAGATATCGGGCTAACAGGCCGTTATTGGTTAATAGAATCAGACCTTCGGAATCAAGATCAAGTCTGCCTACGCTGATTAGTCGGGGGAGCGCGTCGCCATATTGTTGTTTTAATGTATCAAAAATATTGTCGCGATCTTTTTCGTCCTTATGGCTAACCACCAAGCCGCGTGGCTTGTAATAGCGCCATAAGCGCGGCGTATCAATCATTGGCAATGGCTTGCCATCAACCTCAATCCGCTGATCACCTGTAACTGTAATCGCAGGGGTAAGCTGAAGCTGGCCATCAATTTTGACGCGGCCGGCATGTATCCATGTTTCCGCTTCGCGGCGCGAACATAATCCGGCGCCTGCCATGCGTTTGGCTAGTCGTTCCGGCGCGGTGGCCTTATCATCAAAGAGACTAACCAG
>JAHEII010000046.1:19667-20384 GCA_024639485.1 Alphaproteobacteria bacterium
TTTTGTAATGTTGCTACCATAGCAAGACCATAGCCTAATTTACCAATTTATGCGATGGTCTTTCGTATGACAATGACAGCTGGATATCAAGGATTTATGCCGGATGCACTCACCGCCGCCAAAACCGCGGCAGATGCGGGTGATGTCCCTGTTGGTGCGGTGATCATATCCCCTGAGGGTGCAGTTCTGGCCATTGCTGGCAATCGCGTCCAGAGAGATCATGACCCCACCGCCCATGCTGAGATTCTGGCAATTAGGGAAGCCACGCGCAAACAAGGCAATCAACGGCTGGACGGATGCGATTTATGGGTCACGCTGGAACCATGTGCCATGTGTGCCGGTGCTATCGCCCATGCGCGTATCCGGCGGCTTTATATTGGCGCGCTGGATGATAAATCCGGCGGTGTTTTTCATGGCGCAAAGGTATTTGATCACAAGCAATGCCATCACCGGCCAGATATTTATGACGGGTTAATGGCAGATGCGTCTGCGGATATGCTGAAACAGTTTTTTGCCAGTCGCCGCTAGGACGGTTTGTCGGATTTTATCTGGCAATATCTTTGCGATAATAAACCCCCGGCCAGTCAATCATGGCAACTTGCTGATAGGCATTGTGGCGGGCTTCGGCTTGATCATGGCCAAGCGCAGTAACAGCCAGAACGCGGCCGCCTGTGGCAATGATATCATCGTCTTTCTGGCTAGTGCCAGCATGGAAAA
>JAHEII010000139.1 GCA_024639485.1 Alphaproteobacteria bacterium
ATCACGATCCACAGAGGTAATCACCACATGGGCAAGCGAAAGGCTAGCCACCGCATCAGCCACGCGGTCTGGTTCATTCAAATCCAGTTTATCCGGGCGGCCAGTGGCAACATTACAAAAAGCACAAGCACGAGTACAGACAGAACCCAGTATCATCATGGTAGCGTGTTTTTTTGCCCAGCATTCCCCAATATTCGGGCAAGCGGCTTCTTCGCAAACAGTGACCAGATTGCGTTCATGAATAATTTTACGGGTATTTTCATATCCGGCGGATTGCGGAGCTTTCACCCGTAACCAGTCTGGCCGCTTAGGTTGCGGTTTATCCGGATTTCTGGCTTTTTCCGGATGCCGTGCCGCACCAGTCAATCCTTTTCCGCGAAATATGATATTATCATCACTCATCATTACCAACACATACTAGAAATGGATCACTTTATCAAAGGCATCTAGCACAGATTCGTGCATGGCTTCTGATAAAGTCGGATGGGGGAATATGGCCTGCATCAATTCTGCTTCGGTCGCCTCACATTGGCGGGCAATGACATAGCCTTGAATCAGTTCAGTGACTTCGGGGCCGATCATATGGGCGCCCAGTAATTCACCAGTTTTTTTATCAAAAATGGTTTTGATCATGCCATCATCATCACCAAGCGCAATGGCTTTGCCGTTTCCTTTGAATGGAAACCGTCCAACACGTATATCAAGCCCGGCATCCAGCGCCGCCTGTTCGGTATAACCAACACTGGCCACTTGCGGCCGGCAATAGGTACAGCCCGGGACATCAAGCGGATTAATTCCATGATTATCAGATGTGCCAGCGATATGTTCTGCGGCAATGATCCCTTCGTGACTTGCTTTATGGGCAAGCCAAGGCGCACCTGTCATATCACCAATGGCATAAATACCTTCAGCGCTGGTTTCGCCATTGCTGTTTGTAACGACATGACCGCGTTCCATGGTGATGCCAGCCTGTTCCAGCCCTATGCCTTCGATATTTGCCACAATACCAACAGCAAGGATCATGCGTTCAGCTTTCAGCTCTTGTGATGTGCCATTTATGGTGATGCTGGCCGTTACGCCATCCGGTGTAGCCATCGCCTGATCCAGCATGGCCTGTTTATGGATAGTTATCCCGCGAGCAACAAACAGCTTTTCTGCCATGGCTGAAATCTCAGCGTCTTCGACTGGCATGATACGGTCTGCTGCCTCAATCACCGTAACAGATACGCCCATATCAGCATAGAATGAAGCAAACTCAATACCTATGGCGCCTGATCCGATTATGATCAGCGATTTTGGCATTGTTTTTGGCGTCATAGCATCCCGATAAGTAACAATATTATTGCCATCCGGCTTTATTGATGGCAATTCCCTTGCCCGTGCGCCAGTGGCCAGAATAACCTTACCTGCATCAAGAATGTCCGTTGATGTATCGGCAAGTGTTAATGCCACGCGCCAATGTGATGCGGATTTTGATTCCAGTGATGCGCTGGCCATAAATACGTCAATCTTGTTCTTTTTCATCAAATGGCTAATGCCGCCAGACAATGTTGCCGCCACATCACGCGACCGTTTGACCACAGTATTCAAATCAAAGCTCAGCTTTTCCATAGTGATGCCATAACGGTCAGCTGTTTCTGCCAGATGATAAATCTCAGCCGCGCGAAGCAATGCCTTGGTCGGAATACAGCCCCAGTTGAGGCAAACTCCGCCCAGATTTTCGCGTTCGACAATCGCGGTTTTCAACCCAAGCTGGCTAGCTCTGATTGCCGCCACATAACCGCCGGGGCCACCGCCAATTACAACAACATCATAGGTTTTTGGATCGCTTTTGTTAGCCATGATATTCTCCTAGATGAGCGCCAGAACCGGGTTTTCGACATAGGTCTTGAATGCCGCCATCCATTCCGCACCTACCGCGCCGTCAATCACCCGATGATCGCCGGATAACGTGGCGGTCATCACCGTTGCCACCGTAATCACGCCATCCTTGACCACAGGCATCTCGCGTCCGGCTCCAATGGCCAGAATAGCGCCATGTGGGGGGTTGATAACCGCCGTAAATGACGAAATGCCATACATACCCAGATTGGATATCGTGAAACTACCCCCGGAAAACTCATCCAGTTTGAGCTTGCCTGATTGGGCTTTGCTGACCAGCTCTTTCATTTTAGCCGAAACCGAAGTCAGCGACATGATATCCGCCCCCCAGACAATCGGCGTTACCAATCCGGATTCTAACGCTACGGCAACCGCGATATCGGCATGATGCCATTGCCGGATATGTTCACCTTCCCATGAGGCATTTACCCCCGGCACCTTGATTAGCGTCGCCGCCGCGCATTTAATGATCATATCATTGATGCTGATTTTCTGATTATCCGGCAGGGCGGCATTCATGGATTTACGCATAGCAATCAATTGATCCAGCTCAATATCCATATTCAGGTAAAAATGCGGTGCATCCTGCATGGATTGCTGAAGCCGTGTGGCTATCACCTTGCGTGTTGATGTGACTGGTAATAATTCGGATTGCGGTTGATAGGCATTCATATTCTGGTTCACCATTACCGCGGATGATGCTGCCTTATCTGCCCCTAAACCATCTGGCGCGAAACCATCTGCCCTGAAACCATCTGGTAGAGATGCTATATCTGCCTTGATAATGCGGCCATGTGGCCCTGTGCCGGTTACTGCCGCCAGATCAATATTTTTCTGGCCTGCTATGCGTTTAGCCAATGGGCTTGCAAAAATACGTTTTGGATGATGATCAGCCGCAATGGTCTTAGCTTTTTCATCTTGAACTGGTGCTGTTTTCGGCTGTTCGGTGACAGGTTTATCAACCGCTGGAGCTGGTTCAACCGCTGGTGCTGGCTCAACAGGTTGAGATTCTGGTGGTGATGCTTCTTTGGCAAGCATGGATTCCTCACCCTCACCCAGAATTTCAGCAATTGGCGTCCCCACAGGGACAGCATCGCTTCCTTCGGCAACCAGAATACTGGCCATCACCCCATCATCCAGAGCTTCCACTTCCATCAACGCTTTATCGGTTTCAATTTCCGCAATGACATCACCAGAAGCAACGGTATCACCCGCACGCACTAACCATTTAGCAAGCTTTCCTTCGGTCATTGTTGGCGACAAGGCCGGCATATTGACAATAGCCATAACTTATCCCCTTTCTTTCTGATAGCTGACCTCACGCACCGCATCAATAATGGTATCAACCTGCGGCAAGGCCAAAGCTTCTAAATTGGCGGCATATGGCATCGGAACATCAATTCCGGCCACGCGTTTTGGCGGGGCATCCAGCCAGTCAAATGCCTTTTCGGTGACTTGTGCTGATAACTCTGCTCCTATACCGGCAAATGGAAAGCCTTCTTCGCAACTGACAAAGCGGTTTGTTTTTTGTACGGATTTCAAAATCGTATCAATATCAAGCGGCCGTAAGGAACGCAAATCAATCACTTCTGCGCTAATGCCCTGTTCAGCCAGCTGATCAGCCGCTTCCAGTGCTTTTCCAACCATAATGGAAAACGCAGTGATTGTAACATCCGTGCCTTCGCGAACAATATTGGCCTTACCAATCGGTATCAGCAGGTCATCATTATCCGGAACATCAAAGCTCTGGCCATATAATACTTCGTTTTCAAGAAATATCACCGGATTAGGATCACGGATCGCGGCTTTCAGCAAGCCCTTGGCATCAGCCGCTGACCATGGCGCAACCACTTTTAACCCCGGACAATGCGCGTACCAGCTGGCAAAACATTGTGAATGCTGTGCCGCAACCCGTGCCGCCGCACCATTAGGCCCCCGAAAAACAATCGGGCATCCCATCTGGCCACCAGACATGTAAAGCGTCTTTGCTGCTGAATTAATGATCTGATCAATGGCCTG
>JAHEII010000141.1 GCA_024639485.1 Alphaproteobacteria bacterium
AAGGTCTGTTTGATACCCAGCGGTTGACCAGAATGGATGCCTGGCATCGCGCACATGGCGCTGAATATGAACATGTCGGGCAATGGATGCGGGCATGGTATTACCCTCAATCTGGCGAAACCATGGAAGACGCGGTTAATCGTGAGGTGAAAAAAACCAGAACGCACGCCGGTATTCTGGATGCGTCTACGCTAGGTAAAATTGATATTCGCGGCAAAGACGCGGCGGAATTCCTTGACCGTCTTTACACCAATATGTTTTCAACATTAAAAATTGGCCGGTGCCGTTATGGGCTGATGCTCAAAGATGATGGCATGGTGATGGATGATGGCGTGACCACGCGGCTAGGGGAAAATCATTTCCACATGACCACAACAACTGGCGGTGCCGCCAATGTGCTGGGCTGGATGGAAGAATGGCTGCAAACCGAATGGCCGGAACTGGATGTTTATCTGACCAGCGTTACCGAAGAATGGGCAGTCACCACCGTATCCGGCCCTAATGCCCGCAAAATCCTTGAAGCGGCAGGTTGTTCGGTATCACTGGCGGATGATGCGTTTCCGTTTATGTCTTATCAGGATGCTAATCTGGCCGGATTACCGGTGCGGATATTCCGCATTTCCTTCACCGGTGAGCTCAGCTTTGAGATTAATATCAAGGCGCGTCATGGCATGGCGCTATGGCAACATCTGATGAAAGCAGGGGCACCATTCGGGCTAACGCCTTACGGGACAGAATCCATGCATGTTCTGCGGGCAGAAAAAGGCTTTATCATTGTTGGTCAGGAAACAGACGGATCGGTTAATCCACATGATCTGGGGATGAGCTGGATTGTTTCAAAGAAAAAAACCGACTTCATTGGCAAACGTGCGCTTGAACGAAAAAGCATGGCACTGGATAACCGCAAGCAACTGGTCGGAATAAAAACCGAAGACCCGAAAATAGTTGTTCCCGAAGGCGCGCACGCCGTGCTTGACCCCCATCAATCCTATCCAATGGAAATGCTGGGGCAAGTCACTTCATCCTATTACTCGCCAAATCTGGGATATTCTGTTGCCATGGCCTTACTCAAGGGCGGCCACGCGATGAAAGGCCAGACCGTCTGGTTTCCAATGATTGACGGCAAAAAGCCGATTAAGGCCGTTATTACTGATACTGTGTTTTATGACCCGAAAGGAGACCGGATCAATGGTTAGTTCAGCTGTATTGCCAGGTCGTTCCACCCTTGCTGACGTGGCGGCTATTCAACATCCTGTCCCGCAAGGGTCAGCCGGAAAAATCACCATGCGGGAAGCTGGCATCCATGACTTGATCAATTTGCGGTGTCAGCCAGATAATAAAAAAGCCAATGCACTGGTAAAAAAACTGACCAGTCATGCTTTGCCTTCTGCCAATCAATCGGTGCAGGCTGGTGACAGAACGATTATCTGGTTAGCCCCCGATGAGTGGCTGATCATGGCAGAAGCCGGTGCCGCCAGTACTATCATGGCTGATATGGAAACCGCCAAACTGGGACATGTGGCCACAACTGAGGTCAGCAATGCCTATGGCATTATCACCATTGATGGTAAATCAAGCCGTGACATGCTGGCCAAACATTGCGCGCTTGATCTGCATGAAAGCGTCTTTACCAAAGGTACCGCTATTCAAACAATTATGGGTCATGCCGGCATTATCCTGATTGCTACCGGTGATAACAGCTTTACCATCATTGGCCGCACCAGCTTTATGCCCTATCTGGTGGCGTTGCTGGCTGATGCCAGTGTTGAATATGGTTTTGAATACCGTCCGGCAAAATAACCAGACAGTTTTCAGCATATTGATAAAATAAATAACGGCGACTGGTTATATACCAATCGCCGTTATTTGTTTGCTTCATGCTTGAACGTAAGGCTTTGATCTGGCCTTAGTACTCGCTATCCGGCAATTCTTCCATCCGCTTTGCCTTGAATGCGATTAACGCTTCATCAATGGCCGGATCAATGGCGGGGGCTTCATAGTTATTAAGCATTGTTCTGGCTCGGTTTTCGGCTCTTTTTGCGCTCTCAACAGCGCCTTCTGAGCTCCACTGTTCGAATGTTGTGTAATCAGCCAGATCAGAACGCCAGAACGCGTCTTCAAAATTGGCCTGAGTATGGCTAGACCCCAGAAAATGCTGACCGGGGCCAGTTTCCCTGATTGCATCCATGGCCTGTCCGTTTTCAGACAGATCAATGCCGCCCACCATGCGTTGCATCATGGTTAACTGATCAGCATCAAGGAGCAGTTTACGGAAATCCGATACCAGCCCGCCTTCCATCCAGCCCGCTGAGTGAAGTACAAAATTCACGCCGCTAGTAACCGATGGCATGATGGTATGGGTGGATTCATACGCCGCTTGCGCATCAACGGTTTTAGCCGCCGTTAATGAACCACCTGACCGGAAAGGTACGCCCAGACGCCGTGCCAGTTTTGCGCATCCGTTTAGCACCAATGCCGGTTCTGGCGTGCCAAAGGTCGGCGCCCCTGTCTGCATAGACATGGAGCTGGCGAACGAGCCAAAAATAACCGGCGCACCCGGCCGTACCATTTGCGCAAAGGCAATACCGCTCATGGCTTCGGCCAATGTTTGCGCCAATGTTCCGGCAACAGAAACCGGTGACATCGCACCTGCCAGAATAAATGGTGATATAATCACCGCCTGCCCATGCCGTGCATATACCTTCAGCGCGCCAAGCATGGTATCATCCCATGTCATCGGCGAGTTGGCATTAATCAGACTGACCAGCACATTGTTTTCATCCAGAAAACCATCACCAAACAGAACTTTAGCCATATCAACCGTGTCTTGAGCGCGGCTAGCCGCGGTAACTGACCCCATAAACGGCTTATCCGAATATTTCATATGCGTATACAGCATTTCCAGATGGCGTTTTGGTACTGACAAATCAACTGGCTCACAAACTGTACCGCCGGAATGATGCAATCCGGGGAGCATGTAAATCAACTTCACCATGTTGCGGAAATCTTCGATCGTCGCGTAACGCCGTTCATTATCCAGATCACGGATGAATGGTGGGCCATAAACTGGTGCAAATACGGTTTTATTACCGCCAATTTCAACAGACCGTGCCGGATTACGCGCATGCTGTGTAAACTCGGATGGGGCTTTCTGGCAATATTCGCGGCATAAACCACGCGGAAAATGAACACGCTGGCCTTGGACATCGGCGCCATGTTCGCGCAAAATATCCAGTGCTTCCGGATCATCTTTGAACTCAATTCCGATTTCTTCTAGGATGGTTTCGGCATTGTTTTCAATAATCTCGGCACCTTCGTCACTCAACATTTCATATAAAGGGACATGACGAACAAGATATGGGGTAGATAACTGTGTTGCTCCACCACTTCGGAGAGTGCGGCGAGCATCTCTGCCCCCACCCCGGCGACTGCGTTTTTCTGCTATTTCTGACATGGCAATGTTCCTCTTTGAGAATCTGCGCTCTTATTTGTTACGCTCTTAGTTTTTCGTTATCAGGATCAAACGGGCTTTCTTCGATGATTTGCGCATCAAACCGCTTACCCAGAATATCAATGGTAAACTTGGTGCCAATAGCGGCCAATGAAGGCGGTACCATGGCCAGTGCTAGCGATTGCCCGACACGGAACCCGTAATTACCGGATGTCGCACGGCCGACCATGTCACCATTATGGAATAACGGATTACCGCCTAGCACATCGGCGTCTTCTACACCGTCAATGCGCATGGTGACCAGCTCATTAGCAAAACCTTTTTCCTGCCATTTCACCAATGCGTCACGACCAATAAAATCACCTTTATTTAGATGGACAAAGCGATCCAGCTTGGCTTCCAGTGCCGCGTATTCAATGGAAAGCTCGGTTCCCATCATTCG
>JAHEII010000070.1 GCA_024639485.1 Alphaproteobacteria bacterium
TATCGTCATAAGGTGGTGCAGGCAAGGCCATGGTCGGGCAGGCCAGCATATCATGACCGGCAATGGCCACAGTAAAGGCATGCCATTGTTTTGTCCGGATGTCATCAAGCCGGCGAAAGGCCACAGCCGAAAGGCTCAATCCTCTATCAACAAGTTCAAGAAAATCTGGGTCCATGACTGCTCTATGTTCAGGAAGTAAATCCTCAACAGCAGCGGCCAGATAAACGCACCAGTAATCATACCACGCATCCACCATATCGGCAGTAAAGCCAATTTCTACCGGTGTGATAATAGCGCCAGCTTGCGACAGGGTTTCCAGCGTATTTTGAAAATTTGCCGCGATATCGGGATCAACATGAAAACAGCCCAGATCAACACTGGTCGCGATGCGTAATCCGCTGATATCGTCATGATCATCAAATGGCGTTGGTGCTATCTGGCTCAGGATATCGGCATCATTTGCGCCTTCGACACATTCCATGAATAATCGCATATCCGCGACTGTTCTGGCCAGAGGGCCAAAATGCGAAATGGTATCAAATACGGTGGACAAGATATCCATGGGAATGCGGCCATGGCTGGGTTTCATCCCGAGCACGCCACATAAAGCGGCTGGAATACGAACAGAGCCGCCCATATCCGTGCCTTCGGCAATGGGAACACAGCCAGTGGCAACCGCAACACCAGCACCGCCAGATGATCCACCGGATGAACGTGTCGGATCAAATGGATTGCGGGTATGACCGAATAATGGTGATCTGGTAAAGCTGGAATGGGCAAATTCCGGAGTTGTTGTGCGCGCCACAATAATAGCCCCTGCATCAAGCAGGCGTTGCACCAGAACAGGTTGAGCGTCTGCGATATGATGCTCTAATGCCATTGATCCACGGGTGGTGCGCTTGCCTTTTATCGGGGTGAACTCTTTGATAGCAATGGGAATGCCTTCCATCGGCCGCATTGGTAATCCATTTGCTTGCCGATCTTTCACCAGCTTGGCGGCGGCCATGGCATCATCGTGATAGATAGCGGTAAACGGGTTGAGTTGTGACTGTACGGTTTCACATCGCGCCAGACACTGTTCTATCATCTGGCAAGGATCAAGAGTTCCGTCTGCGATGCCGGCTCTAATCTCGGTGCCTGTATATAAGGGAAAAGGCTTCAACATACTGGTTTAAAAATATCGCTCATAAGGATATGGCCACATCCGGTTATGCGAATGTGGCCATGGTAAGGTTACTTTTTGAGCTGTGTCCAGATAGCGTCATATAGCGCTTGTGTTTCCGGTGCACATACTTCAACAAATGTACCGGCTGGCGCATCTGCTGGTGGGTTGTTTTCTGGTGAGGTTACCAGTTCTTCGTCCAGAAACTCCTCAACGCCTTTTACGCCTGCGGTGTAGCGGGCATAATTGGTGATGGCGGCGGCGACTTCTGGTTCAAGCAGGAAGTCCATAAACTTCAACGCCGCGTCACGGTTTGGCGCATCTTTCAACAGAACAGCGCTATCAGCCCATACCAGATAGCCTTCTTTCGGATATGAATATTCCAGCGATGCTCTTTCGGCACGCGCCTTAGCACCAAATCCGTTCCAGATCATACCGGCGGCTACATCACCGGATGCCAGCACGTCTTTAGCACCGTCTGAATTGAATGAAGCCCAGTTTTCCTTCGCGCCTTCTAGCATGGCACTTAGCTTTTTCAGCTGGCTTCTGTCATTGGAACATTGTGGAATACCCATATAAAGTGAGGCAAAAGCAAGCGTTTCACCAGCGGTATCAAGAACATTAATCTTGCCTTTTAATTCTTCTGGCGGGTTGAAAATGATGTCAGATGTTCTGATGTCACCGGAATATGCTTCACGGTCAACCATGAAACTGGTTGAACCCCACTGATAGGGAACAGAGCTCTGGCGTCCCATGTCAAAGCTGACATTGAGCCATTGTTCCTGAATATTATCAAAGTTGCTGAGCTCAGATGATTTGAATGTATCCAGCATGCCTTCGTCACGCATGATGTTGATCATGTAATCACTTGGAAACGCTATATCATATGACCCCATGCCTGTGGCTTTCAGATTAGCAAGCAAAGCTTCGTTTGAATCATAGGTATCCATGACGACTTCAATGCCGGTTTCGGCAGTAAACTCATTCAAAAGTTCCTGTGGAATGTATTCAAACCAGTGATAGATGGTTAGTTTTTCGGCAGAAGCCGCCTGAGCAAATGACACGGTCATTGCCGCTGCACCCATTAGTGTTGCAAATTTACGCATTTGTATTCCTCCATTAACATTTGTTTTTTGTCAGATGTATTCTGACACAATATGCATTTAATACAGTATCGGATTGTTGCGTTAGAAAAAAGAGAATTTAGTTAACCATTGGTTAGATATTAACTATTTTCTCTGATCTCCCATACGGCTGATGAAATAGGCAATCGTCACCAGCAGGAATGATGCGACCAGCATTAGTGTCGATATTGCCATGATATTTGGCTTAATACCCTGCTTCACCGCACCAAATATGGCTGTTGGTAATGTTTCCACACCTGCCCCTTTGACAAAATTGGTGATAATGAAATCATCAAGCGAGATAATAAAGGCTAACAAAAATCCGGACAGGATTCCGGGTAACATCATGGGGAACAGGATCAACCGGAATGTCTGGCCGGGGGTCGCATATAAATCCCGCGCCACTTGTTCATAGACATTGGCAATGCCCTGTAATCTGGCGGCAATAGGCAGATAGGCAAAAGGAATACAGAAAACAATATGCGCCAGCAAAATGCTCAATATGCCGCGATCAAAACCGATTGAGGCAAAAAAGATTAGAGTAGCAACAGCGGTAACGATTTCTGGCACCATCAAGGGCAAATTGATCAGCCCGAATGTCATGGCCTGTCCGCGAAAACGGCGACCACGGATCATGGCTAATGCCGATGCGGTGGCGATAGCGGTTGATGTGATGGCCGCAGATACAGCGATAATCAGTGAGTTCACGGTCGCCTGTTTGAACCGTTCTGCTTCGGGGCCGGTAAAAACTTCTTCGTACCAGACAAAGCTAAAGCCTTTCCATACCGTAATAGACGGCGAATCGTTGAAAGAATAGATCATGACAATGATCAGCGGTGCATAGAGAATAACCAGACATAGCAGGGCAATTTCTCTGAATCCCGGATACCAGCGAATACGTTCTGATGCGTTTATCATATTAATGCCCTCCATCGTTTTGACGATTCTGGGCGCGCGCATAAAACAGCAATATTACCATGATAATGGATAGCAAAATCATGGAAACCGCGGCTCCGAATGGCCAGTCACCAGCCTGCCCCTTGAATTGTTCTTCGACTAGTGAGCCAATCATGAAATTCTTGGCACCACCAAGCAGGTCAGGAGCAAGAAACGCCCCAAGGCTGGGAATAAAGACCAGAATACATCCGGCAATAATGCCGGGACGTACCGATGGAATAACAATTTTGAACAAAGTCATCCAGCGGCTGGAATAGAGATCGGCTGCCGCCTCAGACAAGGCAAAATTATAGCGTTCTATTGATGCGTATATGGGCAGAACCATAAACGGCAGATATGAATAAAACAGACCAAGCTGGATAGCAAAGCCGGTATTAATCATGCCTATTGGTTCATCAATGATACCACCAGATAAAAGCCAGGTATTGATAGGCCCGTTATCACGAATCAGAAATTTCATCGATACTGTCCGGAT
Source organism: Alphaproteobacteria bacterium (assembly GCA_024639485.1). Classification (GTDB taxonomy): domain Bacteria; phylum Pseudomonadota; class Alphaproteobacteria; order Puniceispirillales; family UBA1172; genus UBA12202. The sequence goes on from JAHEII010000070.1 coordinate 3,719, forward strand.
CAACAGATTGACCCAGTAGGGTATCGTCACAAGAAACAGCCAGAACGCCCGCGATTTTTGCGGCCGTGTAGCAATAAAATAAGCTGTAGGAAAACCAATCAGAAAACAGAATATCATGGCTAATAGCGCCTGCACAAAGGAACGCCAGAAAATGCCTATATATGTCCATTCTATGCTGGGCGGCTCATCACCGAAAAGCCCGCGATCAAAGAAAAACTGATCATAGGCTTCGAGGGAAAACTCCCATATCACGCCACCACGGAAATCCTGAACCAGAAAGGAATAAGTCAGCATAAGCAAAACTGGAATTACCAGTAATACCCCAATGATCAGCCACGCCGGCAACAACAATAGATGCTGTCTGCCATCAACAATGGATGTCTGGGTGCCGTCTGCCAGTTTTGCGGGTTTACCCGTTGGTTTGATTATTCCAGCCATTAGTCTGCCAATACGCGCAAGGCATGCTGAGGGATAGTAACGCTGACCTTGTCGCCTTTGTTTAGTGGTGTGCCGGCATCTATGCTATTTTGTTGTCTGGCGATAATGCTCTCACCATCGTCAAGAATAACCTGAAGCTGGGTGTCTGTTCCTAAATAGGATATCCCCTGAATAACGCCGTTTAAGGCTGATTTTGCCCGGCTTATTTTGCCAATCTGGATACGTTCAGGCCGGATCATGACAGAAATATTCTGGCCTTTTTTCATGCTTACATCGGATGTGATGGTTACTTTGCCGCCGTTTGCAGCCAATATTGCCGTGATGCTGTTTTTATCTGATTTGCTCACTTTGGCTTTGAGAATATTGGCTTCACCAATGAAATTAGCAACAAAATGATTAACCGGATGATCATATATGTCGGTTGCGGTTCCGATTTGCTGGACTTCGCCGTTGCTCATTACCGCGATACGGTCAGACATGGTCAACGCTTCTTCTTGGTCATGGGTTACAAAAATAAAGGTAATGCCTGTTTTTTTCTGAATATCTTTTAATTCTTCGCGCATCGCCTGCCGTAATTTGAGATCAAGCGCTGATAGCGGCTCATCAAGTAACAGGACTTTCGGTTGTGGCGCCAGCGCCCGCGCAAGTGCAACCCGTTGTTGCTGACCACCCGATAGCTGATTAGGTTTGCGATCAGCAAATTCAGCCATCCGGATAAGCTCAAGCATGGATTCGGTCTGGGTTTTAATAAATGCCTGATCACGGCCAAGCCGCTTTAGTCCAAAGGCCACATTTTCAAAAACGGTAAAATGAGGAAACAGTGCATATTGCTGGAAAACAGTATTTATTGGTCGCTGATTTGGCTGAAGCGTACTGATATCTTCGCCGTAAAGCTGTATCTGGCCTTTGGTAATGCCTTCAAAGCCGCCAATCATGCGCAATAATGTTGTTTTACCACAACCGGAAGGCCCTAATAAGGTGAAGAATTCATTATCCTTGATTGCAAAACTGATATCATTCAACGCTGTCACGGGGTGCGTTCGGTGCGGATATATTTTGGTCACAGATACGATATCAATAGCGGGTGATGGGAAGCTTTTATTAGTATTCATTTATATCTCAATCCTGTTACATCTGGACGTACATCATTATTTTCCTATCGTGCATAAATAAATGGGTTATGGCAAGCCGGATAACTGGAATAACTGAACACTGGTGAAAAACATCTTCCCATTAGAGCAAATTAGATTTAATCTAACCAATGAATAAATTAATGATGATTGCCTTAACTAAGCCGGAAAAATTAAATTAAGGTGCAATTGATATTTTGAGGACAAAACCATGATCAGAACAGGCAATGAATATAAGGATTCTATTCGCGGCAATCGGGAAGTTTATATGGATGGCCAGCGCGTCAATGATGTGACCACGCATCCTATGTTTAAACCGCTGATTGACATACGCGCCCGTATTTATGATATGGCACATGATCCAGCTACCAAAGATGTCATGACTGTCGAAGATCAGGGTGAGGTGAATGCCATTGGCAATGCGTTGCCATTCACTCAAGACGACTGGTGGGCAAAACGGCGGGCAACCGATGCCGTGCTCGAAGACGTAGGCGGCGTTGTTACCCGTGTTGGTGATGAAACCGTTGGTGAGATGTGGTCGCTTTATGATGGGCAGGATGTTCTGAATGAAGTTGACCCGCAATTTTCCAAAAATATCGAAAACCATATTTTCAAAGTCCTTAAAGAAGACCCGTTCCATGTATCCGCTAATACAGACCCGAAAGGCGACCGGTCATTAGCCCCGCAAGACCAAGACCCGGATATGCTGATGCATGTGGTCAAAGAAACCGATGAAGGCATCATTGTCAGAGGCGCAAAATACGAAACCGCCGCCGCTTATGCTAATCAGGCATTTACTAAGCCGACTATCGCCAATTGGGGTGATAACAAAATGTCGGATTATGCGCTTGGCTTTATTTGTGACCTGAACTCACCAAATCTGAAATTCATCTGCCGGACAGGCTTTGCTGGCGCGCGTGGCGGATGCCCACGTTCTGATCACCGCGATTATCCGTTGTCGAATAAATTCGATGAGGTTGATACGATGGTGATTTTTGATAATGTTCTGGTGCCATGGGAAAATGTGCTGTTCTATCGTCACACAAAGGCGGCTACGTTTATCAGAGCTACCCTGCACCGGTATTCGGCGTTTGCGTTTGTTCAGCGGACATTAAAACAGGCTGATCAGATGATTGGCACGGCTTTATTCAATATCCGCCAGACCGGACTTGAAAAAATTCCGGCTGTTCAGGAAAAACTGTCACATCTGGCTGTCTGGCGTGAAGGAATTAACGCGCATCTGACCGCCGCGATTGCGCTGGGGGAAACATCACCGGCCGGTTTGCTGATGCCTAACCAGTCGCTATTGATGACCGGACGCTATCATGCCATGTCCAATCTGGCCAACATGATCCATCTGACCCGTGAATTATGTGGTGGGCAGATTTGTGTTACGCCAAATGTCGCGTCTTTTGAATCCGAAGCAACACGCCCATGGATGGAAAAATTCTACACCATTAATGACAAATGGCTTGCCGAAGACCGGCGCAAGTTGCTGGCCTATGCGCGTGACTTGCTCAATTCCGATTATGCCGGCCACCGCTTGACGTTCCAGCTATTTGCACAAAGCCCGCCAACCGCACATCTGGGTGCTGTTTATCGCAATTTTGAATGGGATGGTGCATTGAATTTCGTGAAAGATGGTGCTGATCTGTCTGATCGTGTTCTTGATGGCAGTGATCAGAAAAAAGGTGACAGTGCCGTCAGACAGTGGTTTGATGACAATAAGAATTTAGCTGCAGAATAGGACGTTAAAATATGAATGACATGCGTGATCAATTTATCAAAGCGATGTCTTCGGCCGGAACAACGGTATATGTGGTCACCACCGACGGAACCGCCGGACAGCATGGCGTAACTGTTTCTGCCATGTCTTCGGTTTCTGCTGACATGGATGATCCGACGCTTCTGGTTTGTATTCATCACCTGAGTCCGGCGGCTGATGCTATCATGGAAAATAAGGCTTTTGCCGTGAATATGTTGCGGTCAGATCAATCGCAGATATCAAATACCTTTGCCGGTCGTATAGCAGAAGGCGATAGTAAATTTGATCATGTTGACTGGCATAAACTGGAAACCGGTGTTCCTATTCTGACAGATGCACTGGTATCGTTTGACTGTACGCTCTATCAGAAAGAACGCGTGGGAACGCATTATATTTTCATTGGTGGAGTTGTTGGTATTCACCACCCTGAAGAAGGCGATGCATTAGTATATTCAAAGCGTAGCTATGGGCGGTTTCAGCAAATTGCCTGATTTCACCCTTTAAGCGATCCGGATTTGCAAATATTTATGGGGGAATTCATGTCATACCACAGTTTACAAGAATGGCAGACGCTGGCAGGAAAACTAAAGCCACATCATCAGCTGTTTATCAATGGCCGTTTTGAAGATGCGGATTCTGGTAAATGTTTTTCTTCCATTAATCCGGCTAATCAATCGGTACTAGCAGAAGTCGCGGCGGGTGACGCTACGGATATAGACAGGGCGGTTGCCGCCGCCCGTGCCGCGTTCAATAAAGGCGTGTGGTCAGAGGAAACGCCGCAAAACCGTAAAGCAGTCTTGCTTAAACTGGCTGATCTTATCCGCGCTAATCTGGATGAGCTGGCACTTCTGGACAGCATGGATATGGGCAAGCCGGTCGAAGACGCGGCGGCCGTAGATGTTCCGGGTTCAGCGGCATTTTTTCAGTGGTATGCCGAAGCTATTGATAAAATCTATGATGAAATTGCACCAACAGGTAAGGGCAATCTGGCGCTGATAACCAAAGAACCGCTTGGGGTTGTGGGCGCGGTTGTGCCGTGGAATTTCCCGCTTGATATGGCAACATGGAAAGGCGCGGCGGCACTGGCCGCTGGTAATTCGGTTGTGTTGAAACCAGCTGAGCAATCCCCTTTATCGGCGTTACGGCTGGCTGAACTGGCTATGGAAGCAGGCCTGCCCGAAGGCGTGTTCAATGTTGTCACCGGCTATGGAGAAACAGCTGGCAAGGCATTAGGGTTGCATGGTGATGTGGATTGTCTGGCCTTTACCGGATCAACACCTATCGGCAAAATGTTTCAGCAATATGCCGGTCAGTCCAACATGAAACAGGTCTGGCTGGAAACCGGCGGTAAAAGCCCCAATCTGGTTTTTGCTGATGCTGATGATCTGGATGCCGCCGCATCCATGGCAGCATTTGGTATCTTTTTCAATCAGGGTGAGGTGTGTTCGGCCAATTCCCGCTTGCTGGTTGAACGTTCCATTCATAAAGAGTTTCTGGATCGTATGATCAGCCATGCGGCGGCGCATCAACCGGGTGATCCGCTAAATCCTTCATCCAAGATGGGCGCTATTGTCAGCAAGGAACAGCATGACCGCATTATGAGCATGATAGAAGAAGGCAGAGGTTATGCTGATTGTGTGACTGGCGGCAATGCCATACAGGTAGATGGCAAAGGCTATTTTGTTGAGCCAACTATTTTTAATGACGTGCCGCCCGCAAGCCAGCTGGCAAAAGAAGAAATCTTTGGCCCGGTATTATCGGTTATTCCGTTTGATAGCGAAGATGAGGCCGTGGCCATGGCTAATGATAGTATTTATGGTCTGGCGGCATCTGTCTGGACGGGCAGTCTGTCACGCGCCCATCGGGTATCGCGGCGGCTTCATGCTGGAACTGTTTCCGTTAATACTGTTGATGCGCTTAGCCCGATGACCCCATTTGGCGGGTTCAAGCAATCCGGATATGGGCGTGATTTATCGCTTCACGCGCTGGATAAATATACAGCGTTAAAAACCACGTGGATTACATATTGAGCGAAAGCATTACACGATCTGTTCGGGGCATGAATCAACGGATTACTTTTCGTCAACTTGAATATCTGGTGGCGGTAGGTGAGCTAGGGAGCATAACTGCTGCTTCAGACCATCTGAATGTATCCTCACCATCTATCTCTACCGCGATATCACAGCTAGAAGACGATTTGAAGATACAGATGTTTGTTCGCCGGCATGCGCGTGGCTTGACGCTAACCACAAGCGGTAAACGTCTGGTCGAAGAAGCGAGGGGAATTCTTAACTGGGTGCAGAATCTGGGCACGATTGCCAAAGATATGCAGGATCATGTTCGCGGGGTTTTGAAAATCGGATGCTTAATCACGATTGCCCCCATCCTTAGCGCAAATATTCGCCGGTGTTTTGAAGATGCCTATCCGGAAACCCAGATTATCCTTTATGAAGCGCATCAGGCTGATTTACTGGCTATGCTGGATCGGGCTGAAATTGATGTTGCCGTTACCTATCATCTGGGGGTTGGGGCAGATACCATTTTTACCAGTGTCGCCACCTTGCCGCCTTATGTTCTATTGGGTGCGGATCATCCGCTAGCCGGACAAACAGCATTATCGCTTGCTGATCTGGTGGAATTACCAATGGTATTACTGGATTTACCATTAAGCGGTGATTATTTTCTATCTATGTTTCACCGGCAGGGGTTAAGCCCGAATATTACAGACAGAACAAAAGAACTGCCCGTGATGCGAAGCTTGATTGCCAATGGCTATGGCTATGGCTTGATCAATATTCGCACTCATACGGCGGCCGCCCCTGATGGCAAGCCGCTGGTGTTTTTGCCGCTGAAAGGCGATCATCAACCGATGAAGCTAGGGCTTGTCCATAAGTTCATGACAACCCCGCCAAGATTGGTGACAAGCTTTATTGAGCATGTGGCAACACGCGCCGCGCAAGGTGATTTGCCCGGCATGCTTATCCAGTAAGACTGATTTCAACAGCTAACGATCAAGCCCCATCAGCCGACGAACACGGCTCATCAAAAGCGGCGTCAGATATAATGGCACCTGATATAATGCGGTAAACATGCCAAATATGGGATCAACAGGTAATGCCCCATAATATAAACCGACATTGCGATTGCCACTTAGCACAGCAAGCACGGATGCCAGATCACGGCCTTGGCGATATGGCGATAATCGGGCGACCAGCATCAGAATGAATTGAGTAGAAAAATTAAGCACCACAGCAAGCAGTAATAGCTTACATGCCAGACTAGGCAGATCAATAATCTGTCTTGGGATGCCATTAAATACCGGAATAAGAAAAATCAGCATGGTTAGCGCGGCTAATCCGTCAAACCGGTGGTTATGTCTGGCAATCTGTTCCCGCCCCAAAATCAACTGGCCGAGCCATGCAATGATTACACCGGCAAAAATCATTGCCGCCAGATTAAAAAACATGGCCAGCGATGATATGCTGGCCGCGTTTGGCAATATTAATCCTATCATAAATGGCCCGGTAAAAGGCGCAAGCAGGCTGGTCATCACGATCACCCGCATAGCGGTAGGAAGGCTCAACCCCATAATGCCGCAAATCCATGCGGTGGATGCTATGGGCGGGGCAACAGCATACCATGTGGCGGATGGTAACAACGCCGCGTCAACATCAGCCAGCATACAGCCGCCAATTAATAACAGCGGCATAATGATCAGAATAAATCCGGCAATCAACATTTGCCACAAGATTTCCATAGGGGTTAACATGGTGCGTAATAATGCCGGTAAATCCATGCGGATAAATGTAACTGTGTAAATAACAGCAATCAGCGGCGGCACGATCAACGTAATCGGTGCATCGGTTTCAGGCAGGATCAATGCCGCCACAATACCAGCAGGTAGAACCAGCATGGCGTTCCGGCCAAGCCATTCAAGCAAACGAAACATAAGCAATTAAATTTCCTGATGTGATGGAAAACGCGGTGGCCGCAAGCTAGCCTGAAACCACATGACCAGATTATGAATGGAATAAACAGGCAAGCCGGTCGCCGCGCGGATATCTGCCGCATAGGGGATCATATTTGTACATTCCAGAATAATGCCGCCAATGGTAGTGTCCGTGGCCAGTTCCATCGCCGCATCAATATTATCTGCCCGTGCCAGATCAATATTCATTTTTGCTTCGTTGTCCAGAATGGCGCGGGTAAACTCACGCCGGCCTTCGGTCGTCACTACCGGCGCATCCACCGGTACTCCTGCCGCGATCAGATGATCCGGGCTGAGGCTGGACGCATTGACGGTCAGAATCCCCGGCCGTTTTCCATGCGGCATCAATCGCGATACCATATCCCACTGCATCAATGATGATGTCATGACCGGAACCGGAACCGCCGCTGCCAGTTCTGCTTGAAACAGCGAAAGAAAGCCGCAATTTGTTGTAATCCCGTCAACGCCATCAGCAACCAGTTCCTGCGCGGCATGAATAAATGGCGTGAGCATATCCTCAGCCCGCCGCCGGACGACCAGATCAGGTGATGCCCCGCGCACGACTTTATAGTGAACAGGAAACGGCCAGCTGAGCGCGTTACCCATATCACCGGGAATACGCGGAAACTGGGCTTCCAGCATCAGAATACCAACAGATGCGCCATAAACTGCTTTGCCGCCGCTAGCAATGGAAGGATCAGAGAATGGTTCAGATAATTTCATAATGTTATGATGCGCTAATTCTGTTCATCCGGCAAGTCACATATAAGTAATGAAAATGGCTTGTACATTGAAGCATATTGAGGAAAGATGATAAAGAGTAAGGGGGCGATAATGAAGAATCAAATGAATGGCGCAGAAGCCATGGTAAAAATGCTTGAAGCCTATGAGGTTAAGCATATTTTCGGGCTTTGTGGTGATACAACATTGCCATTCTATGATGCGATGGCACGGCTTAATCATGGGATGACCCATATTCTGACCCGTGATGAGCGTCATGCCGGATATATGGCTGACGGTTATGCCAGAGTCACTGGCAAACCGGGAATATGCGAAGGCCCATCCGGTGGTGGGGCGACCTATATTTTGCCAGCGCTGGTTGAAGCCGGCGAAAGCTCAATTCCTATTATGGCTATCACATCAGATGTGGCCACAACATCACGCGGTAAATATCCGTTAACGGAACTGGATCAACCGGCCTTATTCGCGCCGGTGACAAAATGGAATAGCTCGCTAGATCAGGTTAATCAATTGCCAGCACAAATGCGCACAGCTTTTCGTGCCATGACAACTGGCCGTCCGGGATCAACGCATCTGGCGTTGCCGTTTGATACACAGAAAGCACCGATTGATGCTGATCTGATCTGGGCAGATGAACGGCATACCATGTTTCCGGCACAGCGCCAATCAGCGCCACAAACTGAACTGGAAATCATGGCCAGATTATTACTGGCGGCTAGCCAGCCGGTCATGATTTGTGGCGGCGGCCCATTGCTTTCCGGTGCCATGCCAGAAGTCGCGCGTCTGGCAGAAATGCTGAATATGCCGATAGCGACCACCGTATCAGGGCAGGGGGTTATTGCAGAAACGCATCCTTGCGCCGTTGGTGTTGTTGGCTCGAATGGCGGTGTGGAATCAACGCGCGCGCTGGTAGATGCGGCTGATCTGGTGTTGTTTGTTGGTTGTCGGGCGGGGTCAGTAACAACAGAACGCTGGCGCAGTCCAACTCATGATAAAACGATTTTACATATTGATAGTGATCCCATGGTACCGGGGGCAAATTATCAAACCGATGCCGCTATTATTGCTGATGCAAAACTGGCGCTTGCCGGATTAATTCAGGCCATAGAAGGCCATGATAATTTACCTGATTTTGACGGTAAAGCACGGGCGGCGGCGGCGTGGGCGGCTAAACTGGCAGAATTTGAACCGCTGGCTACATCAACCCAGATGCCAATCACGCCCGAAGCGGTCATTCACCATCTGGCGGCGCAATGTGATGATGATGCTATTGTGGTTGCTGATCCGGGAACGCCTTGTCCTTATGTTTCGGCGCATTATCGCTGGCGGCGGGATGGCCGCGTCTTTATCAGTAATCGGGCGCATGGAGCGCTTGGTTTTGGCATGGCGGCGGCAATGGGCGCACATATTGGCAATCCGTCGGTTAAAACCGTGGCCTTGATGGGGGATGGATCATTCGGATTCTGTGTTGGTGAGTTTGAAACAATGACGCGCTACAACATGCCGATTACGTCAATTGTATTTTCAAATGCGGTCTATGGCTGGATCAAAGCCGGGCAGAAATCCGGTTTTGGGGCGCGCTATCATAATGTTGATTTCAGCCGCACGGATCACGCGGCGGTGGCCAGTGCTTACGGTATCAAAAGCTGGCGGGTTGAAAACCCTGCTGATTTGCCGGCGGTGCTAAGCGAAGCGCTTGCCCATGATGGGCCGACACTGATCGATGTGATTAGCCAGCCACTACACGAAGCGGCGGCACCGGTATCAGAATGGGTAGCTTAGGCCATGTCACGGCTGGATGACGAACGGATTATCGGCCTACGCGTCTGGCATCTGCAATTGCCTGTTGTATCGGCGCGTGATCACGGCATTGGCCGGGTAGATCAGGTGATTGATATCGGCTTGCTGGAATGTGAAACTTCTGGCGGTATCCGTGGTTATGGCGAAGCCTCGCCATGGGTGGTATTTACTGGCTCAGTCGAAGCCAGTCTGGCCGCCATGACGCGATATTTGCCGCCATTGGTGCTTGGCCGGTCACTCAGCGACAGGCAAGCTATCTGTAAGGATGCGGAACACGCGGTAGCCCATGCAACAGAAGCAAAAGCGGCGCTGGAAACCGCGTTGCTTGATGCGTCTGGAAAAGCATTAGGAGTCAGCGTGGCAGAAATGCTGGGCGGGGCAGTGCGCCACCGGATTCCGCTATCCTGTTCGCTAGCCAATCCGGATTTTGATGCTGATTTGGCATTGGTGGAACGCTTGCAGGCCGATCAGGTCAATATCGTCAAGCTCAAGACCGGTTTTGCTGATCACCGGTTTGATATGATGCGGCTGGAATCCTTGCGCAAACATTTTCCTGATCTGCAGATCAGGGTTGATTACAATCAGGGGCTATCCCCATATGGGGCAGAAACCAAATTGCGTGATGTTGCCGGATTTTTACCAGATTTTATAGAACAGCCTGTTCCGGCTCGGCATTTTGATGCGATGCGGCGGTTGCGGGAATCCATAACTGTACCATTGCTTGCGGATGAATCGGTATTTAGTCTGGCTGATATGCACCGCGCTGTGGCCGAAGACATTTGCGATGGCGTGTCCATAAAAATCATGAAATCAGGTGGGTTGAGCTATGCCCAGCATATTGCCGCGTTAGCCGAAGCCAAGGGTTTGGCGGCATATGGCGGTGATATGTTTGAAGCCGGTGTCGCGCATCTGGCCGGAACGCATATGATTGCGGCCACCCCGAATATCACCCTTGGATGTGAGTTTTATCAGGCCAAATATTATCTGAAAGAAGATATTCTGGCATCCCCTTATCCGATTGTTGATGGCTATGCCATGTTGCCTGAAGGTGCCGGATTGGGGATTGATCCTGATCTGGATAAAGTTAACCATTACGCAAAACAAAGCTGGAATCAATCATGGCAGACGGAGCATAAATCATGACTAAAGCCAATATGAAGGCTAAAGACAAAGCCCCTTCCGGCGCTTATTCTGTGATTGTTGTTGGTGCCGGTATGGTGGGTATTGCCGCCGCCATGCGTATGCAGGAATATGGCCATCAGGTCACATTAGTTGATCGGGCAGGGCCCGCAGGCGGAACCAGTTTTGGTAATGCCGGTATTCTGGCTTCATCATCCGTGATACCGGTAACTACCCCCGGCATTATTCGGAAAGCCCCGAAAATGCTGTTTAATCCGCTTCAACCGCTATTCTTGCGCTGGGGCTATCTGCCTCGATTATTGCCATGGCTTATTCCCTATTTGCGCCATGCCAATATGAAAGACACCCAGCGCATTGCTGAGGCGCTTAATCCGATTATTGGCCAATCCTTGCAAGATCATCAGGCTTTGGCGGCAGGTACTATTGCCGAACGCTGGATAAAACCATGCGATTATACCTATATCTTCAAGGATAGAGCCGCGTTTGATGCTGATAAGCCGATGTGGGATATCCGGAAAGCGATGGGGCATGACTGGATTGAATACGAAGACGATGCTTTTGCCGCGTATGATCCGTTTATGGCAGACAGTCACCGTTTTGGCGTGGCTATGCAAAATCATGGCATGATCGCAAGCCCCGGTGATTATATCGCTGATCTGGCCAAAGTGTTTACCGATAGAGGCGGCCAGATGATCACAGCAGAAGTCGAGGCCATCAGCCATGAAAATGGGCATGTCACCGGCATCAGGGCAGGTGGTGAGAGTGTATCCGCTGATCGGGTTATTCTGACGACGGGGGCATGGTCGGGGACATTGGCCAAACAGCTTGGCATATCTATCCCGTTAGAGGCGGAGCGTGGTTATCATGTGGAATTATGGCATCCAAATACCATGCCGAAAACCCCGCTTATGGTGGCGGCTGGAAAATTTGTCATTACGCCGATGAAAGACCGGATCAGACTGGCCGGTATTGTTGAGTTTGGCGGTCTGAAAGCCGCCGCATCAGAAGCCCCATTCAAGCTATTGATGCATAATGTCCGGCAATATATGCCTGATTTGAAATGGGGGGAAGAAACGCGCTGGATGGGGCATAGGCCAGCCCCCACGGATTCCATTCCGGTTATCGGTGACGTGCCGGGAATAAAAGGCGTGTTTATGGGGTTCGGGCATCATCATGTCGGGTTGACTGGTGGCCCAAAAACCGGCCAGTTACTAGCTATGCTGGCATCTGATATCCAGCCGAATATGGATTTATCGGCCTATGATATGCGCCGGTTTTCCAAGTAAGTATAACGCCATACGGTAAAGCTTGGAATAGTTGCGTTCCATAGCTGGGTTTTGGAGTTCGTTGTTGGAATTGGGAATCTGCTTGCCGGATCAGAAAAAATGCTGTTGAATATTTGTATGCAAATAAAAAACATTTTGATGAGGGAGAGGATAATGACGATAAATAAAAATATGGCATCTATGGTGCTTGCCGCTGGTTTATGTGTTGGTATGTCTGCCGCCGCCAAGGCAGAGGTATGGGATATGCCATTGGCATATAGTGGATCGAATTTCCATTCTGTCACTGCGGCTGAGTTTGGCCAGTGCGTGACGACTGGAACAGGTGGCGCAATTGAAATTGTTACTCACCCATCTGGTTCATTGATCAAAGGCGCGGATATCAAGCGCGCCGTTCAGACTGGGCAGGTGCCAATTGGGGAAAGACTGCTTTCCGGTCACCAGAATGAAAATGCTATTTTCGGATATGATTCGGTGCCGTTTCTGGCAACATCATTTGATGATGCCGATAACTTATGGAAAGCGGCCAAGCCGAGCATTGAAAAAACACTGGCTGATCAGAATCTGACCCTGCTTTATGCTGTGCCATGGCCGCCGCAAGGATTGTATTTCAAAAAGGAAATCAATTCTGTCGCCGATATGAAAGGCATCAAATTCCGCTCATATAACAACACAACAACCCGTCTGGCTGAGCTGACAGGCATGTTGCCGGTGGTGATTGAAGCAGCAGAAATCTCACAGGCATTTGCTACTGGCGTGGTGGAATCCATGGTGTCTTCCGGTGCCACTGGGTATGACCGCAAAATCTGGGAATCCCTGACGCATTTCTACGAAGTGGATGCATGGCTTCCGCGTAACTACATCATGGTTAACTCATCTGTCTGGAATGGCACGAGCGAGGCTAACCAGAATGTTATCCGTGGATGCGCTGAGCTGGCAGAATATGCCGGAACATGGCGTTCAAAAGAGTACACCGGATTTACTCTTGCCGGACTTCGGGCTGGCGGTATGACGGTTGAGCCTGCTGGTGATGCGTTGCAAAGCGAGTTGAAAGATATCGGAGCGACCATGACATCAGACTGGCTAGAAGCCGCAGGTGCCGAAGGTCAGGCCATTGTCGATAGCTTCAACGCGATGCAATAAACCATTTCACCGGTTTTAACTATGTTATAATGACAGGGAACTCTCCCTGTCATTTGTCTAAAATGATACCGGATTAATCGGTAATCACTTCTAGTTTAGGGGGAAAAGGCATTGAGGGCGCTTCGAAAAGGCCTTGACGGTCTGTATTTGCTATCAGGTATTCTGGCCGCATGTTTTCTGATTGCAATCCTGACATTGATTGTGGTTCAGATGGTGGCGCGGTGGACGGGTGAGATTTTTCCCGGTGCGCCTGAATATGCTGGTTATTCCATGGCAGGTGCTAGTTTTCTTGCCTTTGCCAGTGCGCTTAATCATGGCTCACATATCCGTGTATCAATCCTGATCAACGCTGTGCCAGCACGGGTAAGCTGGTTTTTGAATGTATGGTGCTTTACTATTGGCACCATGGTTGGCTGGTATATTGCGTATTATGCTTGGCGGTTTACCTATTGGTCGTGGAAGTTTAGCGATATCTCACAAGGGCAGGACGCGACTTTATTATGGATACCGCAATCCAGCATGGTGATTGGTTCGGTTATTCTTGCCATTGCTCTTACAGATCATTTGATTTCATTACTATTTACCGGCCGTGATCGCATTCACGTCACATCAATAGAATAAAGGATAGACGCATCATGGAAAATATTTCGGTCATTATCCTGTTTCTTTTTGTCATGTTTACTTTGCTTGGCACGGGTGTCTGGGTAGGTTTATCACTGGTTGGTGTGGCCTGGGTCGGCATGGAATTATTCACCACACGGCCAGTGGGTGACGTTATGATGACAACGATTTGGTCGGCATCATCGTCATGGACATTAACCGCCTTGCCGTTATTTATCTGGATGGGTGAGATTTTATACCGGACGCGCCTTTCCGAAGATATGTTCCGTGGTCTGGCGCCGTGGATGTCGCGCTTTCCGGGTGGGCTTGTTCATACTAATATTGTTGGCTGTACGGTTTTTGCGGCGGTATCGGGTTCATCGGCGGCAACGCTGACAACCGTGGGGAAGATGTCTATTCCGGAATTGCGTCGCCGTAAATATCCTGAACATATGGTTATCGGAACACTGGCCGGGGCGGCAACACTGGGCTTGATGATACCGCCTTCGTTGACGCTGATTGTTTATGGCGTAACGATTAATGAATCGATTAAAAAACTGTTCTTTGCCGGTGTATTTCCGGGGCTTGTGCTGGCGGCTATGTTTATGGCCTATGTCGGGATTTATGCGACGGTTTCGAAAAACTGGGACCCTATCCTTGATGCGCGGATGAGCTTTATGGAAAAAATCCGTAACTCTCGGTTTCTGATACCGGTGATCTGTTTGATTCTGCTTGTTATTGGTTCCATGTTTTTCGGATTTGCCACCGCGACTGAGGCGGCTGCCTTTGGAGTGATTGGGGCGCTTGCTCTGGCGGCAACTCAGGGCACGCTGACATGGCAGAGCTTTTCTTCCAGTTTGATGGGGGCGACCAGAACGTCTGCCATGATTGCGCTTATTCTGGCTGGCGCCGCGTTTTTATCATTATCAATGGGTTTCACCGGTTTGCCGCGCGGATTGGCTAATCTGATTGCGGACTGGAATCTCAGCCGTTTTGAATTGCTTATGGTTCTGCTGGTTTTCTACATTATTCTGGGGATGTTCCTTGATGGCATTTCATCGGTTGTCCTGACTATGGCTGTGGTTGAACCCATGATCCGTGATGCGGGCATTGACATGATCTGGTTTGGGATTTTCATTGTTGTTGTGGTGGAAATGGCACAAATCACCCCGCCAATCGGATTTAATCTGTTTGTGTTACAAGGCATGACAGGGCATGAAATGAGCTTTATTGCCCGCGCCGGATTGCCTATGTTCTTCATTATGGTGTTGATGGTATTTGTATTGATTGTGTTCCCTGAATTAGCAACATGGCTACCTGAAAACATTCGACAACCCAGAGCCGGATAACAGCCGGATAGAGAATAGCTTATGGATAAATCAACGGACGATAATCAATCCTATCTGGTTGAGCATCTGCCTTTCACCTCACATATGGTGATAGGCAAAAAGGCACGGATAGGGCTTGTTGTGCTAGCAACTGATTACACAGTTGAGCATGAATTCCGGCATATCATCACCCAATCAGGGGTTGATGTGTTTGCCGCGCGTATCGCTAACGAAGTGTCGGTCACGCCGGAAACGCTGGCCGCTATGGGGCCACGGATTACAGATACAGCGGCGCTGATCCTGCCCGAAGACCGGCTGGATGTTCTGGCTTATGGTTGCACTTCTGCCTCAACGGTTCTGGGGGAGGACGCGGTGCATGGATACCTCAGAGCGGCCAAGCCCATGGCTACGCCAACAACTCCGATTACAGCCGCTTTTGCGGCTTTCCGGACAATGAAGGCAAAACGGATTGCTGTTCTGACTCCATATCGGCGTGATGTAAACGCGATTGTCTATGATTATATTACCCGCCACGGGTTTGAAGTGCCTGTCTTTGGCTCATTCAACGAAGAAAAAGACCCGGTTGTCGCCAGCATTGATGCTGATAGTCTG
>JAHEII010000181.1 GCA_024639485.1 Alphaproteobacteria bacterium
GCTGTATCACTAGGATTGACAGCAACTTCCTGTAATGTTTGCATAAAGCGGCCAATTGCTGCGCCAATATTTGCCTCACCCGGAAGAATAATATCTTCTAGTTGTGCAATGGCATTGACGTAGCTATCAGCACTTGTCGCATAACTGGTTGCACTTCTGGCTTTATTTAGCAGGAACTCGTCAAAAGATCGCCGTACTTCCTCAACTCGTACGCCTAAACCAGCCTGTGATGATAGACTTGTAATGCCGCCGGATGCGCCTTTGACTTCCTCCAGTGAAGCCTCGCGGCGCTTATAGCCATCAGTATTGATATTGGCAATATTCTGCCCGGTTACAGAGAGCGCTTCTCTGTAAGAATTCAGTCCGGATTTGCCAATTTCAAATAAGCCTGCCATGGCTGATTACCCCACGAACTTGCCAAACTGGCGCATTAATCCTTCGGCAATGCCAAGATCAACATCACCAGACAGGCTGGTGGCATATTCCTGATCAAGCATATCGCGATAGGTTTTGGAAGCGGAGTTCGATAAAGGGTCTTCAGCCAGTTTTGCGGCTCTTGCCTGTTTAAGGAAAAAGTTTAGAAAAATGGCTTCAAACTGTTCAGCGACTTCTTTCAATTCATCAGGCGTCTGCCTGATTGATGACAGCGCTTTGTCTTCGCTCAGCTGTGTGAAACTAGGTATATTATTGACGGGTTCTATCATGATGCATATGTCCTAAATAATAATAAGCTGCGCCCGAAGCGCACCGGCTTCACGCAAGGCTTCCAGTATAGTGACCAGATCAGCAGGGCCGGCACCAACCGCATTAATCGCATCGACAATGTCGGATAGCTCTGTGCCAGTATCAAAAATAAACGCTTTTGCGGGCTCTTCTTCGATAATGATTTCAGAATCAGCGGTTTCAATGGCCTCACCCGGTGCGGTTGTTACTACGCCGTCTGCCACGGTTGTTGTGGCGGTGGTAGTGACATCGGTGTCTTCTTCGACTCTGACCGTTAATGATCCATGGGTGACGACAGCGGGCGTGACCCGAACATTGCCGCCAATAACAATGGTACCTGTGCGGGAATTGACAATCACCTTGGCAGCGGGGCGTGCTGGTTCGACTTCTACATTTTCAAGCAGGCTCAAAAAAGCTACCCGCTGGGATGGATCAATAGGAGCGCGAATCTTAATGGATGCGCTATCCAGTGCCACGGCAACATCATCGCCAAAAATCTCATTGACGGCTTCGGCCACATTGCTCGCTGTGCTGAAATCACCCTTATGCAGATTAAGTATAATATTCTCTGCATTCAAAAACGGCGTTTCCACCATGCGTTCAACTACCGCACCACCCGGAATACGGCCGACAGTCGGGATATTAACAATCACCGATGAGCCATCATTTCCGGTTACGCCAAGACCGCCAACAACCAGATTGCCCTGTGCAATCGCATAAGTTTCGCCATCCGCACCCAATAGAGGTGTCATAAGCAATGTGCCGCCACGCAACGATTTTGCAGTTCCCAGAGTGGATACCGTAATATCAATATTCTGCCCCGGTTTGGTAAAGGCAGGTAATTCTGATGTGATCATGACGGCGGCGGCATTCTTGGCGCTAAGATTGCTGGAATCAATATTAATACGGAATTGTGAGATTAGTGCTTCTAGCGATTGCTGGGTAAGTGTTGATGACCCGTCACCAGAACCGGCTAGCCCGACAACAACACCATATCCGATCAGCTGATTGCTGCGAACACCGGCAATGGATGCCATATCTTTCAGCCGGTCAGCCTGTACCGTAAGCGGCATCGTTACCAGTATAAGCACTGGTATAAAAATGGGCATAATCAGATTGAGCAGGGCGCGAAACATAATAGGCTCCAGAAGCAAATATTAGAATGGTGAAATGGCACGAAGCCCTTGGCTTAACCAACCTTGATTGACGCTGTCATTAACCTGTCCGGCACCAATATAAATAATCTGGGCATCGGCAATACGGCTGGACAGAATAATGTTGTCTTCGGAAATATCTTCTGGCCGGACAATGCCACGCACCCGAACATATTCATCGCCATTGGTCAGGGTAAGTTTTTTCTGGCCACCAATTTCCAGATTACCATTGGCAAATACCCGCAACACGGTCACCGAAACAGTACCGGTCAGGCTGTTTGATTGTGATGCTGTTCCTGAACCGGAAAAATTTTGTGCTGTGCCGCTGGTCAGATCGCCGGGAACAAACCCGCCGGTCAGCATATTTGGCAATCCGGTCGGAAGCGTTACATCAAAAGCATCTGTTTTGCTGCTAGCGGCGCTACTTGATTTGGTCGCGCTGAATGTTTCCAGCATAGTGACGCTGATGATGTCTCCGACTTGCCGGTTGCGGCGCGTTGACGGGAAAAACCCTTGCCCGTTATCGGAATAAATGCCGCCGGTAGGCGCTTGTTCTACGATATCAGCGGCTTCTTGAAAGATAGGCTTATAGTCTTCTGATACCACATTTTCAACATAGGTGGTACAGCCTGAAAAAAGCATAATAACTGGGCTAAGAATGAATAGAATACGAAAAGACCACATGAACTTATTACGTCCCGAATTATAGGTTTTGTGAAATAAAGCGGAGCATTTCATCCACGGATGTAATGGATTTGGAGCTCACTTCGTAAGCACGCTGGGTTTCAATCATGCTGACCAATTCCTGAACCACATTAACATTGGATGATTCCAGAGCGCCCTGAATAAGTTTACCAAAACCCTGTTCGGTCGGGTTGGCAATAGCTGGCGCACCACTAGTGGTTGTTTCGACATAAAAGCTCTCACCAATTGGCTGAAGACCAGACCGGTTGGTAAAGTCTGCAATGGTAATCTGGCCCAGTTCCTGTGCTGCGATTTCACCAGCAATAATAGCGCTGACAATGCCATCGCCGGAAATATTGATATTGGTGACGTTGTCGGGTAACTGAATTTCAGGCTGTAGAACATAACCGCTTGAGGTTGTCATCACACCATCTGCGTTTTGTGAGAATGTTCCGTTTCGGGTATAGCCAAGCCGTCCATCAGGCAGAAGCACTTGAAAAAATCCTGACCCCTCGATAGCAATATCAAGAGAGTTATCAGTTGTGATCAAACTGCCTTGCGACATTAATTTCTGTGTGTTGATGGTACGAACACCAGTTCCCACAGCAAAGGCAGATGTTAGTTCGGTATCTGCTGAGGTTTGGTCACCAGCTGACCGGCGCACTTGATAAAGTAATGTTTCAAAATTAACACGGTCACGCTTAAATCCCGTTGTGTTCACATTGGCAAGGTTATTGGCAATGATCTGCATTCTGGTTTGTTGAGCATTAAGACCGGTTTTTGCAACATGCATGGAACTGGTTGACATGATTGAAACTCCTCAAAGAAAACATTGTTCTGGTGAGGAATTGCAAGACCCGTGCCAAGGCGGGATATCAGGTTGGCATTCTGATCAGGCTGGAGCCGCCGCGATCAATATCTTCAGCAGTTTTAACAAGTTTGAGGTTAATTTCAAAAACCCGTTGATCTTCGATAGATGTTACCAGCTCTTCCATCAGGTTAACATTACTCATCTCAAGATATTTATTTACAACTGTAGCATCCTGATTGGCAACAATGGGTGAGCCGTCTGAATAGCGGATTTCACCATCTGGAAATTTTTTCAAAGGCGCAGTCGGTAAAGTTAACCCCAGTGAAGCAACCACTTCACGCGTTCCCGGCTCACTGTTTAGCGGCTCAA
>JAHEII010000091.1:0-7405 GCA_024639485.1 Alphaproteobacteria bacterium
GAATTTGCAGCAATAGGCTGGGTTGCCAGCGTATCAACGCTCGGCAAAACAGGTGAGGTTTGTGTTAAAGCAGGCATTAACATAATATTATTATAATATAATCAACACTAATAGGGAAGCCCAAAGAGGTCGTAGCCGATGTCAGTAAAAAAAATGATGGAAGCCTATACTAAAACTGATCACACCAATGTGGTAGATGGCAATGATCCGGTGGCTATTGTTGCCTTGCTTTTTGATGAACTTATCCGTGCGATGCAGGATTTTATTCAACATTCTGATCCGGAAAAAGGCAAAAAAGATGTCCGTTCCCGCCAGTTTAGCCGTTCACTTACTATTATCTATGCCTTACAAACCAGTCTGAATTTTGAAGAAGGTGGTGATATCGCTGATAATCTGTTCCGGCTTTATGAATATGCAAGACAACAATTACTTCAAGACTGGAAAGACAACACAATTGAAGGCACGGAAAAAGCGATTATATCCCTAGATGAGATTCGTGACGCCTGGCATCAATTGAGCCGACAGGGAGCACCGTCATGACAAACCAAGCCACACATATGATACAATATATAGATCAAATCAATCACGGCATTGCTAGTGCTATCAAAAGCACTGATTTTACCACTGCACTTGATCTGGACGCATCCCGGCAAGAGTACCTAAACGGGCTCAAAGGTTTTGAAGGGCCGCTTTCCGTGGAACAGCTCGATCAGCTAGAAGGCGTGTTAAATAAAGTAAAGTCTGAGATTATCAGCATCGAAAATGCTATTCATGAACTGAATAAAAATACGGGAAAGCATATCCGCAGGCTGGAAGGATATCGGTAAGCCTTACCAGCAACCGGATTACGATTCTGGCGAATTAGCCGGTTTTTCAATTACATATTTACGCATTTTTTCAATTAAAGTCGTTCGGCGGAGTTTTAAAGCTTCTGCCGCGCGGCTAACCATGCCTTCGTGCTTATCCAGCGCGGCTTCTATTAATGTGATTTCAATGTCCTGCAAATGACGGCGCAAATCCATATCATCAAAATAAGCAAACCAATCGCGGTAATCAGATGGATGCGGTAAGGCCGGTTTATCCAGCCCATCGCCATTTGCCATGTTCGGATCACCCAGATCAGCCGTGGCCTGCCATAAAAAATCCGCTTCCTGATTTTTTTTCGGGGCTTTCATCCGCAACAGATTTTCCCTTACTTCAGTTGCACCTATGGTTTTGCCAGCAAAAAGAACATGCGCCCTTTCCAGTACATTGCGCAATTCACGCACATTTCCCGGCCAGGAATATCGCATCATTTCAGCAACAGCGTCTTCGTCAAATTGGAAATCCACCGCGTCACCCATGGCTTTCATGTTTTCCATGATCGCTTTGATCAGCACAGGCAAATCTACTTTCCGTTCCGCCAGACTAGGCAATTGTAAAGGAAACACATTAATCCGGTAATACAGATCGGCCCGGAAACTGCCCTCATCTACTTTTGATTTCAGATTCTGGTGGGTTGCGCAAACCAGCCGGAAATCAACCTGAATATCCTTACCGCCACCAACACGCTGAATAGTTCTCTCCTCAAGCGCCCGCAATAATTTGGACTGTAGCGATATGGGCATATCACCAATCTCATCTAGGAATAAGGTTCCACCATTGGCCATCTCAAACCGGCCTTGCCGTGGTTTTTCTGCACCGGTAAAAGCGCCCTTTTCATGACCAAACAGCTCGGATTCCAGCAATTCAGAAGGGATAGCCGCGCAATTAATAGATATCAGATCACCTGTCCGCCCTGAGGAATGATGGATGGCACGGCTCACCATTTCTTTACCGGTGCCAGTTTCACCAAGCACCAGAACCGTTGATGTTGTTGGCGATACCATTTCAACCATATGCTTAAGATCAGCCATCACTGCAGATTGCCCGTTTAGGTATTTATCAATCGATGCTGCCATGTGTGCTTTAGCCTAATACGTGTCTATTGCGAGTTGAATATGTCAATATTTTGTTAATTTCTATCCAATAAATTCCAATCTGTCAAAAAGATAACACATGGGCGAAAAGTTAACATTTAAGATATTATTTTTTATTATCGTTTATTTTCAACGGATTAAAAATTAATTCCGTATTTTTAAAAACTGGCAAGGTTTTTGCCTGTTTGATTACAGAATTAACTATTTGTTAACTAATTGAGGATCACATGTCTTTTATCCGACTTGCCAAAGATCATTTTGACAGCGCCGACATCATTGAGACAATCTTGCTCAAACGCATGTTCACTGTCTCGCCGTTACCATCGTCTGATGAGGCTAGCACAGCGGGCGCAACTCTGATCTGTTCTGATACTTTTATCAAGAAAAACGGTGGCCGCGAAAAGCTGATTGAAATGGCACGCCAGATCAAGGCACGCCTGATCATTGTTATTACCGAACATGCTGATGATTTTTCCATGACCACCGATCTGGGCGGCAAGCTGATTAATGTTTCCATGCCTGATATCACTATTTCAAATCCGGTGATGCATTACGGATACAATATGGTAGCGTCACTGATTGATGCTGACGGGCATCTGGCCACTGGTAGTGATGCTAGTCTGAACATGCTTAATCTGGCCAAAAAAGTAGCAGCAACAGATGTCACCGTTTTTGTGAACGGGCCAACCGGTACAGGTAAAGAAGTCCTGTCGCGTTTTGTTCACTTTCATTCTGCCAGAAAAGATAAGCCATTTGTTGGTATCAACTGTGCGGCTATTCCTGAAAACATGCTGGAAGCTATCCTGTTCGGTCATGAAAAAGGATCATTCACTGGCGCATCCACCGCTAATAAAGGCATTTTCCGTGCCGCTGATGGCGGAACATTGCTGCTGGATGAAATCTCGGAAATGCCGCTAAGCCTGCAAGCCAAATTGTTGCGTGTTCTGCAAGAAAAAACCGTTACCCCATTAGGTAGCCAGCAAGAAATTGATGTTGATGTGCGCGTGATTGCCACCACCAACCGCGCCATGCAGGATGAAATTAACCACGGCCGTTTTCGTGAAGACCTGTATTACCGGCTGAATGTTTTTCCTCTACATACCCTCAGCATCGCTGATCGGGCAGAGGATATTATCCCTATCGCCACCGCATTGCTGAAACGGCACCATTCTGATCTGACCACTATTCCATGGATGGATGAGAGCGCCATAAAAATGCTGACCGAATATCACTGGCCGGGGAATGTCAGAGAGCTGGAAAATGTTCTGCAACGCGCCATGGTTCTAGCATCAAACGGAATGATCACCAGTGCCGATATCATCATTGATACCGCCATTGGCCAGCTGGCATTACCACAGCATACCGCAACGCAACAACATGCCGCTTTTGCGCTATAATTTTGTAAAGTGAGGATCAGTCATGACCATTATTAAACCTG
The DNA here is from genome assembly GCA_024639485.1 of Alphaproteobacteria bacterium. Lineage (GTDB taxonomy): Bacteria > Pseudomonadota > Alphaproteobacteria > Puniceispirillales > UBA1172 > UBA12202. Next base: position 3,397 of record JAHEII010000091.1, read on the forward strand.
CTACATTTTCACAAGTCACGCCCAGCACTGCATTGCAGGATGCTAAAGCCATGCTGGAATCCGCAAGATCATCGCAAACTGCCAGCTCCGAAAGCTTTGGCGATAGAATGGGAACAGCCATCAATTCGGTAGCAGAAGCCCAGAATAATACTATTAAGCTTACCCAGGATTATGAAATGGGGCTGGAAAATGATCTGAGCAAAGTCATGATCAGCCAGCAGATTTCTTCTCTTGGTTTCCAGCTCACGCTGAATGCGCGAAACAAAATGTTAAGCGCCTATAAAGATATCATGAATATGCCAGTTTAATCCTGATCATATGAACAGGTTTATCACGTTAAGGATGGAGCAGAAAAATGGCTGAAGCAACCACATTGGATAACGCAGCTGCACCAGTTGCAGTAAATGATAGCGGCGGAATGCTATCCAGCGTTCGGCGGATGACATCTGACCCAAGCATCAAAAAATCCCTGCCTGCTATCCTGTCCGTTATCGGGGTTGTTGTTGGTCTGGTGCTTTATGTAATTATGCAGCAACCGTCTGTATCGCCGCTTTATGCCGGCTTACCGGAAAGCGAGAAAGCCCGCGTGGTTGAAGCATTAAAAAATGCTGGCGTTGATGTGAGCCTAGACCCTAGCACTGGCGATATTCTGGTTCCTACTTCCGATTACCATACTTCACGCATGACACTGGCCGCACAGGGATTGCCGGAATCCGTACCAGATGGCTATTCAACCATTGGTGATATTCCCATGGGATCAAGCCGGTCTGTCGAAAATATCAAAATCAAGCAGGTACAGGAAATTGAGATTGCTAAATCTATCGGTGAAATCGAAGGCGTGATTGCCGCAAGAGTGCATCTGGCCTTACCCGAAAAATCTGTCTTTGCGCGATCCGCTGTTCCACCTAGTGCTTCTGTTTTTGTTCAGATGAGCAATGGGCGGTCATTAGGTAGCCATCAGGTTAATGCTATTATTCATCTTGTTTCATCATCTGTGCCAAGCATGGCAAAGGCGGATGTGACTATCGTAGATCAATATGGCAATTTGCTATCAAATCCGGTTGATGATCCATCCAGTTTGATGTCAGATAACCAGCTTCAGCACCGCATGAAACTGGAACAAATCTATCGTAACCGCATTATTCAGCTGGTATCGCCAATCGTTGGTGCCGGCAATGTCACCGCACAGGTTAATCTGGATATCGACTTTACCCGCAACGAAGTGACCGAAGAACTGGTAGACCCGAATGGCGGCGCTATCCGTAGCATGCAATCAAGCGTCGATATGTCTGCAAATCAGGATGCCAAAGGTATTCCCGGCGCAACGTCAAACCGTCCACCAAATGCCAATGAGCTAAGCACTGATTTTAATAGTCAGAACAGCAGTGGCGGCGGCATGCAGACACGCTCTTCAAGTGAGGTCAAAAACTATGAAGTCAGCCGAACTATTTCAACCACCCAGAATCCGTCCAATTTGATTACCGCTATTAATGCGTCGGTTTTGTTGCGTGATTTCGAAACCCTTAACGAAGAAACTGGGCTTTCAGAAGTACAGAAAATCACGCCTGAAAAACTGGCCGAAATTGAAGCACTGGTTATTAGTGCCATCGGTATTAATGAAGAACGCGGCGATAATCTGACGGTCAGCAGTTCTACTTTTGCCTCATCCATCGAGGGCTTTGAGAAGTCATGGTATGAAATTGACTGGATTTCCAACGTCATGAAACAGCTGATGACGCTATTGATAATGGGTGTCATTATTCTGGGTGTTATCCGTCCACTTATTTCACGGATTATCGTACCAGTCGCCCCCGGAAAGCCCGGCGAAGCACTGATCAATCTGGAAGACGAAGTTGATCTGGACACAGTTGAAATTTCCGAAGGTGAGAGCCTTGAAGACATCAAATCAAAGCTGAAGCCGAAAAAGGCATCTATATCAGCCGAAATGCTGGATACCGCCAATACATATGACGATAAGGTTGCCGTTATCCGCATGATTGTCAGTGATGAAGCCGGACGCGTCAGCAACGTGTTCAAGAACATGATGAAAGATGATTTGGATTAAGCTAAATATCCGCTAACATGAATATTATGTTTAGTTAATATTATCTAACGTAACAGCCGGAAAGAGAATTGATCATGGCAGAAACAGATAACCAAGGCACAAAAGAACAGATTTTTGAATCCCTAACCGGAACACAGAAATCTGCTATCCTTATGATGCTATTAGGTGAAGATGAAGCATCCGAGATTTTGCGCAATCTAAACCCGCGTGAGGTTCAGCATCTGGGGCGTGCCATGTATTCGGTACAAGGGCTTGATCAGGATACGGTCAATCTGGTTCTTGATGAATTCCTTGCCATTATCAAAGAGCAAACCAGTCTTGGTCTAGGTGCCGGGAACTATATCAAGAATGTTCTCAACAAGGCATTAGGTGAAGATAAAGCACAATCAGTTCTTAGTCGGATCACGCCATCAAGCAGCAATCAGCCGATTGAGATTCTGGACTGGATGGATTCTAAATCCATTGCCGAATTGATCGTTGATGAGCATCCGCAGATTATTGCGCTGATCGTATCCTATCTGGATTTTGGTGTTGGTGCTGATGTGCTTGGGCTTTTGCCAGAAGATATTCAGCCCGAAGTTGTTGGCCGTATCGCCACACTGGAAACCGTTCAACCAGATGCGCTGAAAGAGCTGGAACTGGTGATGCAGAAGAAATTCGCCACCAATACCAATCTCCGTGCCTCACAGGTTGGTGGGGTTCAGGCGGCCGCCAAGATCATGAACTTTACCAAGCAGGCCATGGAAGCCCGCATCATGAAAACGCTGGCCAAAGATGACAAAAATCTTATGGTTGCCATTCAGGAAAGCATGTTTGTGTTTGATAATCTGGTCATGTCGGATGATAAATCACTGCAAACATTGTTACGGTCGGTTGATACCGAAGACCTGGTGCTTGCGCTCAAAGGCGCGGATGAACCGCTTCGGGATAAGCTGTTTTCATGTATGTCGTCACGGGCAGCGGCCAATCTGCAAGATGAAATGGAAGCATTGGGGCCTGTCCGCCTGACTGAAGTGCAAGAAGCACAAAAACGCATTATTAACGTTGCGCGACGCTTGTCAGACGAAGGTTCTATCGTCCTTGCCGGCCGTGGCGGTGATGACTTTGTTTAATCAGAACGGATTTTGAGATAGCCAGTTATGACAACCGCACCGCAAAAATATCCGGAACAGGAAACAGACAACAATCAGCAGATTGATGTTTCCGATATTTTGCATCTGGTACGGACAGCAAATGAGAAAGGTTATATCAAAAGCGGCGATCAGTTCACCAAACCTAAAGCCGAGTTTAAATCGCGAACATTAAAAGACATTGCTGAAAGCAATATGCTTGCGGCAAAAGAAAAAGCAAAAATTGACCCGCCTGCTGAAACACCAGAACAACCAGATACCCTGACAGATAATCCGGTTGATGATCAGCCAGATGCCCAAATTGATGACCAGATTGATGACCAAATTGATGACCAGATTGATGCCCAGTTACCGGACGCGCCAGACGGTTCGGATGTACCGGAAACTGATATGCCCCAATTCGATGCGGTGCAGAAAAATCCGGATGATAACGCTGGTCCGCTTGATTTGGATGCACCCGAAACAGAATCGACACAGGCATCGGACAGTGATGGCTTTAAAACCACATTAACACCTGCACCCCAAGATATGGCACCCCAAGATACGGCACCCCAAGATACGGCAACTGCCGATAATCCTGCCGAATATGATCGCGGGGTAGCCGATGGTAAAGCGGCGGCACTGGCCGAAATGGACGCTAATATGAACAGCGCTATTGCTAGTTTTGTTGCCGTTACCGATGCTATTGCCAAAGAAGAAAGTATTGATCTGGCCAAACTGGAAGCCGCCATGTTCGGTGCTATCAATCAACTAGCAAGCGAACGTGCCGGCATGGAAATTGACACACATCCAACGGCTTTTACAGATAAAGTAG
>JAHEII010000091.1:7415-19192 GCA_024639485.1 Alphaproteobacteria bacterium
TAAAGTAGCCAGCATGGTTAGCCGTATCCGCAACCGTATCGAAGACCCGGTGATCCATCTGCATCCGGATGATCTGGCTGCCATTCAACCACAACTGGAAAAACAACTGGCTCCACGGCAGATCAGCTTACTCGCGGATGATCAGATGAAACGCGGTGATGCACGGGTTGATGTGGGTTCTATCGGTGTCATGGATTTGATTGATGACCGGTCGGGCAAACCGGCACCGGCATCTGAGGAACCAAAAAAACAACCTGTTACCAAAGCCAAGGATGAACCGGAAATAAAGGAAGCCGATGATGAATAGTCTAGCCAGCCGTGTTCTGAATAGTCTGGATAATCTCCCCTCCGCACAATCACCTTCGCTTTATGGCCGTGTTTGCCGCTTTGATGGGCAGTTTATTGAATGTGACGGCTTTCCTGCGCCTATCGGGTCATTATGTGAAATTGATACCATTACCGGCACCGCCGCCATGGCAGAAATTATTGGGTTCAATCAGGGACGCAATATGCTTGCCATGCTTGATCATGATGCCAAAATCTGTGATGGCGCTATGGTTAGACTGATCAATACTGGCCATCATATTCCTGTTGGGGATCATTTACTTGGTCGGGTTACTGATGCTCTGGGCGCACCGCTGGATGATCTGCCGCTTCATGGTCTGGATGATAAATGGCCTTTAGCCGGAAAACCGCTAAATCCCCTAAAACGTAACCCCATTACCAAACCGCTTGATGTCGGGATCAAGGCAATTAACGGACTACTGACGGTTGGCCAGGGTCAGCGCATTGGCATTATTGCCGGATCAGGCGTTGGTAAATCGGTTCTGTTATCCATGATGAGCCGGTTCACCGATGCTGATGTGGTGGTCATTGGTCTGATTGGTGAGCGCGGGCGTGAAGTTGGCAGTTTTGTTAACAGCGTTCTGAATGATGAAACCCGCGCCAGAACAACCGTGGTAGCCGTTCCGGCCGACCGATCACCATTATTGCGGATACGTGGTGCTGAACGGGCAACCGCGATTGCCGAATATTATCGGGATAAGGGGAAAAATGTTCTGCTGATAATGGATTCGCTTACTCGGGTAGCGCATGCCCAGCGCGAAATCGGATTATCCCTGGGTGAGCAGCCCACATCAAAAGGTTATCCCGCATCGGTCATATCGCTATTGCCGCGCTTAATTGAACGAACCGGTGCCGGAACTGGTAACGCCGGATCAATCACGGCATTTTATACGGTGCTGGCAGATGGTGATGATCAGAATGATCCAGTGGTGGATACATCCCGCGCCATTCTGGACGGGCATATTGTGTTGTCACGGACACAGGCGCAGATGGGGGTTTATCCGGCCATTGATGTATCATTATCGGTCAGCCGTGTCATGAATGAAATCACCAGCGAAAAGCACCAATCCGAAGCCAGACAGTTCAAACGGCTAGTCGCACTATTCCTTGAAAATCGTGATTTGATCCTGATGGGCGGGTATCGTCAAGGACAGGATGCCGAACTTGATCGTGCGGTTCAGCTCTGGCCAGCGATGATGGCGTATATCCAGCAACAGGAAACCGAAAAAGCCAATATCCCAACCAGCATAGAAGGTCTTTCGGCGCTAATGCCGAAATAGGATCATGAGTAAACCACGCGATATATTCCAGCGCCTTGCTCTCCGCGAAAAAATGACCGTGATGGCGCGGGCAGAAACCATACGCACGCTGGATGATGAACATCAGAAAATTAGCAATATTGGCGAAAAGTTAACCCAGATGGCTGATGAAACACAGCCTAATCCGGGGGTTACGTCCATGATGTCATTGCGTTCCGCACAGCATTATAGCAGCAAAATTCATGAACAGCTGAAAGTCATTGAGCAGCGCAAAGGCTTTCTGGAAGACGAAATCAGCGAAGAAAGACTGACATTAGGCACAGCACTAAGTCGGCAAAATCGCGCCGAAGAAAAATCCCGCCAATATCACCAGAACATAAAAGAAGAACATCAGGAAAAAGCCGCGAATGATATACCGCGCCCGAATACACGCCCGAATAATTAGAAAAGCGGATGCCCGGATCGCATCACAGATTTGGCATTATTCTTGCACCATTGCCCATATGACATGTTGAATATGGATAGTAATTGTAATGACTATGATAAGCTCACATACGCCTAAAGGCGGTTCCTTGCTTGAGGGCGTGGCCAATCCAGACGCCCCATCTGTCGATGGTGCCATGGCCATATTTGATGCCATCATGGTAGCCGCTGCCGAATGGAACCCCCTTGTTGCAAGTGATACAGGTGATGCAGGGCACGCCGTGATTGATGTGGAAATGCAGGCTGAAACAATGGCTAATCAGATCATGTCAGATGAAAGCCTCAAGCCATTTTTACTAGACACAACAAAAACAGAATTGTTACCCGTGATTTCAAATCTGCTTGGCGATGCTGAAAGCGATGTATTGACAGTGCCGTCAGCACAACCCCCCAAAACAAGCCATCCAGATCACCAGTCAGAACATATGATCAATCCACTGGATGCTATCTTTGCGCAACCATTATCAGATCAGGATGCCGTATCCACAGAAACGCCAATTACAGATGCGGTTATGGCCACCCGGGTGATGATACCGGATCAGCCATTGTTCCAGCACTTACATCCGGTTAGTCGTGGAGGGCGTGGGCATTATGAAAACGTGAAAAATCCCGTTCAGATGCTGGCCAGTCTTATTCGCAAGGCCGATACAAAAATATCAGAATCTGTCACTGCTGAAACCCCTGCATTGGCACAGCCGGTCTTAACAACAGACATTTCATCTGGCTCAATGTTAAACCCCGAAGACCATCAGTTTATGGGGCCATTTGCATCGCCCACCACCGCACAGGTGCAAAACACCCCCCATATGCACGCTAACAGCGATTCTACACAGATTTATGGGCCTTTTCCTAAAAATAGCCCTATGGCTGACAGCACTGGAAAAGCGCTTACCGCCATAACAGATATGCCGGATATGGCTAATCTGAAAACAGAAACGGATGCGGCTAAATCCCTTACAGAAGCTGTTATTCCCAAATCGGAAGCAAAAACCGAAACCGGAATGGAACATAAAATACAAATGGCAAAACGGGATGTTCCCATAGATGAAATAACCGCTATGCGCGGCGCGATTAAAACTGCCGATAATAGCTCAGTAGATGAGCAATCCATGATGGCATCATCGCTGAAATCATCACAAATGACTTCCACAGCGCTTTCATCATCATCACCGTCATCCGTCGGGGTGCATCTGTCTAATGCCGCGATGCAAAGCACAGGCACCGAACATGGTGGCGGCTTTTCGGGTCAGCAACAATCTGGTCAACAGGGTAGCCAGCAGCAACCCCAACAAGGTCAGCCGGATATATCCGTTGATTCCCGTATGGGACTTGATCAGGGCAAAGATGGCCGGTTGCTTCGGTTGAATATGGCTGACACAAACTGGACAGACCGGTTGCTCCGCCATATTGAGGGCAAAACATCAGATACAGGCGGTGAAACTATTCGCGTTATTCTGGAACCAGCAAAACTGGGGCGGCTAATTGTGCAGATTAGCATGACCGGACAAACATCACATGTCCAGATCACATCCGCCACAGCAGAAGCCGCGGCTCTTCTTGCAGATGCAGAACCAAAGCTGCAACAGGCGCTGGAACAGAATGGGATGAAACTAGGCCAGATGCAGACATCAACACAGGGGTTTTCGCATCAGTGGTCAAATCAACACGGATCACAGCAAGGATCAAAGGATAGCGATTCTGGCTCATCCGGAGATGGTAACGATAGCAATATAAAAAATGCACCTCAAGGCGAGGAAGAATCGACTAAAATATTAGAAAATGCTAAAACAGGGAAAGTTAACATTCTGGCTTAACGCCACTATGTGAGGGAAACGATATGGCTGATGAAAACGAAGATGAAAAGAAATCTGGTGGTTTAATGCCACTGCTTAAGAAAATTGGTCTTTTTGGGGCGATGATTTCCATCGGTCTGATTGTTGGCTATTTTTTCTTTGCTCCCGGTAGCGATGTGATCGAAAAAGAAGAACTAGTAGAAATGATCGAACGCGGTATTGAAGAACGGGAAGCCGAGAAACTTGCCGAAGAAGAAGCCAATGCTGATCCGTCAAAAGTATCAAAGGATACACCGGAAGAAGAAACCTTTGAGACAATTTATTATGAATTTGCAGGAACATTTACCACCAATCTAGCCAATTCACGGAAAATGCTGCAATTAGGTCTGGCTGTATCAACCCAATATGATGATACCGTGATGGTGAATGTCGAAGCGCATGAACTTGGACTTCGGTCTGTTATTCTTGAGCGTATTGGTAATTTCAGCGAAGACGATATCAAGGGTGAGGCAGGCCGCCGGTTACTGGCTACTTCCATCAAGGATGCTCTCAATGCCGAATTGGAAGAACTAGAAGGTTTTGGCGGTATTGAGAAAGTCCATTTCACCTCACTTGTGCTTCAGTAATGTGATTGAGAATTAGAGGTTAGCTGTGACATCCACGCGTAAACTTAGCACCAATGAAGTCAATGCCCTGATTGATGGCCTCAATAATGATGGCGACACCGGATCAGCGATTGCCGATATTAGCGAAAGCAACGATATCCGGTCGTTCCAGTTTGGCTCTGATGATCTGTCATTGCTTGGTGACTATTATGCTTTGCGGATGATTAATGAGCGGTTTTCGCGACTGGCCAGAGGAATTTTTCTGCCCATGTTGCGGATACAGCCACGCATTTCTTCATTCCCACCTGAAGTCAAAAGCTATGATGAATATTCTGCTGATGTGGATAATTTCCTCAGCATGAGTATGTGCAGAATAGAGGAATTGCGCGGTTCCATGATGATGGTGCTTGATCCGTCTTTCATATCTATTCTGACCAATTCCTATTATGGCGGCAAAATATCAAAGATTAAAACCCGCAAGAATGAGTTCACCTCAACAGAAGAACGCGTCATTGAACTGGTTTCTGAAGGGCTTAATTCCGCATTGGAAGAAGCATGGAAAGACCTGATGCGGATCACCATTACGCCATCAAGCCGGGAAGTAAATCCGCAATTTGCATCTTTCGTGGATGGCAATGATCTGGTGATTATCTGCTCTTTCGTGGTGCAATTGCCCAATGTAGAGGCCGCGTCATTCGATATTATTTATCCCCTGCAAACGCTGAAGCCGATTGCCAGCCAGTTGCGATCCCGCGTGCAAACTGATCTGGTTGATGACGATAAGTCATGGAAAGAACGCATGGAACAGGCGATAATGGAAATCCCGCTAAAGCTGGTGGCCAGACTGGGTGAGCCTAGCGTATCGATGCGGAGCCTGATTACGCTTAAAAAAGGTGACACCTTCCCGATGCATATCAATGACGGTGTTGATGTCATGCTAGAGGATAATGTGATTTTTATTGGTGAGGCCGGTGAGTTAAATGGCCAGGCCGCTATCAAAATGACAAAAAAGATAAGCGAATAAATAAGCACTGAATACCGCATACAGCCATCATATGGCTAAATGAGAAAAGGAATGATCCATGTCTGAAGAAACCGAAAATCAGAACGACGACACCCAAGCGCCCGAAACCGTAGCAGAAGAACGGGTATCTGTTGATAATTTGCGCGTGCTCGAAAATATCGAAGTCACCATGACCGTAGAAGTCGGTAATACCGAAATCAAGATACGTGATTTATTGCGCCTGAACGAAGGATCAGTCATTGAGCTTGATCGTCTGGCCGGTGATCCACTGGATATTCTGGTAAATGGTACCATCATTGCCCGTGGCGAAGTGGTTATGGTTGGCGAACGGTTTGGCATCCGCTTTAGCGAAATTGTTTCACCTGAACAGCGTATGGAAAATCTGTAAACCGGTTTCATCCGGTGACAATTTTCTGACACATCAGTTAATTTAGTATTATATAAATTATTTTTCTATTTATTAACAAATAGTTAATAATTTTATTTTTAAACTGGCACGGCTCTTGCCTTTCCTTTTGAGGAATTGTTAACGGGGCAACCATGTCAGATACGTTTTCTATAACACAGCTGATTATCATAACAGCATTTCTGTCCGCATTAATCGGCCTGATGTTTGTTGTGCGGCGTTATAAAGAGCCATTATCCAAACAGCTTGGTGGCCAGCGGCGCATTAAATTGATGGAAGATACATCCATTGGCGCCAATGAACGCGCCAAGCTGATTGAAGTCGATGGACAGGTTTTTCTGATTATATCGGCTAAAAATCAACCGCCTTCTGTTATGCCATTTGATCAGGTCTCTGCTAACCCTGCAAAAACTATCCGGCCAGCAGCTACCGGATCACAACCGGCAAAATCCTCAAAAGACAAATCAAACACCCCGTTTCTGGAAGCCATGAAACAGGCGCGTCTTCGCAACCCTAATCTTGGATTGGATCAGTCATGAAGCCACTCATGTTCCTGATAAAAGCATTAATCCCGATGGCTATCATATTGACGGCCGGAACGGCATTTGCACAAAATGGCCTGGGTCAGCCGCTTGACGGCTTGCCAGCGCTAACCGTTGTTAATAATAGCAACGGATCAGCCACATATTCGCTATCCCTGCAAATCCTTTTCCTGATGACGGCGTTAACGGTATTGCCATCGCTAGTTCTGGGCATGACATCATTTACACGGGTAATTATTGTTTTATCGATACTTCGTCAGGCGCTAGGAACTCAGCAAACACCCCCGAATCAGGTGCTGATTGCTATTGCGTTATTTTTGACCTTCTTCATCATGGCACCAACCTTTACCGTGATTTATGATCAGGCGCTGGCACCTTATCTGGATGGCCAGATTGATGCCGCATCAGCGGTGACATCAGCCAGTGCAACAATCAAGGATTTTATGGTTAATAACACGCGGATCAATGATCTGACGATGTTTGCAGAAATGGCCGGCGATGATCCCTATGCGACCAATGCCGATATCCCATTTTCGGTCATTCTGCCAGCATATATCACGTCTGAATTGAAAACCGCTTTCCAGATTGGCTTTCTTCTGTTCCTGCCATTTCTGGTCATTGATATGGTGATTGCGTCGACGCTGATGTCTTTGGGTATGATGATGTTGAGCCCGATGCTGGTATCGCTTCCTTTCAAATTGCTGCTGTTTGTTCTGGTTGATGGCTGGGCCATGACAGTCAGCTCACTGGCGGCTACCTATACCGTTTGATGATCTTACCCCCGAAGGAGACCTGACCATGGGTTTTGATGCTAATATTGATCAACTGCAAAATATGTTCTGGCAGATTATTCTGACGGCAGGCCCTTTACTGGTGGTTGCACTGGCTATCGGTTTGTTGATCGGTATTATTCAGGCGGCGACATCAATCAACGAAATGACGTTAAGTTTTGTCCCCAAGCTGATAGTTGTCTTGCTGGTTTTCGGATTATTGTCCGGATACATGCTGAATACGCTGACGTCATATTTTGCCCATACCTTTGATCAGATTGTGGCTATAAATACATGATTGGTGATCTGATAATAGATGGATCATCAGGTCCCGCCCTGCCCGGCATGGATATGCAGATTATCATGGCATATCTGGCTACGTTTCTGATATTCAGCTTGCGTATCGGGGCGTTTCTTCTGTCTGCACCATTTTTTGGTGCGCGCTGGGTGCCCTTGCAGATACGGATTATCATGGCTTTCACATTGTCGGCATCAGTGGCATTGGCGGCACCGCCTATTTCGGCCGAACAACTTGGCTCTCCAGCGCTGTTAGTCATCATCATGACAGAAATTAGCATTGGGCTCACCGCCGGACTCATTCTGACTATTTTTTTTGGTGCTGTGTCACTAGCTGGTGAGAAAATTGCCTCAACATCCGGTCTTAGTTATGCCTCACAAGTTGATCCTAATGCGGGCGGCCAGACTCCGGTAGTGAGTCAGATTCTATATCTGTTTATGATGGTTATTTTTGTTTCACTGGATGGTCATCTGATTGCTATCCGTTCTATTCTGGAAACCTATTCCATTATGCCGGTCGGATATCAACCAGATACCAGCGTCATGGTTCAATCAGGAATTGAAGCCGCTGGCGCCATGTTCTTTACGGCGGCAATGATCATGTTACCGGTGACCATGATCCTTTTATTCATCAATACCTCAATCGGTATTATTACCCGGTCTGCACCACAGCTAAACCTGTTTTCATTCGGGTTTCCTATCTCGCTAATCGGGGTGTTTTTCGTGCTTTATTTTTCAGCAGATTTTCTGGGATATGCCATGGTTGATCTAACCGATGATGCCATTCAGCATATGCTTGATCTGATCGGAGCGATGTAACATGGCAGAGCAGGATGATAGCCAAGAAAAGACCGAAGAGCCTTCCCAACGAAAACTTGATAAAGCAAGTGAGGATGGCCAGATACTGACATCCAAAGAGATGTTTGTCTTTACCGGCATGGCGGCTGGGCTTTTATTGATATCACTTGTTCCCATGTTTGCACGGGATGCGCTGAATGCGTGGGGATCGCTGTTCCAGATTGATCATGCTGAAATGCTGGACAATAACTGGTTCATCAAGCTTGAAATGGCGTTCTGGGGATTCATCCTGATCGCCTTTTTTCTGGGTGTGCCTATCCTTGTTGTTGTTCTGTTGACGCAGATGACGGTTGGCGGGATTAATTTTTCGGCAAAAGCCATGTCTTTCAAAGGTGATCGCATTAACCCCATCAAAGGCCTTGGCCGGATTTTTTCGATGAAAGGGCTAGTTGAATTAGGCAAATCCCTGCTCAAGGTTATTCTGCTGTTTAGCATTTCCGGCATTGTTATCTATTATTATATGCCGCAGGTTCTACCCCTATCCCAGAGCACTCTGAATCAAGCGCTAGAGGTTATGCTCTATGGCTTCCAGATATTGATTGGCATGCTTTTGATCGTATTGATGATTATTGCCGCCATCGATTATTTCTGGCAGCGGCATACCCTGATGAAACAGCTGCGGATGTCCATGAAAGAACTCAAGGATGAAATGAAAGAAACCGAAGGTTCACCCGAAGTCAAAGCCAAGATCAGACGCATGCAGATGGAACAATCCCAGCAAAGTGCGCGCCAGCGTGACGCGCTGGAAAATGTATCTGATGCTACGGCGGTTATTGTTAACCCGACACATTTTGCGGTCGCGTTGCGTTATGTTGCCGAAGAAGGCGGCGCACCGGTTATTCTGGCCATGGGTAAAGGCGTGATTGCCGAACGCATTATAGAAAAAGCCAATTCACATCAGATTACCGTATTCCGCAATGAGTTGCTGGCCAGAGCTTTATATTTCACCGGAAATATTGGTGCCGAAATCAGCGACAAACTGTATAATTCTGTGGCGGTGGTGCTGGCATATATCTATCGCATTGATCGGGGTGAAAATATGATTGAGCCAGATGTTTCTGTCCCGCAAGACATGCAGTATGATGAGTTTGGCCAGTTGATTAGTTAAGCAAATAATAATATGCAAATAATATGAAATCAGTGTACGGAGTAAATATTATGGCACGTCATAGACAACATAGTTTAGGGGAAATGATCAGCAGTCTGACATTTTTTGGCTGTGCTATCTATCTGGTTGTATCGGCTGCTGACTGGCAGGATCAGGGGGATAATACCCGCGCGTTATTGTCATGTCTGGCCGCGTTAATGTGCTTTCTGGGGTCGATCCGGTTTCAGGTAGCGCAATGGGTGGCGGCATTAGCATCACTACGGAAAAAGACAAATGACAAAAGCTAGAACACGTTCAGATGCCCCGACTAAAGCCCCTGCCAATGCCCCGACTAAAGCCACGGTAAATTGCTATGGCTGTCAGCATCATTTTATTACCCATGATAAAAACAAACCCTATGGTTGCCGTGCGTTTGCTTTCAAAGGCCCGATGCTGCCATCGCGTACAGTATTTAATGTGACTGGCACGGAATGTGCATATTTTAAGCAGAAATCGGATTTTGCCGCCAAATGGCGCCATCGCTCGTGAGGAGATAAGAATGAGTATGCGACCCAAGGATATTCAGGACAGTATTAATATTGCGCTGGATGCAGCTGATGCGGCTACTGATGTGACCGCCGAATATAGCAAGATTAAACGCGAAAATAAGGCGCTGGAGGCTAATGTGAAGCAAATTCACCGATCAACAACTATTATCTTTTATAGCGCCATGATCACGACCGTTGTGGCAACTATCTTTGCCGGTCTGGTATATTTCCGGACGATGTCTGATTTGAACTCAATCACATCTACCAGCCGTGAGGCTCTTGTTGTATTTGCGGAAAATGTCAATGAAGTGAACAACACTTTAACCAGTCTGAAAGCAGCTATGGAAACCCAGCAGGCACTGGTCAGCCAGAATCAAATGCTGATTACAGAATTGCAGGGGCTGAACGAAAGCATCACCATGACCCGTGATGCCGTTGTCACAAAAATGCAGGAAACATCAGATAAAGTTAATGCATCAAACAAAACCCTGACCGAAGCTGTGTCCAAAGGTCTGGCAAAAGAGCTAGGCGGCCAGAGCAAAAACATGGTGTCCCAGCTGAATCAGATTGAGGCCAATACCATGGAAGCCATTACCGCGATGTCGTCTAATATGGATGATGGTCGCCAGCTAAATGCTATCTATACACGACAAGGCGAATTGCTGGAAAAAATCAGCCAGATGATGGCGCAAAATCAGGCGATTATGCAACAGATTGCGGCCAATAAAAATAACATCACCTATCCCTAAAAGTTATGTTATCTTACTGACAAGTGGAGTGATGGATGTTAGATGACAACTATTCAGATGGGCAGTCCAGAGATGCGGCTGCCCTGTCTAATTTAATCTGTATTAAAGAAATCAGCACCATATCGCGTGCCCGGTCGATGCGTTTGCAACCCGGTGACGTGATTTTTGGCTATGATAGCCAGCCATTTAGAAGTGGCATTACCGATTTTCAGGAATTGCTCGAAGAATGTGACGAAGAAGAAGGCGTTCTTCTGACCATATGGCGTGATGGTCTGATTTTGAATATAATTGGTTATGGCCCTCTTGGTGCAACATATGAATTTATTAATTCTGAAATTGCAGAAAAGATAGAAGCAGATATTCGCGATTATACCATTCCACAAAAACAGAACCTGATTGTGTTTGAGGTCTTACGCGATCTCTATCGCCGGTGTGAGATTATTGACACCACGCCAGACCCTATCGCGACTTATATGCCACCGCTATGGCTAGTCCAGCACCGGTTATTTGAACCCCTGCTGGCCATTTCGCTTATTTATGCCATTACTTTTGCCGTGCACTGGGTATTGTTTGTGATTAGCTATATCGTGCTTTGTGTGTATTTCAAACGCGCGTCACTGATGATGTTGCGTAGCTTTATTGTCTATAAACAATATCAGATGTGGCTAGTCATTGCCGCCAGTGATATTAAAGAAGTGCAACTGGCTTGCCGGAAAATGGACCCGAAAGCACGTTTCAAAAACTCGCTGGTTGGTGAACCTGTCGTTGATGAAAAACCGAAAAAGAAAAAGAAGCGTTCAGCCATCCCCGGCACCTGAACAAGCGGTTTTTCTTTATTATATTATTATTTATTTATCTTTACTTAATTACCATTAAACGATGTTATGCCGACGCCATGACCACCAACACAGCCGGTGGCATGAAGGCATATGTTATGTTATGTTATGTTACCTTAGCCACGCCATCTGCATGTGTATCTGCATCTGCATGTTTATATCCCCATATCATCAT
>JAHEII010000193.1 GCA_024639485.1 Alphaproteobacteria bacterium
GTACGGCCGGTTTTCTTAATGTACCAAAAATCAAAGGCACCCATACCTCAATGAAATCTGGCATGCTGGCCGCTGATGCAGTGTTTGATGCCATTGCCGATGATGCGGCAGGTGTTGAACCGGTAAGCTATGGCGAAAAAATCAAGGAATCCTGGCTCTGGACAGAATTGCATCGGGTGCGGAATATTCGCCCCGGTTTCAATCGTGGATTATGGTTGGGCATGGCATATGCCGGCCTTGATACCTATATCCTGCGTGGACGGGCGCCATGGACATTCAAACATCACAGTGATCATGATCAGCTAAAACCAGCCGCTGAAATGCCAAAAATCGAATATCCAAAACCGGATGGCGTGGTTAGTTTTGATCGCAATTCATCTGTTTATTTGTCTGGCACCAATCATACCGATGGTCAGCCGGTTCACTTGCAACTTAAGGATGCGTCTATTCCCATTGATCATAATCTGGCGCTTTATGATGCACCGGAACAACGATATTGTCCGGCTGGCGTTTATGAAATTGTCCGTGATGATGATGGCAATAATCCCCGCTTGCAGATCAATTCACAAAACTGCGTGCATTGCAAAACTTGCGATATCAAAGACCCCACCCAGAATATCACATGGGTAACCCCCGAAGGTGGGGGCGGGCCAGCCTATCCTAATATGTAATGGTCACACGGTTATAGTTTGGCATAATCCGTAAACCCATCCATAATAACATCATGGACAGGGACATCATTAATATAGGCGGATAGGCATGATAGCGGCAAAGCTGGGTAAAATGATCACGGCTGGTACAGCTATGCTTTTCATGGCTGGCTGTGCTTCCCCATCAACATCGCTTTCAATTGCTGACAATATATCAGAAAACCAAGCGCGGGATAGATCATATCAGAATTCGGAATTGGCGGCATTCATGGTCGGGCAATTCGCGCTGAAAAATGGTGATCTGGCCGTTGCCGCTGATGCCTTTACGATTGCGCTTGCACAAAATCAGGATAATCCATATCTGCTTAATCTGGCTTTTCAGACACAATATTTTAGTGGCGACATAGAAGCCGCCAGTGATCTGGCCGCACGGATCGAGCGCAGTGATGATCATATTATGTTATCAGGTGAGCCAGCGGCGGCGCTGGCGGCAATGGAACAGGACTGGGAAGCATTATATGTTCTGGCCAGACACATGGTCGCCGATGGCCAGTCACATCATACAGGAACAATTATGGCGGCATGGGCGCTGGCCGCTCAAGGTCAGGGTGATGCCGGATTGGTGATGCTTGATAGCATGGATCAGTTTTTAAATGATTACCAATCACAAACCCGATTAAGCCAGCAGGCATTGATGGCAGAATATATCGGTAATGCCGAGCTTGCGGTTGCATATGCGCTGGATTTACTGGAACAGGAAAATCTGGATCAGAATATCGTGATTGATATGGCTGGTATTTTGCTCCGTAACGGTAATGCTGATGATGGGATGTTATGGATAAACCGTTTGGGTTTATCATTTCCACGCGCCCGCATGCTGGCGGATATTGAATCCGGAATATCACCATTATTAAAATCACCGGATGTGATTAATATGATTTCCACCGGCATAGTCACTAGCCAGATTGATCCCATGCAGCATAGCTATCAGCCGATTTCACTGGCGCGGCTTTATCTGGCAGCATATCTGGATAGAAACAATGATTATGCCAAATATCTGATCGCCGAATCCTATATTGAGGCCGGATTAATTGATGATGGCGTTGCCATGCTGTCATTGATCCCTGATCATAGTGTCTGGTATCCGGAAGCGCGGATGAACATGGCCGTTGCTCTCCGGTCAGAATCTGGACAAGCCTCACTTGCTTTGACAGTCATTAATGATTTGCTTGATGATTATCCGGAAAACCCCTTGATCTGGGCAGAAAAAGCACTCACCGCACAACGCAACCAACATCATGCTGAGGCTGAAAAGGCATTTACCAAAGCCATGTCTCTGGGGCTGAATAATGGCCGGATGTTATATTATCTGGCCATTGCACAGGCGGATCAGGGCAAAGATGATTTGGCCGAAACCTCATTCCGCCAATCCATAAAGCAGGCACCATTTAATGCTTATAGTCTTAATTATTTTGGCTATTGGCTGATTGAGAAAAATCGCGGCTTTGAAGAAGCCAAAGCATACATTCAGCAAGCGGTTGATAAGCAACCTGAAAACGGCGCTTTTGTAGATTCTCTTGGCTGGGTCTATTTTAAAATGGGGGATTATCAGAATGCCCTGATCTATCTGGAACGGGCGGCAATGCTTATTCCCGATGATCCGGTGATTACTGACCATCTGGGTGATGTCTACTGGGCACTGGAACGGCAAACAGAAGCCATGCATGAATGGCGGCGGGCATTGATATTTGCACCTGATGCCGAACTGGAAAAACATATCCAGACAAAAATCAACCGGACGCTGGCAGATGAGTAAACCGGTATCTTTACGCGCGCCTGCCAAAATTAATCTAAACCTTAATATGACTGGCCGCCGTGCTGATGGTTATCATCTGCTGGACTCTGTAGCAATATTTGCCGAACTTGCTGACCATATCACCATATCCCTTGCTAGCACCGATAGTGTTACCATGACCGGATCAATGACCGGCAATATCAATCCTTCTGATACCAGCCTGCATAAAGCCAGAGATGCGTTTCGTCATAAAACCGGATGGATGCAGCCAGTTAGCATCCGAATGGAAAAACATATCCCTGTTGCCGCCGGATTAGGTGGTGGGTCTGCCGATGCGGCGGCGGTATTACGCGGCATGGCCATGTTGTCAGAGATACAGATGGATACCCGTGATATGATGGAAATCGCGCTTGGTATTGGGGCGGATGTTCCTGCGCTGATGCATAGCTGGCAGACCTCC
This sequence comes from Alphaproteobacteria bacterium, assembly GCA_024639485.1. Classification (GTDB taxonomy): domain Bacteria; phylum Pseudomonadota; class Alphaproteobacteria; order Puniceispirillales; family UBA1172; genus UBA12202. The sequence goes on from JAHEII010000193.1 coordinate 2,906, forward strand.
GCATTACGGATGCAAGGTATAGGTGAGCGATTAACGCCGCTTCATCTGTCCCGCGATTTTGGCATTGTACCGGGCATTATGCCGGGTATCTTACTGGCAAATCCCGGGGTTGCTGTATCAACGGCGGCGGTATTTGATGCTATGCGTCAAACTAATCCCAATATGGGTGTTGATATGGATATGGATATGGCTGATCACACATCAGCGCTTCCCGATGATCCGCTTGATTTAGCCGCCCAGATAGCACGCGGCAATGATATGACAGCGGCGGCCATTTCGCTTGCACCGGCGATAGAAACATTGCTAGTGGTGCTTCATCAATCTGTCACAGAATATCAAGGTTATGGTGCGGCAATGAGCGGATCAGGCGCAACATGCTTTGCGCTTTTTCCCACCATTCAACAGGCAGAAAAAGCCGGAAAATTGCTAAAATCATTATGGAAGGATGATCCGATCTGGTGCTGGACTGGCGGGATAATGAAACCAGAGGCACCTTAAATCAGCTTTTTTGTATATGAGCCAAGCTTTTCGTAAAAAACAATCTTGATATCATGGGATGTTATCGCTATGTTGCGTGAATATTTGCCGTTGATTTAAATTGGGGCGTGGCCAAGCGGTAAGGCATCGGTTTTTGGTATCGTGTATCGTAGGTTCGAATCCTACCGCCCCAGCCAAATCATTTCCTGTTATCTGAACTTCAGTGACTATCAATGCGTTCATGCGGGCGGGCGGCATGTATGGATTATCATCAGCCCGACATATCAGGCCAGCATATA
>JAHEII010000194.1 GCA_024639485.1 Alphaproteobacteria bacterium
CAGCCATGCCGAAGCTATGGATGCCGTGGCCGAAGACTACCCCGGATTAACCGAAGTCTGGCAACGCTTTGGATCAGCACAAGTGCGGTATTCCGGAACAGTGGTAGGCAATATTGCTAATGGCTCACCTATTGGTGATATGTCGCCATGCTTTCTGGCATTGGGGGCGATGTTAACGCTCAACCATGGTGGGACGCGGCGAACATTAGCGCTGGATGATTTTTTTATCAGCTATGGTAAGCAAGACAGAAAATCGGGGGAATTCGTAGAAAGCATTAGCTTACCACGTCTGGCCAGCAATGATATCTGTTACGCCTATAAAATATCAAAGCGGTTTGATCAGGATATATCAGCGGTGCTAATGGCGGTGCGGGTTCGTTTAGATGGCCAGATGATTGCCAATATCCGAATTGGTTTTGGCGGCATGGCGGCAACACCATCACGCGGCTATCAGCTGGAACAGGCACTAAAAGGACATGATTGTAGCCAGCCATTGCCAGAACAGGCGGTGGCCGCCTTAGCAAGTGATTTTCAACCGATTTCAGATATGCGGGCATCGGGGGAATACCGGTTACTGGTGGCAGAAAATCTGTTGCGGAAAATGCTGGTTGAGCTTAGCGAAAATAACGGCGTATTCAGGCTTTATCCGTCCGAATTACCAGCATCACCTGATGTGCCGGTACTTGCTATTGACGCCTTGGCGGGAGACCACACATGACAGCGTCAACGCTTCATCGCCCCATTGCCCATGATAGCGCCACGCTCTATGTCACGGGTGAGGCGCGGTATATTGATGATATCGCTTTTCCGGCTGATGGGCTTCATATTGCGCTGGGATTATCGGATCGCGCGCATGCCCGCATAACGGCGATAGATGTATCAGCATGTCTGGCTAGCCAAGATGTAATAACGGTGCTAACCGCCGCTGATATTCCGGGTGAGAATGATGCTAGTCCGGTATTTGGTGATGATCCCATATTTGCAGATGATATCGTTGAGTATCATGGACAGGCGATATTTGCCGTCGTCGCACGAAGCGCGAAAGCGGCACGTGTCGCGGCAAAAAAAGCACAGATCAGCTATGCCGATTTGCCAGCAATTATCACAATAGAAGATGCGCTAGCGCAAAATCATCTGCTTGAGCCGCCCTATGTGCTGACCAATGGATCGGTTGAAACCGCGCTTGCAGATGCAAAGCATAACTTATCCGGATCAATCCGCATTGGCGGGCAGGAGCATTTCTATCTGGAAGGACAGGCCGCTTATGCCATGCCGGGGGAGTCGGGTGATATTGCCATATCTGTATCCAGCCAGCACCCGACCGAAGTTCAGCATAAAGTCGCGCATGCTTTGGGTGTTCCTTTTCATGCAGTGACGGTTGATGTTCGGCGCATGGGCGGCGGCTTTGGCGGCAAAGAAAGCCAGAGCAATTTGCCCGCGATTGTGGCGGCACTGGCGGTGCGGAAAACCGGATGCGCTGCTAAACTGGTTTATGATCGTGACGAGGATATGCGGGTAACTGGAAAACGCCATGATATGCTGATCACCTATGATGTTGGATATGATGACACAGGCCGCATCACGGCAATGGATATCAATCAGGCACTTCGTTGCGGCATGTCTTTTGATCTGTCGCAAGCCATTGCCGAACGGGCGGTTCTGCATGCACATAATTGTTATGCCATTGATCATATGCGCGTGACCTCACAATTATGCCGGACACATACGCCATCGAATACAGCGTTTCGCGGTTTTGGTGGGCCGCAAGGGATGCTGGCCATGGAACGTGTCATAGAAGAAGTGGCGGCGGCACTTGGTCTTGATCCGGTGCTAGTCCGTCAGCGCAATTATTTTGCAGACTGGACAGATGCCAAACCGCAACAGGTGACAGCGTATCATATGCCGGTGCGTGATGTTATCATCAACACGCTAACCGACCGCTTGCTGGATACGTCTGATTATTATCGGCGGCGGCAAGCGATTGATGCTTATAATATATCGGCTAATTCATCTGCTGGCATATTCCGGAAAGGCATTGGTTTTGCGCCAGTGATGTTCGGCATATCCTTTAATAAAACCATTCTTAATCAGGCAGGCGCATTGATCCATATTTATACCGATGGATCGGTACAGCTCAATCATGGCGGCACGGAAATGGGGCAGGGGCTTCACACGAAAACTCGCCAGATTTGTGCAGATGTTTTTGGTATTGCTGATCATATGGTGAAAATTACAGCGACCAGCACAGGCAAAGTTCCGAACACCTCGGCAACAGCGGCCTCATCGGGAACTGATTTGAACGGCATGGCAACAAAACGCGCGGCGGACACGTTGAAAGACCGCATGGCCAGCTATTTGAGCACGCTTTATCAAACCACGCCGGATCAAGTGCGTTTCGCATCAGGACAGGTGCATATCGGTGCGGCAAGCATCAGCTTTGCTGAGGCGGCAACACAATGCTGGCAGGGTCGGGTGTCGCTATCCTCTACCGGATTTTATGCGACCCCTGATATTCACTGGGACAGGGAAGCCGGACGCGGCGCACCATTTTATTATTTTGCTTATGGCGCGGCAGTGTCTGAGGTAACGGTTGATACGCTAACCGGTGAAAGCCGCGTTAACCGTGTTGATATTCTGCATGATGTCGGGCGTTCGATTAATCCGGCCATTGATTTAGGCCAGATTGAGGGTGGATTTATTCAGGGGCTAGGCTGGTTGACTATGGAAGAACTGGTCTATGGTGATGATGGCCGATTGCTAACCCATGCGCCCTCAACCTATAAAATTCCAGCCTGTTCGGACAGACCGGATGTTATGCATATTGATCTGTTTGAAAGCGATGGCAATCGGGCAGATACTATCCACAAATCCAAAGCGGTGGGTGAGCCGCCATTCATGTTATCAATGTGCGTTTATGGCGCGGTTAGCCATGCATTGCAAAGCTTTGGGCAATTCCCGAAACTGGATACGCCCATGACCGCTGAGCATATATTGATGACTGCCACCCGGATCAAAGCATCAGCGAAAATCTGATCAGCGAAAGGATGGCAATGACGATATCTTGGCTGAAACAGATAGACGCGCATCTGGCGGCAAATCAAGTGGTTTGCCGGATTGTCATTGCCGATGCCAGGGGGTCAACCCCGCGTGAGGCAGGGGCAGATATGCTGATCCGGACAGAACAGATGACCGGCACGATTGGTGGCGGCAGGCTGGAATATGAAGCCATTGCCATTGCCCGAAACTTGATCGAAAAAGCGGCCAGTGATACCAAATCCGGCTTTATCCGGCATTGGCAACGCTTTGCGCTAGGGCCATCGCTGGGGCAATGTTGTGGTGGGGCTGTGATGATTTTGTTTGAGGCATATGCCTTATCAGCCCGTGATGCGGTTCATGATATATTGACCCATGCCCAAACCGGCGCGGCCATGTTTCATGATGCCGATAGCAAGCGGTTGCCGCATGTGGTGTCAGCGGCAGAAGCGCAAGCAAAAGACGGCTATGATCCGGTAGAGGGGACATATTGCCAGCAGATCGCCCATCGGCGGCGGCCGTTATATCTGTATGGGGCAGGGCATGTTGGCCGTGCGGTGATGGCGGTGACTGGCCAATTGGGGTTTGATCGGAACTGGGTTGATGATGCGCCAGCGCGATTTCCGGATCATGCCGCAGAT
>JAHEII010000129.1 GCA_024639485.1 Alphaproteobacteria bacterium
CTGTCGCGGATTACGGTCAAGGTCAGTTCCCCAGACATCGACCACGCCGCCGGATTTGATCACCGTACCGGCCAGAATATTGATCAGCGTCGATTTGCCCGCACCATTCGGCCCCAGCAAACCAAAAATACTGCCTGCCGGTATCCGCAAAGACACATCACGCAGGGCATGTTTTGTTCCGGTTTTGCCATGATAGATTTTGTCCAGATGACTAACCGTCACCGCCGCGCCATGATCAGGCGGCGTTATGTTCAATGCATCAAGCATAGTATCCTCGCGTGAATTGATGCTATTGAAATAAGCCTGTTCCGCGGCTTATGCAAGCCCTGACCTAAACCAGAACTCAATCCGAACTCAATCCGATATAATTCTGGCTTTTTTTGACTGCCCAATGCGGACAGATATGCTAACCTGATATCAGCAATATATTTGAACGATGAATCCACATCATTACAATCAAGACATGCATGGTGAAAAAATGACAAAATCATCTCTTATGATAAAGCCTGATAATCATCTGGCACCGCCGCATCCCACGCCGGATACGCCAGAAATGCACACGCCGTTTCCGGTGTCTGGTTTGCGTGTGTCATGTGATGGTGGTGGCGGCGCGCTTGGGCATCCGCAAGTCTGGCTGACGCTGGACGAAACCACTCGGCAAGTCCGTTGTCCGTATTGCTCGCGTCTATATGTTGAGGACAAAAGCGACAGCATGGGCGACAACATGGGCGACAACATGGATGCCGGTTCACAGGTATGAGCCATCAGCTCCTGCTTATTGATGGCTCGGCGTATATTTTCCGCGCCTTTTTTGCCTTACCGCCGATGACACGCGGGGACGGAACGCCGGTTAACGCGGTGTTCGGTTTTACCAGCATGGTCATGAAATTGCTGGATGATTTAAAACCCGATCATGTGGTCGTCGTACTGGATCAGGCGCGGAAGACATTTCGCAATGATATTTATCCCGACTACAAAGCCAACCGATCCGAAGCCCCCGAAGAATTAATCCCGCAATTCCCGTTGATCCGCGTGGCCGCAGAAGCGTTAAGCCTGCCAGTTGCCGAGCTAGAAGGATTTGAAGCTGATGATCTGATTGCCACCTACGCCCAAGAAGCCGAAGGCAAAGAGCTGGATGTTGTCATTGTATCATCGGATAAGGATTTGATGCAATTGATCCGGCCGCATGTATCCATGCTTGACCCGATGAAACAGAAACGGATTGGCGCGGATGAAGTGCTGGAAAAATTTGGCGTTCAACCGGATAAAGTGGTTGATGTGCAATCACTGGCTGGCGATTCCACCGATAACGTGCCGGGGGTGCCGGGGATAGGCGTTAAAACCGCCGCTGAGCTGATCAATACCTTTGGTGATCTGGACAGCCTGCTTGCCAGAGCCGAAGAAATCAAACAGCCAAAACGCCGCGAAAGTTTGATCACCTATGCTGAACAGGCGCGCATTTCACGCCAGCTGGTTACCTTGCGCGATGATGTGCCATTGCCCATAGGGCTTGATGGTCTGGCGCGTCAACCATATGATATGGATAAACTGCTCGGATTTTTAAAAGAGCAGGAGTTTAACCGGCTGATTAGCCGGATATCATCCGAACATAACGGCCAGCCACCAACAGCATCACCGCCTTCCAGCGCGACAGATAACGCATCAGCACCAGTGACAGCAACTGATAATGTTGAGGCGAATTATGAGCTGATCACCACGCCGGAACAGCTGAATAACTGGGTCAACCGGATTGCGGATGCGGGTATCATGGCCGTGGATACGGAAACCACTTCGCTTCGCTCATCTGCGGCTTTGCTGGTCGGGATTGCCATTGCGACTGCCCCCGGTGTAGCGGCCTATATTCCTATCCGGCATCGTGGCGGTGCGGCCAAAGATCAGGGTCAACTGGATTTTGATCTGGGTTCTGATGATGTTAATTCAGATACAGATACCAATTCCGGCATGACGCTATTGCCCGATCAGATGGCATTAGATGATGTTATGGCCATATTAAAACCGGTGCTGGAAGCACCGCATATTCTGAAAATTGGCCATAATCTCAAATATGATGATCATATTTTCTCACGCCAAATCAATGGCGGCGCGCGCTTGCATCCGGTTGATGATACGATGTGTCTGTCTTTTGTTCTGGATGCTGGAACGGGGATCGGACATAAGCTGGATGATTTGGCGGCGCATCATCTGAACCATCAGATGATCAGCTATTCGGATATTTGCGGCAAAGGAACAAAGAAACGGCGCTTTGATGAAGTCAGCCCTGATGAGGCATTGACCTATGCTGCCGAAGACGCGGATATGACTTTGCGGTTATGGCAGATGTTGAAACCGCGATTGGCGACGGAACATAAAACACGGGTATATGAACGGCTGGAACGGCCATTGATCCCTGTTCTGGTTGATATGGAAGTCGCGGGCATCAAAGTCGATGCCGCGCGGCTGGCCAGCATCAGCCATGAATTTGCCGAAAGACTACACACGCTGGAACAGCAAATCCATGCCATGGCCGGATTGCCATTCAATATAGGATCGCCCAAACAACTGGGTGAGATTCTGTTTGATAAAATGGAATTGCAGGGCGGCAAAAAATCTAAAACCGGCGCATGGTCAACTGGCGCAGATATCCTCGAAGATTTAGCCGCATCCGGAGTTGAGATTGCCGAAAAAGTGCTGGATTGGCGGCAACTGGCCAAGCTCAAATCCACTTATGCAGATGCGCTGGTATCGGCCATTCATCCGGATAGCAGGCGCGTGCATACGTCATTTTCCATGGTTGGCGCATCGACGGGCCGTCTGTCATCAAGCGATCCGAATATCCAGAATATTCCCATTCGTACCCCCGAAGGCCGCCGTATTCGAACGGCTTTTGTGGCTGAACCTGATCATAAATTGATTTCTGCTGATTATTCACAAATCGAATTGCGGCTAGTCGCGCATATCGCCAAAGAAGAAAGTATGATTAACGCGTTCCGACAAGGGGTTGATATTCATGCCCAGACCGCATCTGAAGTGTTTAATATTCCTCTGGATCAAATGACCAGCGAAACCAGACGCCGTGCCAAAGCCATTAATTTTGGCATCATTTATGGCATTTCAGCCTTTGGGTTGGGGCGGCAATTGCATGTTCTGCAACGTGAGGCACGCGACTATATCAACGCCTATTTTGAACGCTTTCCGGGGATCAAAACCTATATGGACGAAACAAAACTTGCCGCCCATGAACAGGGTTTTGTTGAAACATTATTTGGCCGGCGGCTCTATATTAATGGCATCAAATCATCAAATCAGGCACAGCGCGGTTTTGCCGAACGGCAGGCGATTAATGCCCCCATTCAGGGAACAGCAGCAGATATTATCAAACAGGCCATGATACGCATGCCTGCCGCTATTTCGGCAGCCGGTCTGCCGGCCAGAATGCTTTTACAGGTTCATGACGAGCTGATTTTTGAATGCCCGTCTGAAGTGGCTGATGATGTGAAGGCGCTGATCACCGGCGTAATGGAAAAAGCAGCCGAGCCAACAGTTAACATATCTGTTCCTCTGGTGGTTGAGGCATCATCAGGGTTATCATGGGATGAGGTGCAT
>JAHEII010000130.1 GCA_024639485.1 Alphaproteobacteria bacterium
GGGCAGTTTCCATGCTTAATGTGGTCGATGCGGTGGCGACTACGGTTTTAGCACCGGCCGCTTTCGCCATTTGAACCGCGTAACGCCCGACCACGCCGCCGCCACCGCTAACCAGAACCGTACCGCCATCCACAGATTTGCCAGAACAGACAGCATGGGCGGCGGTAATGCCGGGAATGCCAAGGCAGGCGCCATGTAGAAAACTGGCTTCGGCAGGTAGGGGGATAACTTGTCCGGCTGGCAAGCTGATATATTCGGCGGCTGATCCAAAAGCGCGTTTCCAGCCAGCGTTATAGACGTAAACCCGATCACCAACCGCATGGGATGTGACATCACTGGCCACCGCGTCAATGATACCGGCACCGTCGCTATGGGGGATAATTTCGGGGAATGGCATGGCCGCCGTATTGTTGCCTGTTCCGCCACGCATCTTGACATCAGACGGGTTAACCGCAGACGTCATCAGTCTGACGCGAACCTCGCCACTGGCTAAATCAGGGATGGGGCGCTCAACCCATTCTAGCACTTTAGAAGCGTCACCTTTTTCCCGATAAATAATACAATGCATCGAATTTGACATTATGGCCTTGCCTTTCTTAAATAAATTATCCAGTATTTGTGTTGGTACACAAACAAAATCGGTTTTATCAATTTTTTGAACATATTTTTGATACTAACGTGGTCATAATTATAGCGGTATGAGGATTGACGATGGAAGAGGTATTTTCAAGACGTAAGGTTGTTACACCACAAGAATTGCGGTGGCTGAACGAACGGTCTGATTTGATGGGCGGCCTACAAATGCTTAGTCATCTGGGGTTGATAGCAGCTATATGTGTCGGACATTACATGGTGATGGGGACATGGTGGGTCTTGCTAACCGGCTTTGTTCTTGGTGTGTCGCTAAACTTTCTTTATGCCGCGCAACATGAATTGTCACATTGGACGGTATTCCGTACCAAATGGCTGAACGAATGGTTTGGCCGTTTTATTGGTTTTTTCATGTTCTTTCCCAGAGATTTTGATCTGATCATGCATTACTCGCATCACCGCTATACTCAAGACTGGAGCGGTGATGGTGAGCTGGTGCGAAAGCCCTACACGCTTGGATCATATCTGTTATGGATGATTGGTCTGTCCTATTGGCGCAACCGGTTTATGGGTATTATCCGGCGTGCGGCAGGCATTATTATTGAGCCATATATTCATGATAACGAAAAAGCCAAAGTAATTATGGAATCCCGTATCCATATTCTGGGTTATATCCTTATTGCCGGTGCATCATTCTGGTTCGCCAGATGGGAAGCATTGACGTTCTGGGTTCTGCCAATACTTCTGTGCAAACCTGTGCATCAATTGCAGAATACGATTGAACATCTGGGGCTTTCCCATGAACATGATATTATGAACAATACGCGGTCAACGCGAACCAATTTCATCATGCGCTGGTTATGCTGGCAGATGCCGTATCATACCGCGCATCATAGCTTTCCATCTGTTCCATTCTGGAAACTGAAAGCACTGAACAACAAAATTGAAACAAATGTCGGGCCGGTTCACCGGATGGGCTGGATTGAGTTTCAGATTGCTGTTCTCAAAAAGCTATGGGCAAAGGATGAGAGCCAGTATCCATCTAACGAAGTCTGGGTTGTGCCGAAAAAAAATGGCGGGCATTTCACGCTTGAAGCATAATCGGCCCGAATTCTAGGCCACCGGATCATTAGCAAGATAAAGGCTCATCATGGCGGTATCACTAAAAACCTATACCTCACTCTGGGCGATGCAGCCACATGATCAGACAGGGGATATCCTCAGCTATGATGCGGTTTGTGCCAAAGTCGCAGAGGCCGGTTATGATGGCATGGCTATTGATCTGGGAGCAGGTGATGTCGCCCAAGCCAGAGAAGTCGCCCCGATTATGGCTAAATACGGATTGACGCCATTAATCGTTGCTTTCCCGAAAACCATTGCTTCCCTCGAAGACACGCTCATCATGGCTAAGGATTTTGGGGCACCGTTTGTTGATGTTATCGGACAGGTCATGCCGCTTTCTGTTGATGGCATGATACCGGTGATCAGAACATGGATGGATATGGCTGACCGTATTGGTATGCCTATCCAGTTTGAAACACACCGGAATTGCATTACCAATGATCTGTTTTCGACTCTATGTCTGATTGATGCTATTCCGGAAATGCGGCTTTGTGCGGATTTATCGCATTTTGTTGTTGATCGGGAATTCAAATTACCAATGAGCCGGGATGAAATGAACATGATCAGCCGCATTCTGGAACGGTCAGACAGTTTTCAGGGGCGGGTGGCTAGCCGCCAGCAAATTCAGCTTCAGCTTGATTTCCCCCAACATCAGAAATGGGTTGATCTATTTAAAGTCTGGTGGCGCGAAGGGCTAACCAGCTGGCTTGATCGTAATGATAATGGCGAATGCCTGTTCCTTTGTGAATTGGGGCCGCCAGAATATGCAATGACAGATCATAACGGGGTTGAGATGTCTAACCGGTGGGAAGAAGCTTTAATCATCAAAGGCTGGATAGAAGATATGTGGAGCGAGCTAAACGCGTCACGTTAAACCCGTCCGGCTAATCCCGTCTGGCTTATCCCTGATCATTCTTTAATCTTATCACCCTATTCTGACACCCGCGCGCAAATGGCGATAGGGCAGACGGTTCAACCGGCATTCAAACAATCCCGGTGCCGCAACATGAATAATCTGGCTGGCCAGATGCTCAAAATCCGCGCGATAATGAACGGTGCTTTTTAAGGCAATGATGCGGACGGCGGACAGATCAATGCCAAAGCTGGTAAAAAAGCACTGATCAAGGCATTGGGTTCGGTATGAGCTGACCACAAGCCGGATATCTTTGGCGCCATTGACAGATACTAGACAGCTAAAGCCTGTTTCGGCATGGCCGCCGCCATACATCGCGCCTGTATAGGTGAATATGCCATCATGCAAGGCTTCCACCGTAAATGATGCCTCAAATGGGGTATCATCTGCTACACCTGACCGGCCGCCAAGCGCATATGACATGCTGTTGCCTGATCCTGTCGCATGCGCGGCGCGGGCAAAATCCGGATCACATATGACCCCGAATACAACATGTTCGGCATCTGCCGCGCATAGTGCTTTCAGCAAACCGGTGGTATCACCACTGCCGCCAGCGCCCGGATTGTCTTGAACATCTGCAAGAATAACCGGTTTTTCGTGAGAGGATGCCATAGCATGTCTGACCGCTGGATATGGGTCGACTAGCATGGGATCAAACTCGGCTTCGCGGGCAATCACCAGTTCCGATATGTTACTGGCCATCGCTGCTGCCTGTTCCGGCGTTGACGCATATGCCAACACCGATGCGCCGCAATCGGGAATATCAGCGGCGCTAAACCCCATAGCAAATTCGGCAAATTCGGTAAAATCATGAGCATGCCCTGATATATCGGCAATCCGGTTATAAATAGACTGGCAAGGATCATGGCCAGTATATTGCGCAGGCAGGGCAATCAGAAACGGGATTTGCTGAAAAGCCGCATAAAATTTCTCACCTGATAGCAAGCGCAACAATCCGGCCATGGCACGCG
>JAHEII010000135.1 GCA_024639485.1 Alphaproteobacteria bacterium
AGCGGCGATGCCGTGGCGGCTGGCAGATGTGGCATCACGGCTGGCGGCTATCAACACGGCGCATATTACTGCACCGGATGATGATATGCTGGAACATCTGATGCGAAAACTGTCCGATGATAGGGGTATGGCGCTTGACGGTGAAATGATTAGCTATATCGTTAAACGGATGGAGCGCAGTTTTGTTTCTGCTAATGCAATTATTGATGCGCTGGATGAAGCCAGCATAACGCAAAAGAAAAAAGTAAATATGGGCATGGCGCGAAAGGTGTTGGCCGATATGCAACCAACATTATTTTAACTTAATTTAGTTTTACAATTTATAACAAGATGAAAGAAGGGAATATCCATGGATTTAGGAATTAAGGGTAAACTGGCTATTGTATGTGCATCTAGCCGTGGCCTTGGGCTTGGCTGTGCAAATGAACTGGCCGCTAATGGTGTTGATCTGATTATGAACGGGGTTAACCCGGATACGCTGAACACGTCAGCGGATATGATCAGAAATACACATGGCGTTAATGTGACTGCTATTGCGGCAGATATTACAACTCCCGATGGCCGTGCCAAGGTGCTTGGTGCCGCTGATCGTGTTGTGGATATTCTGATTAATAATGCCGGTGGCCCACCGCCGGGTGATTTTCGTGACTGGGAACGTGACGATTGGGTCAATGCTGTTAATGCCAATATGATTACACCGATTGAAATGATCAAAGCCGTGATTGATCCCATGATTGATCAGCGGTTTGGCCGGATCGTCAATATTACATCCGGTTCAGTCAAAAATCCTATCCCCCATCTGGGATTATCCAATGGCGCACGCGCAGGTTTGACCGGATTTGTTGCCGGATTGTCACGGCAGGTAGCCCAGCATAACGTGACGATTAATGGCTTATTGCCCGGCCAGTTTAACACTGACCGTATCAACAGCCTGTTTGCGTCTGCGGCCAAACGTGATGGCAAAGATGTGGATGATGTCCGTGCCGCCGCCGAAGCCGCTAACCCATCGCGCCGATTAGGGGAAACGAATGAGTTTGGTCAGGCATGTGCGTTTTTATGCAGCGCTTCATCAGGATATCTGGTTGGCCAGAATCTGCTGATTGATGGTGGGGCGTATAATTCCAATTCCTGATGGTCTAGCTAAACCATTTGCGTTGATCGCGTAAAATTTCCCGCGCGGCGTTGTGACCGGGAATACCGGAAACTCCGCCGCCCGGATGCATGGATGATCCACAAACATAAAGCCCTTTGATCGGGGTTCGGTAATCGGCATATCCTGATATGGGACGTTGAAAGAATAGCTGATCAGGGCTGAGCTCACCGTGGAAAATATGTCCCATCGGTAGCCCGACATTAGCTTCAATATCCGGGGCGACCAGCAATTGTGCCTCAATCACATCATTGGAAAATCCGGGGGCATAGGTTTCAATTTGTTTGAAAATGTTTTTCTTGAATTGCTCTTTTTCGTTTTTCCAGTCCCCGTCTTTTAATGTGTAGGGCGCATGACCACCAAAGAAATTGACCACATGCTTACCAGGCGGAGCCAGAGTATCATCAACAATAGTCGGGCAAACCGGTGTCATAAATGGCTCATTAGAATACCAGCCATATTTGGCGTCATCATAAGCGCGTTCCAGATAATCAATATCCGGCGCAATATGCATATAGGTGGGATAGTCAAAATTGCCTAGAACGCCATCGGCGCGTAATTTTGGCAGCATGCTGTATTGTGGCGGTCGCTCGCAGGCGACATTCATCTTGAATGCCGTTGACATGGTGCGATACCCTTTGATCTCACGCAGCACTTCATCTGGCAGATGCTTATGATCTATCAGATTGAGATACATGGCTTTGGCTGACAGATTTGATGCAATCACAGGCGCGGAAAAATCACGGCCATCGGTGGTGACAACGGAACTGACTTTATTGCCAGACACATTAATTTCGGCAATTTCTGCATTGGTGATGATATCAACGCCATTTTCACGGCCATAACTGGCCAGCGCTTCGGTGATTTTACCCATGCCGCCCTTAACAAAACCCCAGCCGCCAGCGCCTTCGTGTTCGCCCATGACATGATGCATGATGACATAGGCTGATCCGGGTGATTTAGGGCCGGCAAATGTCCCGATTGAAGCGTAATACGCAATCACCGCCATGATACGGTCATCTTCGAACCATTCGCTCAGGAAATCATATGCGCTCATGGTCATCATATCGACAATGCGGTACATTTTATTACCGATCTTCCGATTCCGCCATAAAAGCGATGCGCTATCCCGAAACGTTTTCCAGTTTCGTTTTGAGGGATCAACAGGCGTTTCCCAGAGCAATTTGCGAACGATATTGGCCGCTTCATTCAGATAAGCATCAAATTCGGGATAGATCGCGGCATCTTTTTTAGAAAAACGCGAAAATGACGCTTGTGTTTTGGCCATATTATCCGAAAACAGAATATAATCCTCACCACCAAGCGGTGAGACCATATCCGAGCATGGCAGGATTTCCAGACCATGTTTGCGCAAGTTGAAATCATTGATAATGCGCGGATGCAATAAGCTCATTAAATAAGAATAGATAGATGCCCGAAACCCATCGGCTATATCCTCTGTAACGGCCGCCCCACCAACAATATGCCGGCGTTCCAGCACAGCTACTTTTTTGCCAGCGCGTGCCAGATAATTAGCACAGACAAGACCATTGTGACCGCCCCCAATAATGATGGCATCATAAGACGAAGATGGTGAGAGGCTATCAGGCATGATCTGGCTCATGTTGTTTCTGTTGTACAAAGAAAGATGCGCCTTTCGGCAATTCTGGCCGTTCCACATCAAACGGAACTGATCTGATCTGGCCTTTATCTGTGCCGCGTACCACCACCCCCATATGTTCTGACGGAACAGGGGAAGGTGTTAATGGCGCGGCATCAGCGGCGCTATAGACAGTGATATATAAAGTGCGCGGAGCATTCGATTGATTTTGTGATGATCCATGCAATAACCGTGTATGCATCAAGCAAACGCTACCAGCCTTGCCTGTACAATATATCCGATTTGCCAGCGCTTCAGATGTAACCGCGTCATCAACCGCGCCAGTGAATTGTCCCTCATGCCATAAACTATAGATAGTGCCTTTATGCGTACCCGGCCAGACTTCCAGGGGGCCATTTTCCATTGTCACCTCATCAACCATCAACAATGCCGTGATCAGATCATCATTGCTATGCGGAGTGAAGGGAAAATCCTGATGCCATTTGACGACTGTTGCTGATTTAGGCAGTTTTGAATTGATCTTGGAGTGATGCAATTTCACATCAGGCCCAATTAAATCCGCCACCGCATCGGTCACGCCGCTATCAGCCATAACATCATAATAATGGGGAGAGATTTCTTCGGGTGAACTTACCCGCCGGAGAGCAGGTTGATCTGCATTATGTCCTTGTTCCAGATCAAAACGCGGTCGCCCATCTGATAATGTTCCGTAAGCAGAATCATGTTGGCGGCTATCTTCTACCCAGTCGGAAAACGTATTTTTTAACTGCACTAATTGCTCAGCGCTAACCGCGTCTTC
>JAHEII010000138.1 GCA_024639485.1 Alphaproteobacteria bacterium
TAGACGCAACATTAGAAGTTGAGATTATCTCGCTGCTTAAAGAGCTGCAGGAAAAGATTGATTGCGCCATGATCTTTGTGACACATCATTTAGGTGTTGTTACTTCTCTTTGCGATGATGTTGTCGTTTTACATAATGGGGTAGTTCAAGAGGCGGGAGTCGTAAGAGAGGTTTTTGTTAATCCCCAAAGCCAGTATACGAAAAATCTTTTGCTCTGTGATCCTGCTCATATTAAGGAAAAGTGCCGGCAATTACCCACTATGAGCGCCCCACATGAAAAAAAGATAGAAAAGAAAACGGCGGCCAAGAAACGTATTGCTATTGATGAAGGCCCTATTTTACAGATCAAGGATTTGGTTGTTAAATACCGCAAATCCTTTGAACTAAAACACATGATTTTGCGAAGCAAACCAGCTGAAATTACGGCGGTTGACAGTGTGTCTCTTGATTTATTCAAAGGCGAAACATTGGCAATTGTTGGTGAGAGTGGTTCCGGCAAGACAACCTTGATCAGGTCTATATTAAAGCTTGTTTCCTGCCAGTCAGGGAGCATTGCTTTTATGGGCAAATCACCATTGACCAAGGATCGGAAAGAATTGGCATCTATCCGGCGTGACATCGCCCTAGTGTTTCAAGACCCGGTTGGCAGTTTGAGCCCAAGAATGACCATAGAAAGCATCATCAGGGAAGCGATGCATCATGGAGCGCCTCGCAACATATCAACGCGAAATGAAGTGGAAAGATTGCTGTTGCTTGTTGGCCTTCCTGCGGCGTTTGCCTCGCGCTATCCACATGAGATTTCTGGTGGACAGGCACGGCGCGTATGTGTTGCAAGAGCATTGGCGCAACAGCCTAAAATGATCATTGCTGATGAACCAACAGCAGGACTGGATGTTTCGATACAGGGGGAAATCCTCAATCTGTTATCAGAGCTTCAAGATAGTCTTCAATTGCCAATATTAATCGTTACCCACAATCTTAATGTCGTGCGTCATATTAGCGATAGAATGGTGATTATGTTACAGGGTAAAATTGTTGAACAAGGTTCCACAGAAGATATTTTTTCAAACCCCAAACATGATTATACAAAACGTCTTCTGGCATCAAATATTCATGTTCTGCCAGCGCCCTAAAAACAGGAGTGTAGGATGAATAATGATGATCTTTGCTATATGTCAGCAACCGAGGCACTGGCAAAATTTCAAGCGCGTTCCTTATCACCTGTTGAGCTGATCAGTGCCATTATCCATCGGGCTGAAGCCATTCAGGAAAACATTAATCCTTTTGCCGACTGCTATTTTGATGAGGCGCTTGACGCAGCAAAAGTGTCAGAAAAAAAATACCAGAATCCCGATAACTATCATGGGCAAATGGGACAACTAGAAGGCTTGCCGTTAGCGGTTAAAGATAGCACGCCAATACAGGGGCGACGTTCAGCAAATGGGTCGCTTATCAATAAAGACCGAATTGATGAGTTCAGTAATCCGTCTATTGAACGTCTGCTGGAACATGGTGCTAATCTTTTTGCCCGTACCACCTGTCCGGAATTCTGCTGGTTATTTACATGCCATTCGCGCATGTGGGGTGTCACGCGCAACCCATGGCGACTTGATATCACGCCCGGCGGCTCATCAGGAGGGTCGGCGGCGGCCCTGGCCGCAGGTGCCGCAACCATAACAACAGGAAGCGATAGCGCAGGTTCAATTCGGCAACCGGCCAGCCAATGCGGTGTTGTCGGTTACAAACCGCCTTATGGCCGCATGCCACTATCGCCATATAATTCATTTAATCCATATGTTCAGATTGGCCCCATGGCACGAACGGTGGCAGACACGGCTTTGATGTCAAATGTCATGTCAGGCATGCATCCGCTGGATCACACATCCCTTTCAGATACATGTATATTACCTGAACATCCATTGGATATTGCGGGAATGAAAATAGGCTTTTCTACTGACCTTGGCCATTATGATCTGGATAGTGATGTTGAGCATGAGTTTTTAACATCGCTCCAGTGTTTGAAAGATGCTGGTGCTTTAATAGAAGACGTTCCGTTGAGCGGCTTGAGTGAAATGATTGAGTTGTCGCATGGCGCGCAGGAATTCGAAGCGCATGGATTTTTGCAGGACGCCATAGATAATCATTCAGATGTGATTAGTGACTATGTGCCGGAATTACTTGAAACAGCTCTTAAATATAATGCTGAGGATTTGCAACGATCCAAGTCATTATCTGGTGATATCTGGCAACAAATCCTTGGCCCGATTTTTCAAAAATATGATGCTTTCCTTTGTCCCACGGTGGCAACGCCAATGGTTCCGGCAGAACATTGGCAAACCCATACGATATTAGTAGGCGAGCGCCATCTAACCGATACAGAGATTACAATGACAGCATTATTCAATCATTTTAGCAGGTGCCCAGTGTTAGCGGTGCCAAGCGGTATCACCAAAGCAGGTCTGCCTTGTGGGCTTCAAATCGTCGGGCGACCTTATGATGATATGACGGTTTTCCGTGTTGGCACAGCATTAGAAAAAGCTCGCCCATGGTTACAAACACCTGAAAGCCGGCCGGTGCTTTAATTGATAATAATGGAACAACCTAAGATAATTGAAATGAGGAATAAAATGAGCAGTGATGATCTTTGTTATATGTCAGCGGTTGAAGCTATCAATCATTTTCGTAAGCGGTCACTTTCACCAGTAGAATTGCTGGATGCTATCATTGATCGCGCGAACGCCATTTCTGCGACCGTCAATCCCTTTGCCGATTGCTATTTTGATGAGGCGCGACAAAGAGCAAAAATATCTGAAGCCTTATACGCGAAAAAAGACGCTAATATTGGCTCTCTTGAGGGTATTCCACTGGCGGTAAAGGATATCTGTAATATTGCTGGAAAGCGGACAACTAGCGGTTCGCTTATTTATAGTGAGAATATTGCCCAGCAAACATCTGCCCATGTTCAGCGCCTGCAAGACGCTGGCGCAAATGTTTTTGCCAGAACAACAATTCCGGAATTTGCATGGTTATTTACCACGCAATCGCGCATGTGGGGCGTGACACATAATCCATGGAAATCAGGAATATCACCGGGTGGTTCATCAGGTGGTTCTGCCGCCGCTGTTGGGGCGGGTGCAACGACATTGGCAACCGGCAGTGATAGCACCGGATCAATCCGTCAACCGGCCAGTCAATGTGGTGTTGTTGGATATCAGCCACCGCATGGGCGTATTCCCAATATCGGGTCAAGTTCATTCAATGGTTACAGCAAACCGGGGCCAATGACCCGAACGGTCGCTGATTGTGCACTGATGGCCAATATCATGTCTGGCCCGGATGATAGAGATCATAATTCGCTGGATCCGGTTGCTGACATCACTTTAGATGATGTTGATCTGTCCGGTATGAAAATAGCTTATTCCCTCGACTTGGGATGCTACGATATGGCAGACGATGTGGTCAGAGAAACGCTGGCATCTATCGAAGCCTTGCGGCGGACGGGCGCTGTGGTTCATGAGGTTCAGGTCAGCTGGGCAAAAGACCTTATTGATCTGGC
>JAHEII010000144.1 GCA_024639485.1 Alphaproteobacteria bacterium
CAGAATCCGAAAAAACAATGATATCTAAAGCTAATAGTAACATCCGTATTAACGCTGACCGTTTGTGGGATAGCTTGATGGAAATGGCAAAAATCGGCCCCGGTATTGCTGGTGGAAATAACCGGCAAACACTCACCGATGCGGATAGCGATGCCCGACATCTGTTTCAGAAATGGTGTCTGGATATAGGCTGTACCATGGGGGTGGATCGCATGGGGAACATGTTTGCCCATTATGCAGGGACAGACCCTGACGCCTTGCCAGTTTATGTCGGCTCACATCTGGATACACAACCAACTGGTGGCAAATATGATGGGGTTCTGGGGGTTCTGGCTGGACTGGAATTAATCCGCAGCATGCATGACGCGAATATCCGCACAAAGCATCCGATTGTGATCACAAACTGGAGCAACGAAGAAGGCTCACGCTTTGCCCCGCCCATGCTGGCATCTGGGGTTTTTGCTGGGGTATATACTCTGGATTGGGCTTATGCCAAGCAAGACGCGGATGGCAAGCGTTTTGATGCGGAACTTAACCGTATTGGCTGGTGCGGAAACGAAGATGTTGGCGACCGCCGGATGCATGCATTTTTTGAATTGCATATTGAGCAGGGGCCCATTCTGGAATCCGAAAACAAGGATATCGGGGTCGTAACGCATGGACAGGGGTTATCATGGACGCAAGTGACCATCACCGGTAAAGCCGCGCATACCGGATCAACGCCGATGCCAATGCGGAAAAATGCCGGTCTGGCCATGGCGCGGGTTATTGAAGCTGTCGATGCGATTGCATGGTCACATAAACCGGATGCCGTTGGTGCGGTCGGACATATGGAAATATTCCCGAATTCACCCAATGTGGTGCCAGATAAAGCGGTATTTACGGTTGATTTTCGTTCGCCTGATCTTGCGGTTATCACTGATATGGAAAACCGTCTAGCTATTGATGGGAAACATATTGCGGAATCAATGGGGGTTGAGATCGCATTTGAAAAGATAGGCGGGTTTGATCCGGTGACATTTGATCCGGATTGTGTGGCCGCTATTCGCCACGCCGCAGACACGCTGGGCTATTCGCATCGTGATTTGATATCCGGTGCCGGTCATGATGCGTGCTGGATAAATCGCGTTGCCCCAACAGCCATGGTGATGTGCCCTTGTGTTGATGGTCTTAGCCATAACGAAGCAGAAGACATCACCAAAGACTGGGCTGATGCCGGGGCTAATGTATTGATGCATGCCGTGTTGCAAGTGGCTGTGATTGCAGAATAAACAGATTTGCTGTTACTTATCATCATTTCCGGAATATATACCCTTGATCAAAAATAAGCCTTGACGGCGATTCGCAGATTTGATTCAATGGGTTTATATCATTGCTAACAAGGTATCCATATATGTATTGGCTTCGTAAATCAGGACAAATGACGCTGAACATTATCATGGTAACACTGCTTTGGTTTTTTGCGTTGCAATTGACCAGCACGGATCGTGGTTTGGCATCTATCGGGCCAATTAACGAAAAAATCAATATTGCACAGGCTGAACTGAACCGTTTAAAAATCGAAGAAGCCTATCTGCGCCAGAAAAATGCTTTGTTATCATCTGATGCGATTGATCCGGATATTCTGGGTGAGCTTGCACGGAAGAAAAACGGATTATACGGTGATGATGAAGTGGTTATATTTGTAAATTAGTATATTAACTAAAAACAGTTAACATATAATTTATTCAATAAAAACAACGATAAAAAATGACTTGTAATTTTCAGTATTTCTGAAAAAATAGCTATATATTTCCTTTAGGGAGGATGCATATGGCTAAGAGCTCTCAAACCCGTTCTGCCACATCTGGTAATAAAGCGCCATCACCGAAAACTAAAGCGACTAACAAGAGCGTTAGGCGTGTACCGGGACGGCCGCCTAAAAATATTCCTATTGAAACGCCAGATACGGATTCTTTACTAGGGCTTTATGAAGACATGCTGATGATCCGGCGATTTGAAGAAAAGGCTGGGCAATTATATGGCATGGGCATGATTGGCGGTTTTTGCCATTTATATATCGGGCAGGAAGCCATTGTTGTCGGGATGCAATCCGTATCCAGAGACGGCGATAGCGTCATTACATCCTATCGTGATCATGGTCATATGCTGGCTTGCGGGATGACAGCAAACGGTGTGATGGCCGAATTAACCGGCCGTAAAGATGGATATTCTAAAGGCAAGGGCGGATCAATGCATATGTTCAGCCGTGAAAAACATTTTTACGGTGGTCATGGCATTGTGGCGGCTCAAGTGCCTATTGGTGCCGGATTAGCGTTTTCGCATAAATACAGGGAAACTGGCGGCGTATCATTGACCTATCTGGGGGATGGGGCGATTAATCAGGGGCAGGTTTACGAAACCTTTAATATGGCCGCGCTCTGGAAATTACCGGTTATTTTTGTAATTGAAAACAATCAATATGGCATGGGAACGTCTGTCAGCCGCGCGGCGGCGGGGCGTGCGCTTGCTGATCGGGGAAAAGCTTATGGTATTCCGGGCATGCAGGTGGATGGCATGAATGTGCTTGCTGTGCGTGAGGCTGGCGCCGAAGCCATGGCCTATTGCCGCGAAGGTAAAGGCCCATATATTCTGGAAATGCAGACTTATCGCTATCGCGGCCATTCCATGTCTGATCCGGCAAAATATCGCACCAGAGAAGAAGTCGATGCCATGCGTAAACAGCGTGATCCGATTGATGCTCTGCGTGAGGTGCTTATCGCTGATGGTGTTGAAAATGAACAGATAAAAGCCATTGATGCAAAGATTAAAGCTGAAGTGACCCAAGCATCTGATTTTGCGCTTGCAAGTCCTGAACCTGATCCAGCAGAGCTATGGACAGATGTTATTCGTGAAGGAGGCGTGATATGAGCATTTCTATCACCATGCCCGCGTTATCACCCACTATGACCGAAGGAAAGCTGGCTAAATGGTTTGTTAAAGCCGGTGATGCGGTGCGTTCCGGTGACGTGATTGCCGAAATTCAAACAGATAAGGCCATGATGGAAGTCGAAGCAATGGATGATGGCGTGATTACTGCGCTTCATGCCGCCGAAGGTGAAGAAGGCATTGCGGTTGGGACTGCTATTGCTGATATGGAAGGTGAAGATGCCAGTCCTGCTGTATCTACACCAGCTCCGGTTCCGGTGGCAGCGACTCCAACTCCAACTCCAACTCAGGCTCCAACTCAGGCTCCGGCATCAAATCCGGTATCTGTTCCGGTTGTTGCCGCCAGTGAACATTTGTCAGGTCATATGGTTTCAACCACGGTCAGAGAAGCTTTGCGTGATGCGATGGCTGAAGAAATGCGCCGCGATGATAACGTGTTTCTGATGGGCGAAGAAGTTGGCGAATATCAGGGTGCGTATAAAGTATCTCAAGGTTTGCTGGAAGAATTCGGCGCAAAACGTGTGGTTGATACGCCAATTACCGAAATGGGCTTTGCCGGTCTGGGTGTTGGCGCGGCGTTCGGTGAATTGCGGC
>JAHEII010000153.1 GCA_024639485.1 Alphaproteobacteria bacterium
CGTGGGGTATACCGGTCGCCGTCGAAATCATCAAACATATCGGTAATATCCGGATGTTCGATTGGCCCTGCATCAGCATCGGGTATCAGATTTTGCTGGCTGACATACGCGGTATAGAAACTGTCTTCGTTTTCAGCAAGCAAATGATAAAAAGGCTGTTCACGGCTAGGCCGGATTTCAGCTGGAATGGAATTATACCATTCTTCGGTGTTATCAAACTCTGGATCAACATCAAAAACAACACCGCGAAACGGATAATGTTTATGACGAACAACATCGCCAATATTATAAACAGGGTTTTTGATCAGTTTTTCTTTTTTGTCCATTGATCCAGCCATAATATATCACCCCTACCGACTGGGCAGGGTGATAAAGAAATCATTGAGGATTATTAAGTGACTAAAGCCGTTCTTTTACTTTAAGAACCTGCCGGCCTTTATACATGCCTGTTTTTGGGTCCATGTGATGCGGACGATGCAATTCACCAGTTGTTTTGTCTTCTACATATGCATCATGGCTGATGGAATCATGTGAACGGCGCATACCACGCTTGGAACGCGTCACTTTACTCTTTGGAACTGCCATATCCGTCTCCAGCCTAAATAGGCGAAATGGTGGAGCTAGACGGGATCGAACCGACGACCTCCTGCGTGCAAAGCAGGCGCTCTCCCAGCTGAGCTATAGCCCCATAATTCAATTTGATGCGAAAAACACATCTGCAAGGCGTCTTTATGTGTCAACAAGGGGCTTTACGTCAAGCCCCTTGTTGATCAAAATGTTAAAAATTCCAATTAAAGTGATGGATTTTCGCCCAAAGCCTCAATTACGGCAGGGTGCACAATGCGTCCACCCTTAACATTAAGACCGTTCATAAGGTGCTTATCCATGTCCAGCGCCTTCTCACCATGCTGTGCCAGCGCCAATGTAAATGGCAATGTCACGTTATTTAGCGCATGGCTGGATGTCCGTGGAACAGAACCCGGCATATTGGCAACACAATAATGTACAACACCATCAACATCATAAATCGGGTCTTCATGCGTGGTGGCTTTTGAAGTTTCAAAGCACCCGCCCTGATCAATAGCAACATCAACCAGAACCGAACCTTTGCGCATCATGCCCAGATGCTCACGGCGGATAAGACGTGGCGCGGCCGCACCGGGAACCAGAACAGCACCAATAACCAGATCAGCAGTAGCCAGACTTTCTTCGATAGCCTGCCCAGTTGAATAGCGCGTAATCAGACGGCCATCAAACACATCATCCAGATAACGCAAACGCGGAACCGACCGGTCAAGAATGGTCACGCGTGCGCCCATGCCTACCGCCAGTTTGGCTGAGTTAGTACCAACAACACCGCCGCCGATAATAACGACATTTGCGGCCTCAACGCCTGGAACGCCAGAAAGCAAAACGCCTCTGCCGCCAGCTGTCTTTTTCAGATAAAACGCGCCTTCGGTTACGGCCAGACGGCCAGCGACCTCACTCATAGGAGCAAGCAATGGCAATCCGCCATTGTTATCGGTGACGGTTTCATAAGCAATGGCCGTACAGCCGGATTCCATCAAACCAATAGTCTGTGCCGGATCGGGTGCCAGATGCAGATAGGTGAACAGAAGCTGATCTGAACGAAGCTGTTTCCATTCGACTTCCTGCGGTTCTTTTACCTTGACGATCATCTCGCATCCGGCAAAAACGCTAGCCGCATCTGGCGCGATTTCTGCGCCAGCGGCCTTATATTCTTCGTCAGTTGATCCGATACCGGCACCGGCACCTGTTTCAACCAGAACAGAATGACCACGATCTGTTAATTCTTTGACGGAATCAGGAACCAAACCAACACGAAACTCATTATTCTTAATTTCCTTAGGTACACCAACACGCATAACAGGAACCCCCTTCGAAAGTATGATTGTTAATATTTGTAGATCAATATTAGTCTATTTTTTGATTAAATTTCCTTGCTTTTTATTTGAATAATCCGCATTAAATATGAACATTATTCAAATAATGGGGAAAAAATTGGAAGATTATTCATTATTATCAAAAAATAAAACAATCATATCACTTAAAGACCTTGACCGGACAGATCAGGCCATTATCAAGGCTTTGCAGGAAAATGCCCGATTGAGTAATGTAGAATTAAGCAACGCAATCAATCTGTCACCATCGGCTTGTTTGCGGCGCGTGGCTAATCTGGAAAAAAGCGGCATTATCAAAGGATATCATGCGGAACTCAACGCCCAGCAACTGGGCTTTGATGTGACGATACTGGTTCAGGTCACGCTTGATGGCCAGTCTGCGCAGATTCTGTCTGAATTCGAGCGGGAAGCAATGAAAATCCCTAATGTTCTGGCCTGTTTTCTGATGGCTGGTGCCAAGGATTATATTATCCGCATTGCCGCCAGAGATGTTGCTGATTATGGTGACATTCACACCAATCACCTATCTAATCTGCCCCATGTCAGAAGCATCGAATCAAACTTTGTTTTGCGAACGGTTACAAACAGAAACCTGCCACTTGGTATAAATACCCCTTAAATCGCCATATATCGTGAACATCCTGGACATTGCCAGCTTATTATGGCCGGATAGGTGATGACAACAACATGCCGTCTGGGGCGTTCTGGCGCCATCCATAGGCATCTGACATGTCATGAATTTGCGCCAAAGCCGACCGAAGCAGCGTCCAGTCATTTGTTGCTGCAATAGGTGCCCATATCGCCTCAACCTGATCAACACGTAAATGCATGGGATTATCGTTCTGAAAATAGCGATGGTCTGGCTGTGCATCAGCATCTGTCGGGGCTTGCGATAATAAATCATAAGCCTTGGCAAAATCACGGGATTGATAGATTGATCCACGGGCATGTGATTTGGCCTTGATTACCCCCGCCTCACCGCCATACCAGTCGAAACAGGCTTCATCAAACCCGACTTGAGTGGATTTCAACGCCTGCATATAGGCGGCCACCATTTCACCGGCACTATCCCAGCTGGCATCGATACCTAACCGCCGGCAAGTTGCGGTTATCATGGCTGGCTCAAGCATATCCTGATAACGCTGTACCAGTTTTTCCAGACGCTCCACCGCAACAAATGGCACCATACAATCGGCAAGCCGACATAATGCCCAGAACGTGGCTTGCGGCTGACGGCCATAACAGTATCGGGATTGCTGATCAAAATAGGCGGCGGTAAAACCGGGGTCCATGAATGGCAGAAACCGCCAAGGCCCGTAATCAAAGCTTTCGCCCGATACATTGAAATTATCGGTATTTAGCACCCCATGCACAAATCCGGCGGCCATCCATGTGGACACCAGATGGGCAAACCGTTCAGCAACTAGCGAAAGCAGGCTTTCTGCGGCTTCTGCTATTGGCAGCTGTTCGGCATGATCTATCGCGTAATAATTGGCAAGAACATATCTGATCAACGATTCCAGGCTGTTCTGATCGTCCATATATATTAAACGCTGGAAGCT
>JAHEII010000008.1 GCA_024639485.1 Alphaproteobacteria bacterium
CAGAACCGTGTCACAAATTGATAGATTTTGATAGTTTGAAAGCCGAACAGACAGGACAACATTGGCGTGGATGAACCACCCGGAATAACCGCCAGCAAATTGTCCCAACCGCCACGCACACCACCGGCATGCTTTTCAATCAGGTCTTTTAGCGGAATACCCATTTCTTCTTCGACATTGCATGGGTTATTAACATGTCCCGAAATGCAGAACAGCTTTGATCCGGTATTACCATCACGGCCAAGACCGGAAAACCAGTCTGCCCCACGGCGCAGAATTGTTGGAACAACCGCAATCGTTTCCACGTTATTCACCGTGGTCGGGCAACCATATAAACCGGAACCAGCCGGAAATGGCGGCTTCAACCGTGGCTGGCCTTTTTTACCCTCAAGAGATTCTATCAATGCGGTTTCTTCCCCACAAATATAAGCGCCAGCACCACGATGCAGGTATAGATCAAAATCCCATCCGGATTTAGCCGCATTCTTACCAAGCAATCCTGCTTCATACGCTTCGTCAATAGCGGCCTGTAATGCCTTGGCTTCATTGACAAATTCGCCTCTGATGTAAATATATCCAGCATTGGCACGCATGGCAAAGCCAGCAATTAGACAGCCTTCGATTAGCTTATGTGGTTCATGGCGGATAATATCTCTATCCTTGCATGTACCGGGTTCGGATTCATCAGCATTAACCACCAGATAATGTGGGCGATCTTTCACTTCTTTCGGCATGAACGACCATTTCAGCCCGGTCGGGAATCCTGCCCCGCCACGTCCACGCAAGCCAGATGCCTTAACCCGTTCAATCACCTCATCATGGCCAAGCTTGATCAAGGCCTTGGTATTATCCCAGTCACCACGTGCTTTGGCGGCGGTCAGATCAGCGCCTTGCCAGCCATAGACATTAGTGAAAATGCGATCCGTATCCTTAAGCATGATCGTCTCCCTTGCCTGCCTTTGGTTTTGAACTGGTTTTGGCTGAAGATGCCGGAAAATCCACCACATTTGTCAAGCTAGTCGGTGCTGGTTCCGGTTGTGAGCCTTGTCTGCCACGAATGGAACCGGCGGCTGGAACATCATCCTCATTCAAGCGATCAATCAGATCAGACATGCTCATGTAATCGAGGTCTTCAAAGTAATCATCATTGATTTGCACCATTGGTGCATTGACACATGCCCCCAGACATTCCACCTCAAGCAAGCTGAACTTGCCACATGCACTGGTCTGACCTGATGTAATGCCAAGCTTGTCCTTGACGCACCGCATCACGTCATCACTGCCACGCAACCAGCACGGTGTTGTTCCACATGCCTGAATAAAATATTTACCCACAGGCTTGAGATTGAACATGGTATAAAATGTTGCGACTTCCAGAACCCGGATTTCTGCCATATCACATTCAATGGCAATCGCTTCTATGGCCTTCATTGGTATCCAGTTATCATGCTGACGCTGAGCCAGATCAAGCAGTGGCAGGACCGCGCTTGCTTTGCGCTCTTTGGGGTATTTAGCCATGATAGCCTTGATCTTTTTCTTATTTTCCGCAGAAAATGCGAAATGATCTGGCTGTTCATCAGCGATACGACGCGAAATACTCATCGATCAATCTCTCCAAATACAACATCAAGTGAACCTAGAATAGCCACGGAATCTGCTAGCATATGTCCGCGCGATAGCTGATCCATTGAGGCCATAAAATAAAATCCGGGCGCGCGCAATTTGCACCGGTAGGGTTTATTGCTTCCATCCGCCACCAGAAAGACACCAAACTCACCTTTGGGGGCTTCTACAGCGGTATAGGTCGATCCCGCTGGCACATGAAAGCCTTCGGTATATAGTTTAAAGTGATGGATCAGTGCTTCCATGGATGTTTTCATATCATCACGTTTTGGCGGCGTAACTTTATGATCATCGGCCATCACCGGCCCTGATGGCATCATGGCAATACATTGATGAATGATGCTGATAGATTGCCGCATTTCTTCGATCCGCACCAGATAGCGCGCGTAGCAATCACCGGTTTTTCCAGTAGGAATATCAAACTCCAGCTCATCATAAACATCATAGGGCTGTGTTTTCCGCAAATCCCACGGTAATCCGGATGCCCGAATACAAGGCCCTGTAAAGCCCAGATCAAGCGCTTCATCAAGCGTGACAATTCCAATATCAACCGTACGCTGTTTAAAGATACGGTTTTCTGTCAGCAAGCTTTCCATATCATCGATAAAAGCCGGAAACTTTTCTGCCCATTTATCAATATCAGCCAGCAGTCCATCGGGTAAATCCTGATGCACTCCACCCGGACGGAAATAAGCCGCATGAAGCCGCGCACCGGATGCCCGTTCATAAAACTCCATCAGATGCTCACGTTCTTCAAATCCCCATAACAAGGGAGTCATAGCACCAACATCAATCGCAAATGTTGTCAGATTAAGCAGATGGTTCAGAATACGGCCAATTTCACAATATAAAACACGGATAAACTGCGCCCGGCGGGGGACTTCTACCTGAAGCATTTTTTCAATAGCCAGCGCAAAGGCATGTTCCTGATTCATCGGCGATACATAATCAAGCCGATCAAAATACGGCAATGCCTGAAGATAGGTTTTATGTTCAATCAGCTTTTCTGTGCCACGATGCAAAAGCCCAATATGCGGGTCAGCGCGTTCAATCACCTCGCCGTCCATTTCCAGAACAAGACGAAGCACACCATGCGCCGCCGGATGCTGAGGGCCGAAATTCATTGTTAATGGCTTGATGGTTGGATCAGTCATTCTGTTCCTCATCGCTTGACGGTTCATGGGCGATCATACTTGGATCAATCTGCCGCATGGAGGTTTGCGCCCCTTCCCACGGACTTTCATAATCAAAATCACGATATTCCTGTGTCAGTTGAACCGGCTCATAGACAACCCGGCGTTCGCTATCATCATAACGCACCTCAACCGTGCCTGTGAGAGGGAAATCTTTCCGTAACGGATGCCCCTCAAAGCCATAATCGGTCAGAAGCCGCCGCAAATCACCATGATCATTGAAGAAAATGCCGAACATGTCCCAAATTTCACGCTCTGCCCAGTCAGCACATCCAAACAAAGCCGTCACCGAAGGCGCAACAGCATCTTCGGCAATCGGTACAACCAGACGGATACGCTGATTAAGGGTAACGCTTAACAGCTGGTATATCAGATCAAATCGCGGGGTTCGTTCAGGATAATCAACAGCCGTGATATCCGAAAGCTGGGTAAACGCACCGCCTGTTTCGTCTTTCAGTCGGGTGAGAACCGCAATCAACTGATCCAGTTCGATATGAACAGATAGCTCACCACGGAAAACCGTAATGTCTTCTGTTGATTTCCGCAAAGCAACAGCAAAATGCTGCTTCCATTCTTCGACAGTTTCGGCCTGCCTCAATGAGTCTTTGGGCAGGGAATGTTTAGGCAGGGAGGGCATAATAAGAGATAATCCTAGCGAGCGATAGTAGCGGTTCTTTTGATTTTCTTTTGCAACTGAAGCAATCCATAGATCAATGCCTCAGCCGTGGGTGGGCATCCGGGGACATAAACATCAACCGGAACAATCCGGTCACAACCACGCACAACCGCATAAGAATAATGATAATAACCACCGCCATTTGCACATGATCCCATAGACAGAACCCAGCGTGGTTCAGCCATCTGATCATAAACCTTGCGTAAGGCAGGTGCCATTTTATTGGTTAGGGTACCAGCAACAATCATCACATCGGATTGACGCGGGCTAGGCCGGAATAACATCCCATAACGATCTGTGTCATAACGTGAAGCCGCCGAATGGATCATTTCCACCGCGCAACAGGCCAGACCAAATGTCATTGGCCATAATGAGCCACTGCGCGCCCAGTTAAACAGCTTATCGGCCTGTGCTACCACAAAACCGCGATTAGCAATTTCATCAGCGACAGCACCAAGAATAGCATCCTGATCCTTACCGGGCGGAATGGGTTTATTTGGCATAAGACTTAGATCATCCATAGTTTAATCCCAGTCAAGGGCTCCTTTTTTCCACTCATAAACAAAACCAATCGTTAACACGACCAGAAACACAAACATAGACCAGAACCCGAAAGCCCCGATATCCCCTAACGATACCGCCCACGGGAAAAGAAAGGCGACTTCGAGATCAAAAATGATAAAAAGAATAGCAACAAGGTAGAACCGGATATCAAATCGGCTGCGTGAATCATCAAATGCTTCAAATCCACATTCATAAGCGCTGAGTTTTTCAGGATCAGGACGTTGCGCTCCGACAATAACAGAACCAATGACAAACGCCGCTGATAGCCCGATAGCTATTGCCAGAAAAACAACAATTGGCAGATATTCCATCAAATATGATGACATTATAAACTTATCCCCCCCTAATTATCCATTCACCTCTTACACGGTTTACTGTTTTACTGTTTTATGCTGACCACCGAAACCATGTTGTTCGATTAATGCTTTTTCTAAGGCATCAATACTATCACTTGCTGCCGGAATCAATGGTGAACGCAAATTTGACCATCGCGCATCACCAGACCATCTGGCCAGCAATGCTTTCTGTGCCGGTATTGGCGCGTAATCCTGAAAAAGCAATCTGATTGCCTTGACTTTACTATGTTTTTCTTCGGCAGCGGCGTATTCCCCCTGATGGCAAAGCTGGATCACTTCATCAATACCGACCCCATTCAGATTGGCAGTAGCGGATATACAGCCCGGCGCACCGCGACGAATAGCCTCAATCACCGGCAATTCTGCACCCGGATAAACAATCAGCCCGTCAATATCTAGCAACGCTGTAGTATTATCCCAGTCACCGGACGAATCCTTTATGCCGACCACCTCAGGGAAATCTGCATAAAGCCGCCTGACCAGATCAATGCTTAACCCGACATTGGCTACTTGCGGAATATGATACAGATAAATCCGCAAATCAGGATGATCAACCATCCGGATCAATTCTTTGTAGTAATTGTATATCCCGTCATCCGACACGCCCTTAAAATAGAATGGCGGCAAAATCATAGCGCCCAGACAGCCCTGATCCACCGCGTGACGGGTGAGCCGTGCCGTATCAGGCAAGTTTGTCAATCCGGTTCCGGGGATCATAACCGCCGGATCAATGCCGCTTTTAATGAGCGCTTCCAATGCTGTAATCCGTTCTTCTATGCCAACGGACAATGCCTCACCAGTTGTGCCAAAAGGCGCTAGTCCGGAACACCCGCCTTCTTCCAGAAGCCATCTGGAATGGGCAATAAACAGATCATGCGCCACGGACATGTCATCATTAAACGGTGTCAGCACCGGTGCAATAAGACCTTTGATCATATTATCATCCTGATTAGAGGTATTTATTAGATGCCATATGGCTACACCGGACAGCGCATAATATCAAGTCTAACGCTTCTATTTTTAAACATAATTAATTGCATGCACATCATAATATAACGGCAAGATAATATCTAAGCCAAGATAATACCTAGGCCAAGATAATATCTAGGCATAGGGAATAGTGGCTTGCATGAATGGCGTAATGTGATATACACCCACTCATCAAGCAATTTTGCTTATAACCTCTTGCTAATAGCTTAGATTAAGTTATTGGCTCACATATCCGGTTTGTATGGATATGGCATGATCCAGAAGGGGAACGACATGCAACTGTACGAATGCGTATTTATTATACGTCAAGACCTGTCTAATGCGCAGGTCGAAAACATTACCAACGAATTTTGTGCCATCATTACTGACAACAAAGGTTCAGTGGTCAAGCAGGAATACTGGGGCTTGAAAACCATGGCATATAAAATCAAGAAAAACCGCAAAGGGCATTATACTATGCTCAATTTTGAAGCTGATTCTGACACGGTTGCCGAATTTGACCGTCGGTTGGGATTGCATGAAGATATTTTGCGTTCGCTCATTCTTGCTATCGAGGCAGTGGATCCCGAACCATCTATCATGATGCAAAACAAATCAGAGCGTTCCGGTAGCGATACCAGCGACGCTTCCGCTTCCTGAGCATATTTATTGAGAGGAAAAGATCATGGCTCAACTTGAAATTACCAGACCTTCCGCTCGTCGCTCATCATCGCGGCGCCGGAAATCCTGCCCATTCTCGCATCCTAGCGCACCTAAGATCGATTATAAGGACACAAAGCTATTGCAACGTTACACAACTGAACGTGGCAAGATTGTTCCTAGTCGTATTTCTGCGGTATCTGCGAAAAAGCAACGTGAACTTACAACCGCCATCAAACGTGCCCGTCATCTGGCGCTGATGCCGTTTGTTGTAGCCTAGGGGGACAGATTATGGATATCATTCTTCTAGAACGTGTTGAAAACCTTGGCCAGATGGGTGATCTGGTTAAAGTAAAACCCGGTTATGCACGGAATTTTCTGCTTCCTACGGGAAAAGCATTGCGTGCAACCAAAGCCAATATGGAACGTTTCGAAAGCGAACGCGTCCAGCGTGAAGCCGATAACCTGACCCGCAAATCAGAAGCTGAAGGCATTGCCAAAAAGATGGAAAACCTTAGCGTCAGCCTGATTAGAGCGGCCAGTGAAATGGGTCAGCTTTATGGTTCAGTAACCAGCCGTGATATCGCCGAAGGCGTTACTGCACAGGGATATACTGTTTCCAAGAATCAGGTTGATCTGAATACAGCAATTAAAACGCTTGGGCTCATGCCGGTTAACGTTATCCTGCACCCCGAAGTATCTGTTGAAGTTACCGTCAATATTGCCCGCAGTAAGGACGAAGCCGAAGAACAGATCAAACTTGGTCGGGCTATCGTTAATGATGTGGCGGAACGTGAACGTCTGGAAGCAGCAGAAGCTGCCAAAGCCGCTGAAAAGCGCATGGCAGAATTCGATGCCGAAGACGAACAGGACACAACAGGTCGTGACGATAGTGCAAGCAACGATGCTGGTGCAAATGCTGATGCAGATAGCACCGATGATGTTGCAGATGAAAACGCCGACGCGTAAGTTATCCCCACTATCCACATAACTCACAGAACAGGCGGGCCATGTTTACCATGCTCGCCTGTTTCTTTTAGGGCATGGTATATACATCATGAGTGACGGTTACATACAGTCTGGCCTCGATGCCACCAAACCTGCCCCCGGCCTGCCCCAGAATATTGAGGCAGAGCAGGATTTATTGGGCGCTTTACTCAGCGACAATCATATTTTTGATAACATTGATGATAATCTGGACGAAGCGCATTTTTTCAATCCGTTAAATGGCCGGATATTTGCCGCAACCAGAAAACTGTATTCAAATGGCCAGCTAGCCAATCCGGTGACATTAAAAAGCTATTTTATCGGTGATGCCAATTTTGCCGAAATTGATATTGAATCCTATCTGCGGGAATTGATTGAAAATGTAACATCATTATCCGATGCCAAATTTTATGCCGAAGATATCTATCAATGTTTTCTGCGGCGGCGGCTGATATTAATATCTGATGACACAATCAGCCGTTCCCGCACGGCAAGCATGGAACAAAACGCCGAAAGTCTGATTGAGGAAACCGAACAGCAATTGTTCGAGCTGGCCGAAAATGATAAGGTCACATCCGGATTAGTGCCGCTTACTCACGCTTTACGGTCAGCTATTGATCGTGCCGAGGCCGCCTATAAAAACTCTGGCCATATATCCGGTGTTGGGACGGGATTAACCGGATTAAACAATATGCTTGGCGGCTTGCAACCGTCTGATCTGATCATACTGGCCGGCCGTCCGGGTATGGGGAAAACCGCGCTTGCCACCAATATCGCTTTCCATGCGGCCACCACTAACAGAACCGATGAAAAACCGCAACATGTGGCGTTTTTCTCTCTGGAAATGTCGGCGGATCAGCTGGCTAACCGGATATTATCCAGCGAAACCGGCATTCCGTCTGATGAATTGCGGCTAGGTAAGGTTAATGCAGATCAGTTCACCAATGTTGTTAAAACCAGCGATGCGATTGAAAATGCGCCTTTCTTTATTGATGATACGCCGGGGCTATCGGTATCGCAACTGGCATCACGGGCAAGACGGCTGAAGCGTACCCATGGGCTGGGGTTGATTGTTGTTGATTATCTGCAATTGCTTTCTGCACCGATGGGAACACGGGCGGAAAATCGGGTGCAGGAAATATCAACCATTAGCCGGACGCTGAAAAACATAGCAAAAGAATTGCAAATCCCTGTTCTGGCTTTGTCGCAGCTATCACGCGCGGTGGAACAACGCGAAGACAAGCGCCCCAATCTGTCCGATTTACGCGAATCCGGTTCTATTGAGCAGGATGCCGATGTGGTGATGTTTGTTTATCGCGAAGAATATTATCTAAGCAAAAGCGAACCGGAACAGAAAGCCGAAGAATCATCCGAACATTTTCAAACCAGACATAGCCGCTGGCTGGAAAAATCAGAAAAAGCCCAAGGTAAAGCCGAAGTTATTATTGCCAAGCAACGCCATGGTAGCACCGGCGTGATCAACCCCAACTTTATTGGTAAATTCACCAAATTTGTTGATGCCATTGCCGATGATCATCTGCCTGAACGTTTTTAGGATATCATGGCTATATTTGACCGACTTATTGCGGAAATAAACCTCAATGCCATTGTTGGTAACTGGCGCAGTTGTCATGATCTGTCCGGCCACGCGACCACCGCCGCTGTTGTTAAGGCCGATGGTTATGGTCATGGCGCAGAGGCGGTTGCCGCTGCGCTTTATGCGGCTGGCTGCCAAGTTTTTTTCACCGCCAGTGCCGATGAAGCCGCATTGATCCGGCCGCATGTTGGTGATGCCCGTATTGGCTATTTTGACGGTTTATTCGCAGGCGATCTGGATATAATCAGAGAATATGACCTGATCCCCAGCATCAATGATCCCCAGCAATTGGAATTATTGCCCCGTTTATCTGGTGGTACGGGCTTGGCTGAAACCATGCTTCAGCTAGATACCGGCATGAACAGATTAGGCATTGATTGGCGCTGGCTCACACCGGATACAGCTGAGAAATGTCGGCAAAGCAGTCATATATCGCTGATCTATTCCCATTTATCCAGCGCCGATGATCCGGATAGCGCTATCAGCAATACCCAGCTTGACCGGTTTAAAGGCGCGGCCGCCATGATGCCTGATATTCCGGCTAGTATGGCTGCCTCTGGCGGTATTCTGCGTGGGGATGATTTTCATCTTGATATGGTAAGGCCGGGGATTGCA
Organism: Alphaproteobacteria bacterium; assembly: GCA_024639485.1. Taxonomy (GTDB): domain Bacteria; phylum Pseudomonadota; class Alphaproteobacteria; order Puniceispirillales; family UBA1172; genus UBA12202. Next base: position 9,241 of record JAHEII010000008.1, read on the forward strand.
CTATATGGATATCCCCCCGTTCCGGCAAATGGCTTTACCCCTGCTCTGACGCTTAAAGCCAGAGTGCTTCAGATCAGACAGGCAAAGGCCGGCGAATATGTCGGCTATAACGCCACCCATCAATTAACCCGCGATTCTGTGCTAGCAACCATTGCTGGCGGTTATGCGGATGGCATAAGGCGACAGCTCAGCAATCAGGGGCATGTTCGCCATAATGCGTTAGCCGCTCCTATGCTAGGTCGGGTATCAATGGATACACATGTGATTGATATCACTGACTGGCCAGAAGGCATGCTGGGCATGCTGGATTATGTTACTATTCTCTCACCAGATCATGACGCTAATGTTATGGCTTTATTAAGTGATACCATTTGTTATGATATTCTAACATCCATTCGGCTTCGGGCAACGCGTGCTTATGTCTGATAAATATGCTAGACTTGTTGTCTGAATAAAGCACGAATAAAGCGCAAAATAAGACCGAATAAAAGAAAGGCCAGCTATGCAAGTGTTGCAAATCCCCGGTAGAGCCGCGCTATCCATGCTGGCCGAAATAGGACGGCTAAGTATATTTATCGGGCAAGCATTATTCTGGTTGGTAAGGCCGCCATGGTATGGTCGCCAGATTTTGCGGCAAATGATTGATATTGGATATTATTCCCTGCCTGTGGTCGGGCTTACTACCATGTTTTCCGGTATGGTCATTGCGCTTCAGAGCTATACCGGAACCGAACGCTTTTCTGCTGAGGGCGAAACATCGGTTGCCACGGTTGTCGTGCTGATCATCACCAGAGAATTAGGCCCTGTTCTGGCCGGATTAATGGTCGCTGGCCGGATTGGTGCGGCGATGGCCGCCGAAATAGGAACAATGCGCGTCACCGATCAAATTGATGCGCTGGATACATTATCCACGCGCCCCATGCAGTACTTAATTGCCCCGCGCGTGATTGCCGGTACGATATGCCTGCCTTTTCTGGTTCTTATTGGCGATATTATCGGGGTGTTTGGCGGCTATGTGATTGCCATCTATCAGCTTGGGTTCTCGCCATCCGTCTATTTATCCGGCACTATGGAGTTTCTGGAAGCATTCGATGTCATTATCGGATTGATCAAAGCGGCGGTATTCGGGTTTGTTGTTGCCATCATGGGGTGCTATTTTGGCTATCATTCTGGCCGTGGCGCAGAAGGTGTGGGACGTGCCACCACTAATGCCGTGGTGTATTCGGCCATTCTGATATTGATCTTTGATTTTATGATAACCGGCTTTGCCTTTGTGCGGTGATGTGATGAACGATATAAAAATCAAAATCCGCAATTTGCGCAAAAGCTTTGGTAGCAAACATGTCTTGCAGGGCATTGATCTGGATGTTCCCAATGGTCAATCCGTTGCCATCATTGGCGCATCCGGCACAGGTAAATCGGTGTTGTTGAAATGTATTCTCGGGCTGATCAAACCGGATAGCGGCTCGGTTATGGTAGAAGACATTGAAACCGTGGGCGCCAGTCGCCGCACCAGAGAAGACGTATTGCGGAAATTCGGCATGCTTTTTCAAGGTGGCGCGTTATTTGATTCGCTCCCTGTCTGGGAAAATATCATGTTCCGCTATCGTCAGAAAAACTCCATGAGCACCGCTGAATTACGACTGATAGCCAAAGAAACTCTGGCCGATGTTCTGTTAGAAGAACGGGTGCTTGATTTGTATCCGGCGGAATTATCTGGCGGGATGCAAAAACGGGTCGGACTAGCCAGAGCTATTGCCGACAAACCCGGCATTCTGTTTTTTGATGAGCCCACATCCGGACTTGATCCGATTACTAGCGGCGTGATTAACCGGTTGATCCGAAACGCAGTTGACCGGCTAGGCGCAACCGCCATGACCATTAGCCATGACATGAATTCAGTCAGGCAAATAGCCGATTATGTGGCCATGATCCATGATGGACATATTATCTGGCAGGGTAGCGTTAAGGAAATGGACGTCGTCGATCATCCGGTTGTTCATCAATTTGTTAATGGTCTACCCACGGGGCCATTAACCAAGTATGCGGAAAGCATCTAATGGCGCGTAGCAAATCGCAATTTATCTGTCAGGAATGTGGTGCTGTCCATGGCAAATGGTCTGGCAAATGTAGCCAGTGCAACAGCTGGAACAGCATTACCGAAGAAACAGTGACCGCCACCCCCGGGGCAGCTGGCAAAGCCAGAGGAAGCCAGATCAATATGCATAAACTGGTCGGTGACACCGCGCCGCCACCACGCATAAGCACAGGTATTCCCGAAGTAGATAGAGTGCTGGGCGGCGGTCTGGTTCCCGGGTCAGCCACTTTAATCGGTGGTGACCCCGGCATTGGCAAGTCAACATTGCTATTGCAGACTTTATGTAAAATGGCCGTCAGTGGTCATGAAGCCGCCTATTTTAGCGGCGAAGAATCAGTAGAACAAATCCGCATGCGTGGAAGCCGTCTGGGGCTGGCCACTAACGATATGCCACTTGGCCTGGCCACCAGCACCAATGCGGCCGATATTACCGCATCGCTTCATACCGCACAGCCAGTTGCCGTAGCCGTTATAGATTCTATTCAAACCATGTTCCTGCCATCAATCGAATCCAGCCCCGGAACGGTTAGTCAGGTTCGCGCCAGTGCGTTTGAGCTGATCCGGGCGGCAAAGTCAAAAGGTGCGGCCATTATTATTGTTGGCCATGTAACCAAAGACGGCGCTATTGCGGGCCCCAAAGTGCTGGAACATATGGTTGATACGGTTCTTCATTTTGAAGGCGACCGTAGTCATCATTTCCGTATCTTGCGCTGTATCAAAAACCGCTTTGGCCCCACTGATGAGATTGGCGTATTTGAAATGAAGGGAAGCGGGCTGGCCGAAGTCACCAATCCGTCTGAATTGTTCCTTGCGGATCGGCAGGAAAATGTATCCGGTGCCGTGGTTTTTGCAGGACTGGAAGGCACGCGGCCAATTCTGGTTGAAATTCAGGCATTAGTTGCCCCATCAACCATGGCAAACCCGCGCCGTAATGTTGTTGGCTGGGATCAGGGGCGACTATCCATGCTTGCGGCGGTATTAGAAGCTCGTGGCGGCATTCCATTATCTGGACGGGATATTTTTCTTAACGTAGCTGGCGGCGTAAAAATCACCGAACCGGCGGCTGATCTGGCGGTAGCGGCAGCGTTAATTTCATCCATGAGCGATCTTCCCTGTCCGCGCAGTTGCGTGGTTTTCGGTGAGGTTGGATTAGCGGCTGAAACACGGCGGGTCGCGCATCCGGATTTGCGATTAAAAGAAGCCGCGAAACTGGGCTTTGATCAGGCGATTCTGCCACCAGCCAAGGCCAAGGATATGACCGCACCAGATGGTATCGCGCTTAATTATGTAGCAGATTTAGGCCAATTGATCGCCGCATTAGGCGGCTTGAAAGACAATTCACGATAAGCCATTGCAGAGCCACTAGTTAATAGGTTAAAACAAATCAACATGGATATTAGTATACCGTTTAATCTGATTGATGTTTTGATAGTGATTATCGCCGTTATTTCCGGCGTGATGGCCAGCTTGCGTGGGTTGATCAGAGAAATCTTTGGTCTGGCAGGCTGGATATTAGCCATTATTGGCGCCCGGCTACTGGAACAAACCACGTCTGAATTGCTAACCGAATATATTGCATCTGATGATTTACGCACCTTATTAGGCTGGGCGGCACCTTTTATTGTTATTTCCATTATCTGGTACATTCTGTCAAATATCCTCAGCCCTCCTTTGCGGCGTTTCACACTGAATATTCTTGATCGTCCACTTGGTTTTATTTACGGGGTTGCGCGTGGGGTTGTTATTGCCGCGCTGATTTATATGGGTGCTTTATTTGCTGTCGATAAAGAAGACGCGTTACCAAGCATGGTGCCTGATGCGTCTTTGATTGATGTCGTGCGAACCACAACCATATTTCTGGCCAATCTGACACCAGAATCTATTCGTGATGAAATTATAGAAAAAATTCCGGAAACCAGCGTTGATCCAGACGCACCACTTGATAATATCGTACCGGAAAATGTTATTGATATGCCAACAGAAAGCAATGCATCCCCCACTTCAACATCCAAAACCGGATCATTGCTAGCTGATGAGCTGGGCGAGCTACCCACGATTACAGATGGAGCACAATAATGCCACATGATGGCGCGCAAGATGGACATATGCCGTTTGACGGCTTTCAAGAAGAATGTGCCGTTGTCGGCGTTTATGGAACAGACGAAGCCGCCGTTCATACCGCGCTTGGGCTTCACGCGCTTCAACATCGCGGCCAGGAAGCCACAGGCATCGTCAGCCTTGATGATACTATTTTTCATAGCCATCGCGGTTTTGGTCATGTTGGTGAAAACTTTGATGCGGCCTCTGGGTATCTGGATAAACTGATCGGCCATGCGGCTATTGGTCATAACCGTTATTCAACCACCGGTGAACCTGAGCTCCGTAATATTCAGCCCTTTTTCTCAGAGCTTGCTTTTGGCGGCTTTGCGCTCGCCCATAACGGCAACCTGACCAATGCTGACCGGTTACGGCAATCGCTTATCCAGACGGGCAGTTTAATGCAAAGCAGCACCGATACCGAAGTCATCATTCATCTGGTGGCGCGCTCACATCAGACTGATCCGGCGTTGCGGCTAGTCGATGCCATGAAACAGGTCGAAGGCGCGTATTCGCTGGTCAGCCTATCGCCGCTAGGATTGATCGCCATGCGTGACCCGCATGGGGTGCGGCCATTAGTGCTTGGCCAGATTGGTGAGGCCTATGTTGTTGCATCAGAAACATGTGGGCTGGATATTATTGGCGCTGATTTTATTCGTGATATCAAACCCGGTGAAATGATTATTATTAATCAGGATGGCATCACCTCAACCCAGCCATTAGCCCCACAACCATCGCGGTTCTGTGTGTTTGAATATGTCTATTTTGCCCGACCGGACAGCGTACTGGAAAACCAGCATGTATATGGTGCGCGGAAAAATATTGGCCATGAACTGGCAAAAGAAAGCCATATTGAGGCTGATGTCATTGTTCCGGTTCCTGATTCCGGTGTTCCGGCAGCGTTAGGATATGCCGAAGAAACAAACATTCCTTTTGATTTCGGCATTATCCGTAACCATTATGTCGGCCGGACATTTATTCAGCCTACTGACCTGGGGCGGCAAACCGGCGTTAAAATGAAACATAATGCCAATAGCATGACCGTTGCTGGCAAGCGCGTGATTCTGGTTGATGATTCGATTGTTCGCGGCACAACGTCAATCAAGATTGTCAATATGATGCGACAAGCCGGTGCATCGGAAGTCCATATGCGTATCGCCAGCCCACCAACAACACATCCCTGTTTTTACGGGGTTGATACCCCTGATCGTGATAAACTGATTGCCGCCAGCATGGATACAGATGCCATTGCCAAACATATTGGCGTTGATAGTCTGGCCTTTATTTCCATTGATGGGCTGTATCGGGCATTGAACGAAACCGGACGAAATGCCAATGCGCCACAATATTGTGATGCCTGCTTTACCGGCGAATACCCGATTGCACCGGGGCGTAGTGATGGACATTCAACCAACGGAATAATAAGCAAATGACATCACTCAATAACCGCATAGCATTAGTTACCGGCGCATCACGCGGCATTGGCCGGGCTGCGGCCATAGCATTAGCCCGCGAAGGCGCACATATTATTGCTACCGCCAGAACGCAAGCTGGGCTGGAAGAACTGGATGATACAATTAAAGCCGAAGGTGGAAATGCCACGCTGGTGACGATGGATTTAAATGACAGACCTGCTCTACCGCGTCTGGCTAGTGCTATCCATGACCGCTGGGGCAAGCTGGATATCATGATAATGAATGCTGGCATCCTTGGCACATTAACCCCTATCGCGCATATGGATGAACAGATATGGGATGATGTGATAGCGACTAATCTGACAGCAGTATTCCGGATGATCAATCAGCTTGATCCATTATTCCGGCTGTCTGACGCTGGACGCGCGGTACTGGTCACATCCGGTGCGGCAAGCGGCATGATGCCGTACTGGTCGCCTTATGCGGCCAGCAAAGCCGGTTTAGACGCGCTTGGCAAAAGCTGGGCAGCGGAGCTTAAAAATACGACACATCGCGTCAATATGCTAAGCCCCGGTCGCATCGCTACCAATATGATTGGTGAGGCGTTTCCGGGAATTGATAAAGCAACACTGCCATCCCCCGAAGATATCGCCGGTGATTTCGTTCAGTTGTGTCAGCCGGATTGCCCCTATCAGGGACAGATTTTAAACGCTGGCCAAATTCCGCGATAGATAACCGGATCAACAATTCCGGTTAATTCACATAAGGATTATTGCCTTTACGCATCAATAAGCGTAATGGCAACCCATCCAGCCCGAAATCATCACGCAAACCGGCTGCCAGATAACGCAGATAATGTTCTGGTAAATCTGCTGGTCTGCTAACAAAAAGCGCAAAACTTGGTGGGCGGGTTTTGATCTGGGTAGCATAGCGGATACGAAGCCGCCTGCCCTGCACTAATGGTGGGGGATGGGCTTCCAGTTTGATATCCAGCCAGCGATTCAGATCAGCTGTTGATATCCGCCAGTTCCAGCGATCATAGATGGTAAAGACATGATCCATGAGCTTATCAATACCTTTGCCTTTCAGCGCGGATATCGTTGCTACCGGAACGCCTTTTACCTGTCCCAATGACTGATCCAGCTGATAGCGCATTTCTTTTAGCCGCTCTTGCTTATTGGTGGTGATATCCCACATATTGGCGGCAATGACCATGGCGCGGCCTTCTTCTGCGACTAGCCGTGCAATGGCTAAATCCTGCCGGTGTATGTCTTCACGGGCATCAATCATGACAATACAGACATGGGCAAAACGGATAGCGCGTAAAGCGTCATCCACCATGGCCTTTTCCACCTTGTCTTCGATACGGGCTTTACGGCGCATGCCAGCCGTATCGACAAGCATGATATTCTGTTCTTTATAGATAAACGGTATTTCTATCGCATCGCGGGTAATGCCTGCTTCGGGGCCGGTTAGTACCCGTTCTTCACCAAGCAGATAATTAGCCAGCGTTGATTTTCCCATATTGGGGCGGCCGATAATGGCAATCCGCAATGGCCCTGTGTCCTGCTGATCATCTATCTCGCCTAACCCTTGGCTAGCCGCAAGGCCTAAATCAGCGTCATCATCCATATCTGTCAGGCTTTGGTTGCCAGCATCCATAGTAATGGCGGCATCCGGAAGTTCTGTTTCTTCGTCAAAATCATCTTCTTTTTCGTCTGCATAATCCGGCATCAGCAGATCAAGCTTACCCATCTCTTTCGCCGCATCAACAATGGCATCATATAAATCACCAAGCCCCTCACCATGGGCGGCAGACACGCCTATGGGTTGATCAAGCCCTAATTGCCATGCTTCCATCAATCCGTCACGACCGGCTTTGCCTTCGCATTTATTGCCAACTGCCAGAACTGATGCACCGGAACGCCGAATAGCTTTTGCAAAAAAGATATCGGCTTCGGTTAAACCGGAACGGGCATCAAAAATCAGCAAGGTCAGATCACTATTGGCAATCGCGTATTCGGTTTGCCGGCGCATGCGGTCTTCTAGGCTACCTTTGGCGGATTCTTCCAGACCGGCTGTATCAACCAGATGAAATTCCAGCCCTGCCAGTTTTCCCTGCCCCTCACGGCGGTCACGCGTAACCCCCGGGCGATCATGAACAATCGCATGTTGCCGCCCTGTCAGGCGATTAAACAGCGTCGATTTGCCCACATTCGGACGACCAACAATTGATATACTAAAATTCATAATGATATGCCGCCCTAGCGATATGCAGAAAGACGACCAGAATCATCTAGCAAAATAAATGTTCCGGATGAAACAATCGGTGGGGCAGATATACGACCCGATAAAGACAGATTGTTATGGATTGCACCGGTATCGGGATCAAGGAAATAAGCCTGCCCATCCTGATCAACAACAATAATCTGCCCACCAGCAACAATAGGCCCCAGATGGCGGATAGGATCATCCGATACATTCACATCCAGTGGAATAGCCCCCGGCAGGCTGGATCCAGCGTAACGCCCCATCAGTCCGGCGAAGTGCATAAACACGCCCCTTGGTGCTAACAACAAAGATGGATTTACCAGCAATCCAAGGCATCTGGTGGCTAGGCAATGTCATTTCCCAGACAGGCGATCCGGTTTGAGTGTTAAACGCCGCGAAACGCCCTGAAATACTGCCAACATATACCATGCCGCCAGCATGCACCGGATGACCAACAATGGCATTAATTTGATCAAGAGCTGTGCGCGGCAATAAGCTGGCCAGATTATCACCCCACAAAAATCCGCCCTGACTGATATCAAGTGCTGATACTTCGGCATCGTTACCAGTAAAGATCAGTTCATTTTTTGCTATTGCCGGTGAAGACGCACCAAGCACACGGGTTGATTCCGGATTACCAATACGTGACCATAACACATCACCATTTGCGGCATTCAGAACAATCA